>JAAFJT010000012.1 GCA_013298955.1 Chitinophagales bacterium
AAAATCCTAAAAATCCTAATTCAAACGATTACAAACGAGATGGGTCAAACTCACGGTTGATGACCATCAATTTCAAAGTGCGTTCCCCCAATCCGGGTGCAACAACGTTTATCAAATACGCGCCACTTGCTACGGGAATGCCTTTGTGATTTTTTAAATCCCATTGCAAATCAGGCATGATTTGTTTGGTGCGAATCCCTTGATTGGTTTCCACAGGATTCAATTCGGGTACTTCATCGCGTTTGAAATCGCGGATGAATTTGCCATCCAAAGAATACACTGTAACAGTTGCTTTTGCAGGTAAATTGGTGATTTTCACCGTCGTATTGAATTGATTAATTTCGTAATCCGACCGCGCATAATACGGATTCGGTACGACATTCATCATATCTAATTCATTTTCAACGCCTACCGCATCCAATGCTTTGGGTGCTTTTGCCTTGATTTCAAATTTATACGTCGGATGTCCGCCATTTTTGCCTGAAGCCGTTGCCACTTGGTATGGATTATTAACCCGCAATTTCACGGTGACATCGTTTGGTATCAAACCTTCTTTGTAAGACAACATTTTTTGTCCTGCCGCTACATAAGGCATTGCCGTCCAAGTGATGCTTTTGAACGCTGGCAATTTCGCAAATGGAGACGATAACGAAAATTTCGCCCGCAAATCGGCACATTCATCATATTCTTGTGAAGTCACGTAGATATAATGTTGACCACCTGCATAACAAAAAGTTTGAAAATTGAAACCAGTCCGTTGAGTCAAACCGAATTGACTCGATGGTTTCCACATCATATCGCGTCCAAGTCCGACGGATTCTGGTAAATAATTGCCAATAAGGGAATTTTCATCATACGAAGAATTTTCACCAAAGAAAATATTCAATCGTTTGCCTGATTCCACATCCACTGCATAGCCGGGGAACCAGCCCATGCCTAAACCTTGATTATCCGCATCAGGTAAACCGTCATTATTCGCATCTTCTTTGCCTACGGAGGCGTGCTTGCGCAATTCAAAATTCAACGCGCCGCCTTCTGTTGCCGCATTCAAAGCCGTTCTATCGTAATAATTCGGCGAAGACGTTTCCACCACCACACAACGACTCCATTTGGATTTGTCTTTGGTGAAAACAATATCCACATTATTCAAATTAAACAAACCATTGTTGCCCGCCCGAACTAAATTGGCACTCGTGCTGACCCAAGCTGGCGTAATCAACGGTTGGCTTGTGTTTGGACGATAATCTGCTAATATAAATGGTGTAAACAAATTATTCAAACTCTGATAAGCCCGTTTCGGGTCTAAATTGAAATCCGCTTCATTCAAACCGGTCTTCATATAATTGATAACATCGGGATTCGCTATCAAAAATTGGTCAGGAGACGTATCATCATCTTTCACGCCTGTTAACCAAGGTTTGCCACTCGCATACGTAATGCTCGAACCAACAGCTCCATTACTGGCATTCACCACAGGATTCACACCCGCATCTGGCACTTGACCAATCGCTATCGTGAACCCGTATTGGGATAAAATTTGCTCATTTAAATCCGCAATCGTCTTTCTGGCAGTCGTAATTGTGCCTTTTTCGACATGTTTCAACACCCATTTTGCGGCATCTTCCACCACATTGTCCGTCATATCGCTGTCTTTCAAATACAATTCGTAGGTGCCATCCGTCACTTCCAATGGATTGTAAATTTTAACATCAATCGGTGCCGCCGCAGGTTTGTACGTCAATTCGTTGATAGGCGCACTGCCCGCCGTCCGCGCTAAGATTTTTTGCAACGTTTCTTCCGATAAATCAATGAAATTGCCGCCTGTACCGAGTCCATCTAAACGCGTTACAATGGGACCATCTCCATATTTGGCTTGTAACGCAACATCCGTTATCGGACGCGGAATGCAAACATAGGGTTTACCTGTTGCGGATTGACCAATGTTGCGGCGACCGACGAAATACGGTTGTTCTTGACCGTCTCCACCAGCTGCTTTCGAGTTGAATTTCTGATAATTGTTATACGCATACGCAATCGCTACGTAGTAATACTTTTTATGATTGACCAATGCACCCGTTCCTGTCGCAAATAAGTCTTTTTTCAAACGGAACGTATGCCGAATCCCTTTATTTTCACCAGTCACTTTCTCCTCTGCGTAAAAATCCGTGTATAAACCCGGAAAATTCGGATTCGGCAAGCCTTTCCAATTGTAAATCGTTGAAACCGTATCTTTAATATCCACTTGGGCAATTAAACGGGATTTAGTCGCATCTTCCAAATCCGCATTGCCTACATCGGCATTGGCAACTTGATAGAGTTTATAACCTTGAAAACGATATACGGTGTCCGTAATACGCGGGTCACGCGGGATTTTCAACCCTTTTTCCTTTTGCGCTTCATCAGGATTGTTGGAAGTCAATGGGTTATTGCTTAAAACGGCAATAATTTCTTGGTCTAACTCAATAAACGAAATATCTGGCGCATCGGGACCGTTTTGAATCGCAAAACACGCATCAAATAAGTTTTGAGCCAAATCATCTGCCCGTTGCAATTGAGTGATGTCTGGGCAAGGATATTTTTGGTCTGCAACCCAAGGCACCCCAATAATCAACTCATTGACCGCACCCGGTTTCAATTTGAATGGACCAGATGCTTGAATCGTCCTCCTATCGACATTGCCTAATCCAGCAGTACACATGCTCCAACTGGCACCGCCTTTATTCGGCGCATCTGGAAACGCAAACGCAATCGGGCGACCGCCACCAGGATTATAACCACTACCGCCAAAAGTGAAAGGCGTACCATCTTTCCAACGACCTGTCAAATAATTGTAATATTCAACAGCTGTATTCGGGTCGGTCATACCCGGAAGGATACCTGCGCTGGCAGCATTTCCATAATAGGTGAACGCGGTCATCCCGATTTCACGTCCATTTTCATCTAAAGGACCGCGAAAATAGTCAATTCCTAAAATTGGAATTTTATCACCATACGTATTAATCCCTTGATTACAAACTGTAGAACCGGGTGCAGTGCCATCTGTAGCATCTAAATTATAGACATATGCCAAATTGCGCGTTGTATCGCAACCTACAAAATCATCATCTGGACAACCTAAATCGGGGTCTGTCCACATCGCAAAGTACGTACTATCAATGTCCTGCACGGCGCGATTGATGAGTTTATAACGTTGAAACGTCATATCATTCAACGCATCATTCGTTTTGTACGCAAAAGCCTGTACTTGAACTTCCATCTGAATCGGCAAAGAGCGCGCAGATTGCGTATGCACCCCACCATTATCATTGTAAATCCAGAAAACCATTTGGTCAGGATATTGCGGCGCGGTACAACCCCGCACATCAATCACTGGATAATCGCCTTTTAAGGGATTATAACGTCCATCGCCGTCTTCATCATAAAATTTTGCCAAACCTTGACGGGCGGTAGGCAATTCAAAACCATTGATTTGTAGGAAATAAGGATTGCCCAAAGAAGGCCAACCTTTGATATTCTGACCCAAATCTGCCGCATTGTAAGGCGTTCCTGCTACTTTTGCCGCTTGGAATGCTTTGATATGCTTTTCAATCTCGCTGCCATAAACCACAAAATGTTTATCCCATCTATCACAGACTTTCAATTCGGTTGTACCGTCTCGGTCGGTCAAAGGTCCTGGCCAAAAGTCCGTTTTCACCCCTGTTCGATAGGTTTGAACCGCCACTTTCAAGTTTTTGCCAGGGTCTTTTCCACCAAGCCACACCGCGCCCGCAAATAAGGACGAAACCGCTTTCGCACCTGTACCCGGTTGTACTTTCGGCACGACGTATTGTGCCATATTTAAATCCCACCAAACATCTCCCGAAGAAAGCAATGCCGCCCGAACATTGTTAATATCCATGTCGAAACGAGACGTGCCTTGCGCACAGTCTCCGCCCGGTCTTTGAGAAACCGTATTGCCACTCGTATTACTACCACCTGTTGGCGGTTCTTTTTTGTAATCGTCAGGAGCTTTAGCCGATAAAGATTGCGTCGCTAAAATCCCAACAATAAGTATCCACGTTTTTTTCATTTTAATTTTTATTTTCATTTTTATTTTTTAAATTAGGATTTTTAAGATAAGAAAGGTTAAAATAGAATTAAAAATCAATCCTAAAAATCATACTCATCCTAAAAATCCTAATTCAAACCCCTATTTTAAAACCCAAAAGTCGCACCCAAATAAATGCGTCTCGGCGGATAATAGAAAGTCGGATCCACCAAACGCGCCAAATACGAAAACCGATAAGCCATCACATCATTCGGACGAGAATTGGCAACATTCGCCAACGCATTTTGTCCAAAAGACGATTGCAAATAACCGTCATCACTCGGAGAACCTGATGCGGAATACACATTTGCCAAATTCACAGCATCCAACACATTTTGAATCCGCAAATACACATTCAAATTAAGATTTTTTGCCAAATCAAACGTTTTATCAATCCGCATATCCAAATTGAAATTCCAAGGCAGGCGCGAACCATTGATAGCACCCGCAATCTGAGCACCACTAAATTCAGTCGGTTGCGCTTTCGCCGTGTACGGGCGACCTGAAACCATCAACGCTTGAACATTCACCCCGAAATTTGCCAAAATATCTTTGCCAAATAAAACAGGTCCATTATACCGCTTGCCATCTTCATATCGGTAATCAACCATGCAGGTAAAACGGTGTCTTTCATCATAAGCCAAAGGCGAAATGGTACGAATATTACCATTTTGCAAAATATCTCTTTGAGAACTCGCATCCGAACCGGTGCCATCTGCAAATTGCAACGTATAGTTGAATAAACCTGATAAATTGCCTGTCCGACGCAAATCGTATTGAGCCGAAAAGCCTTTGACCGTTCCAAAATCCACATTGCCATAACTCAAATATTCACCACCCGCAAACGTAGAAGGCAAATAACGGAAATACCGCAATTGAATCATATCCCGCAAATCTTTGTAATACGCCGTTACTTTCAAACCCGTTGTATTGGTCAATTTTTGTTGGAAACCAACCTCCCAGTCAATGGTTTTTTGGGGTTTCAAACTCGCATTATTTTCAGTCGTACGCCCTGCTTCTCCAAAATAGTAATAATCCAAAGCGTTGACATTATACGCCCACTCTGTACCACCGCCGTTTTGCGTCGGACGTTGAACCAACACATCATAATGCGCAAAAAAGTTGGCAAATTCGCCAATCGCAAACGAAAATGCCAAGCGTGGCATAAAATTCACTTGCGGTGTATAATCTTCAAAACTATTTTTTGGGTCAAAACCGCGTTGTTTGATACCCGCAAACGTGTCCAACTTGTATTTTGGGAACACTTGACCACCTTGACCGTAAATCAATAATGGGTCAGAACTTTCGCCGCGTGCATTGTACCAATCATCTCCTTTGCGGAAACCTGTAATCGCAGAACCATCTCTTGTCGTATAGACTTTATAATCATCTGCAATATTATCAGGTTTTGGAATGCCTTTTTTCGCATAAAAATCCTTCGCATCGATGATGTCATATAACGAATATTGGTCTTTCATCACCTTCGTATTCGCATCAAATCGGTCCATCCGAATCCCTGCGCGGACAATCAAATCGTGGAACGTAAATTTATCTTGGATGTAACCCGCCATATAAATCGGCGTAGAAGGCGCGACAGGAAACGTGCGAACCCCATCTTTATCCGTCGTTTTGAAAAACTCTTCAAAAGTCGTTTTCGTACCCAATTGATTGCCCAAATAGTCGTATCCGTAATAATCAATCAAATTTTGGTCAGCCAATTCTTGTGCAGAAAACATGTCCAAAGACAATTGAGACGGGTCTAACGCCATCACATTGCCATGTTGATACAATTTTTGACCTGTTTTCGCCCGCAAACTCTTATAAAATTTAATATCTGCCAATTCATCTGTATTCGTTTTCACCAACGGTCTATACAATTTCGTCGTAAAACCAGCAATCGTCGTATCGCCATAAGACAAGGTCGTATCAATCGCACTACCCGAACCTTGCAAGTGACGGTCTTGCGCCTGTTGTGCCAAACCCCAGAGGTTGAATGGTCTTACAACATACTTGCGGTCAATCCGTTGTTCGTATAAAAAGCCAACTTCAATATTATGAGCATCTTTTTTATTGCCATTCGGAATAATATCAAAATTAAATTTGGCATTGCCCGTAAAAATATTCGCTTGCTCTATGTTGTAAGAATTATAAACATCGCCTACGTTTTTATGGAAATTCCAAACATTTTGTAAGGATTGAGCCACCAAACCATTTTCTGCCAAATACGATTGACTGCCACTTTCCACATTTTGATTGTAATTTGCCAAAATCGGGTTTTTATCGCCCGCTTTGTAACCTTTCAATTGGCGATTATAACCCGCTTGTTTGAAACCCACTGAATCCCGTTCAAAAACAGGAGTCCAAGCATAATCGAATTGACCTATATGACCATAATCAAATAGATTTTTGCCATGCCTTGCATCCATCCTATCGCGGTTAAATAATTCATAACCACCTTGTAATGTATAAGAGATATTTTCGATAGACAACCCTTTACTATCTTTGGTCGTTGCCGCATTGCCATTGCCTAAACGATGGCGGAAACGCACATTCACATTCGTAAAATTTTGATTATCGGTTGGGTTACTCGCCGAATTAAACATCCGCCAGCTTTTATCCGGACCACTATTTACAGGGACTTTATTGCTTTCCGTAAACCTATCTGCAAAACCATAATACGAACCACCGACCGTGAAATCCATGCCTTTGCCCAATTTAAAATCCAATTTCCCTGTGTAATTGTATTGTTTTTTATCCTCCCCAGGACGGACTTTCACTAAATTGAAATCCTTTGCCGTCAATAATTCCGCACTTGGCACAGGAGTCGTCCCATTCAAATACGTAACAGGTTTGGCATGCAATTCTTTCAAAACATCGTCTTTGACGACATACATCGGCACCGCAGATGGATTCGGATCCAACATATAACGATATTGCGCTGACATCCGAAACCCAATAATGGATTCTTTCAACGGTTTTCCACCTTGTCCAACCATTGGTTTGCCTTCTTTATCCTTCACGACACGGCGCAAAAGCGGTCCCGAAGCATTGGTCGTAATCAAATTATAACCATACGGGTCTAAATACTGTGAAGTCTCCGCTTCCAACCCAAAACTATATTTTTCAGACGGACCTTTGGTCGTAGCCGAGATGATACCACCCGTTACGTCCCCATATTTCGCCTCAATACCACCTGTCACGACTTGGATTTGCTCCAATTCAGACACGGGAATCGCACTCGTACTGGTTGCGCGCACGCCGTCAATGTAAAAAGCCGTTCCATCAGGGCGCGAACCGCGCATAGAGGTTTTGCCATCCTTATCCACTGTCACACCCGCACTCAAACCAACAATACCATTCAAATCTTTGGTGGGCAAATTCTGTATTTGTTTGCTCGTCAACTCCATCCCTTGCGAGGTTTGGTCAATCTTCACAATCGGAATTTTCGCTTCCGTAATCACAAATTCCCCTAACATTTTCGCATCTTCATTCAATTCTGCATTCAATTGGAGGGTTTGCCCTGCATTGACATGAAAATTCGTTTGGCGCAACTTGGTATAACCGACCAATGAAAACTCGACATCGTAAACACCGGGTTCGATTTCCGTGATACGATATTGCCCATCAAAATCGGTTTGTCCACCTGCTTTTTGTACCCCATTTTTCAGGAGTATCACATTTGCGAAAGGCAGCGATTCTTTTTTGCTTGCTTCCGTTACTTTACCCGTCAGGATGGATTGCGCCGATAATCCCGTTATCTGCACCGCCCAAGCCGTCAATACGAGCGAAAAAGTGAGTAATTGTTTTTTCATCATCCTATTTAAAACAAGTTTTTTAATTATTTTAACACAAGCATTGCGCACACTGGAGCGTCACGCCCCAGTGCGTCTGTGTTAAAAGCACATGATCCGAAAAATAGTGAATCCATAGATTGATAAGAATTAAGTTTTTTTCACGCTTAAATTACAATGCCAAATTATTGGTACTGAATGATTTGACTGCAATATTAAAAAAAAGTATGCAATTAAAGGTAGTATTTGGAATAAAATTTTATAAGATTCGTTCACAAACCATTTTTTTTAGGCTTGTATAAATAGGATTATAAAGCTAATTGTTGGTTAACAGAAATTTATAAATTATTATTTTTAATCATTTGAATCAAATTTTAAACTCGGATTTTGTGGGCTGTCTTCTTTCAAAGTCAGTAGAGTTTTGCGTTTACAGCAGCCCTCAATAGTCTATCGATTGATACAAACATCGCTTTGGAAGGCTCGAACCTAAGCGATGTTTGTATCAACCGATAGACTATCAAAACCCCTTTTTATCTTTTTTTGATTTTTGAAAATTCAGCCTTTTCTTTTTTATCGAATTGCCCCAATCAATACCCCATAATCATCATATGGCGCGTCTGTCCTGCGCATTTCCAATCCGTTATTCAATTCGGCTCCGTAAATCATTTCTAAATCGGGCATCGTATGCGTCGTGCGCACCTCAATATCGCCTTTTTCGATTTGTTTCACGCGCCATTGATAGGTTGCCGACATCCTATCCCAAATATCTTGATGCACCTCTTGATGATTTTCATTCGGATTCAAAGGCGATAATTCATTGAATGCCAACGTATTGCGTGCAATCGGACGGGCATTTTCCATGATGAAATACGCCGTATGCGCCCAACTATCATCATTATTCAACAACTTGGAATACATGACCAATTGCAAATCTTCTTTATTTTTCATTTTGCCTTCATGCCGTGCGTGACTGCTCCATTTCAAATCCAAAATCGCGGTTTCATCCCCGCGTTCCAAGACGACATCCGCTTTGCCATGAATCGGGAGGTTGAAAAACGTGCCTTTCAAATCCATTTCCGTACCTTTCACCTTCCAATCATTTTTCCGAATCAACTCAATCAAACTCCAAATCGCATGTTTCAATTGACGCAAAAATTGGATTCTATCGGGTTCGCGCCCGTACATCATCAAAACCGCGCCTTCTCTTGCCAACAATCGGCGGCTATTTTTCTCCACCCAATCATGCACATTATTTTTATTCCAATCTATAAAATCCTCTTTTAGAACCAATTCAAAAAAACGATGTGATAAATTGCCCATCAAGGTTTTATCAGTCGTAACGCTCAAAATCGGCGATTTTGTTAATTTCGCTTTATGCCTAAAAACCCATTGATACGGATAATATAACAAGGCATCCAAACTCGTCATCGTTTCCGCTTCGCGCTGTTCCAACGCTTTTTCGTTCAAACGAATAAACGGACGCGGTTTTTCCAACGGCTGATGTGGCAAATTCAAATAATGAGGCAATTCAAAAGTGGGCAATTCCCCTTTTTCAGTCGCTTCTATATCCAAAGTCACCAACGCATCATTGCTAAAACAAGCCCGAAAATGACTATACAAAGGATGTTCTTTCACCGATTCCCCATTTAATTTGTCAGGAGCGACGAATAACAAACTTTTATTTGTTTTTAAAATCGGTTGTTCGCGTTGCCAAATCAACAACGCATTTTCATCTTGCGGTGTTTGCAAATCAATATGCACGTTTTTTAAAAACGCCGTTTCATGTTTGTACCATTTGCTGAAAAAATGAGCAGGTTCGGTTTCTACAAAATGCCACCAAATCAAATCATCAGGCGTGTTCAACAGCGCACCGCCGCTATTCACATACGCATACGAGCCAATTTCCTCTTCCGACGGTTGCACCGGCGCGGGTTCATAAATCGTGCGAATGATGCGTTCCAACTCCAACGCACCCACAAAATTATCGGTCGGCGGCAATTCGCGCAAAAATTCCTCAATTCGACGCGCTTGTTCGCTCAAAACGAGTAAAGACGCATTTTTACTATTCATTTTTTCAAATTCGCGGGAAGCCCATTCATGCAAATATTGAAAAATATCAATCGGCTGTTCTTTCGGAACGGATTTTTCAACATCAAATCGCAGGCGTTCAAACCAAAAATCGTATTGCGCCCGAATTTCTTGGTACTGAATCGTGTTATCCGCCTCTGCGCGTTCCTTCAAATCGTCAAAATATCGATTAATTTCGTAATACCAAGCATCGCCATTAATACCGGGACGTTTTGCAATCAACCCTGCAATGATATTGGCAAGGTCATCCGCCAAAGGTTTGTGCGCCAAAGTTACAAATTCCAAAATTTTATACGGGTCAATCGGTCTCCACAAAAACGCTGTCACCAATTTCAACAATTGTAACGTCGGACGAGCATTCGACGAACTCGGCATGCCCAAACTTGGCAATCCTTCTTGAATCAACGCATCATCCAAAATCCGTTGTCCATCCGAAACCAATAAAGTCGGTTTATAATGCGGATTTTTATATAAAAATTTTGCTAAATATGATGCTGCATCTGTATCACGCGGTGCTTTCAAAATGCGCAATGTGCCATCATTTTGAAAAACCTTTTGAACCGATTTAGCCGCTTGATTTTGAATAAATTGTTTAAAAACCTCAAAATCACTTTGTCGCGTTGCAAATAAATCATTAGTAGGCGATTTAGGACTTATCGCTTTTTTAGCCAACTCAACGACTTGTACTTTTTTGCGTTTCAAGGCTTTGAAAAACCGACGCAATTGCGGTTGCAAATACTCCAAAGGCTCAACGACTTGGATTTCCTCAATCGGTAAATCATTGATTTTCAATTGTTTCAAAACAGCTTGCCATCTATCTGCCATCCCAAACGCCAATTTTTTAATTTCTTTTTCAATCTCCGCCAACGTGCGCAAACGGTCAGGCAAGCGCGGCGTGATTTTAAAATCCCAACCCGCACACAACAATTCATCGCGGCGTTGCAACAAGGCTTCCGCACACGCCAATTCATCCGCTTCAAAAGAGGCTTTGAAGAAAGGATGCCCGCCGTTTGGGTGGGTTTTCATATATTTTATCAACGTTTGTCGATATTGTTCGGTGCGAATATGCTCATTGCGCCCTGAGTTGCCCTCCAAACCCAAATGCGCTTCCGCAAATTCTAATAAACCTTTTGTTCCCAAATAGTATTGACCTTCCTCCGTATTCGGGCGCGCAAAAACGCGTTCATCCAAATCTAAACCAAAATAAACCATTATATGATGCTTTTAAGGAGGCAAATTTATTGAAAATATTGAACTAAAATGTTTTTTTATTTGGATTGTTTGGGTTTTTATACGCAAAATGTGCGTCAAGTTTAAAACTTGACACATATTGATACGCATTGAAATTTTTTAAAAATTAGGATACCTATGATTTGAAGGATAAAAAGGGATCGGAATGAGAATCATAAAGCTCCATTTGTTCAATACTACTTTTTGCAAATATAGGGTGCGGAAGATAGGTTTAAAGAATCGATAGTTATAAAATATCAAATTCATAGATGTCATCGCCGCCAAAACCACCTGTTCGGCTGCTCGAAAAGTAGCCCCGTTTCCCATTTGGCAATAAAATCAATCCAAAATCATCCGATTCTGTATTGAAAGGCGCACCCAAAGCAGTGGTTACAGCCGTTTTACTTTCCAAATCAATACGGTATAAATCCAATTTTTGCGCTCCTTCCTGTCCATCAGACGCAAAAAACAACGTTCCTGCCTCACTTATAAATGGAAAAAGTTCATTTTTGGCAGTATTTATCTTCGCGCCGAGATTGGAAGGGGCAGCCCAAGTACCATTCGACAACCGCCGCGAAACATATAAATCCATCCCGCCAAAACCGCCCGGCATATTTGAAGTAAAATACAATTTTTGCCCATCTGCCGAAAGCGTCGGATGACAAAACGTATAATCTTCATCTTCAAAGGGCAATAAGATTTCGCCCGTCCAAGAATCACCTTGTTTTTGCTTGACATAGATTTTTACGGTGACTTCGCCTTTTGCATTCGTGATTTCCTTACCACGTTTGGAACTATTGCGTGTCAAATACATCGTCTGCCCGTCTTTCGAGAAGCAACTTGGACCTTCATTGGTACGACTATTCAATTTCGCGTCAAACGTGCGCACTTTACTCAATTGACCTGTTACCGAATCGAAGGAGGCAAATTTTAAATTTAAATCGTCTCTTTGCGTTTTTTGTTTGGGATCGTTGACAGAGGGTGCAGGTGTTTTTTTGATTTTGCCATTTTTGGCGCGTACAAGACTGTTTGTACAAAATAAAATTCCATTTTCACATAAAACAGGTGAAAAATCATCTTTTTCGCCATTCAAAATAGTTGCATTTCGCACATTTACATTGGTTAATGCGGGTGTTACACGAACTGCTTTTGTTGGTTGGCTTTTGGCAATCGAAGCAGGTTTAGCCGCAGTTGTATTGGAAATGGGTGCATTTTTAGCAATTTTTATATCGATATTGCTGCTTTTAGCCACATTTTGATTGGCAATAGGTGCCGATTTTGCAACATTCGTACTGGCAGCAGGTGCTGTTTTTGCAACATTCGTACTGGCAGCAGGTGCTGTTTTTGCAACATTTGTACTGGTAACAGGTGCTGTTTTTGCAACATTCGTACTGGCAACAGGTGCTGTTTTTGCAACATTTGTACTGGTAGCAGGTGCTGTTTTTGCAACATTTGTACTGGCAACAGGTGCTGTTTTTGCAACATTTGTACTGGCAACAGGTGCTGTTTTTGCAACATTCGTACTGGCAACAGGTGCCGATTTTGCAACATTCGTACTGGCAACAGGTGCTGTTTTTATAACTACATTTGAATTTGGTTTAGCGGCAGTTTTATCAGTTTTTATATTGCCATTTGCTATTTGAGCCATATTTTCAGGGGTATTACTTGTTGTCGAAGCAACTGCTGGTGCGGATTTCACAACTTTGGGTGGATAAGAAACCTTTGCACCTTGCGTTTTCGATTGGCTTAAACCCGTCGAATCAAGAATAGGTGCGGGTCGAATCGGCATCAATCGTGCTTTCGGAGCATCAAACATTTTAGGACGCAGATTAGAGGCAATAAGAGGTTGGTTTTGAGCAAAAGTAGCATTTTGTAAACCAAGGGTTACAAAACTTGTTGTGTAGATCAATTTTTTTAAAAACATCGTTTACGGCTTATGATTTGGGTGAACTAAACGATTGACTATCAAAAGATTCTCATAATTTCCATTACACATGAAATCTTTATGCCAATTTTTAAAAATCCTTTGTACCACTATCAACATTGCATAGTACGGCTTCTACAAAGAAGGTTTGTAGCTCGTTTTATCACTATTAGAAGGGAGATAACGAGCGCAAAATATTTTGCGCCCGTTGGAATTTTTTTTGACTACACTCTAAAATAAGGTTAAATCAGGTAATAAGCGAAACGATTTTCGATGCCATTCGGTACAACCATATTGTTCAATTGCTTTTCGATGGGCAATTGTTGGATAACCTTTATTCTCATTCCATTGATAAACAGGATATTGTACATGCAAATTTTTCATCAAATCATCGCGTTCTGTTTTTGCCAAAACGGAAGCGGCAGCAATAGATGCAAATTTTGCATCTCCTTTCACAATGCAATGATGTGGGATATTTTGAAAGGTTTTGAATCGATTGCCATCAATCAACAATCGGTCAAGTGGCATCGGCAATTGCGCCAAAGCGCGGTGCATTGCCAAAAAAGAGGCTTGTAAAATGTTAATTTGGTCAATTTCAGCAGGTTCCGCACATGCAATCGCCCAAGCAATCGCTTCTTTTTCGATGATGGGACGCAAAATATCACGGCTTTTTTCCGTCATTTGTTTGGAATCATTCAACAATTTGTGGTAAAAATTAGGTGGCAAAATCACCGCCGCCGCCACTACCGCCCCCGCAAGACAGCCGCGCCCCGCTTCGTCACAGCCCGCTTCCAAACCTGTCGCTATCAAAAATGGAGCTAACATAATATGCTTTTCAATATTTTTAAACTATTTTGGAACACATAGTTCACATAGTAGGGCATAGGACACATAGTTTTTTTTTGAAGGTTTAAAAAACCTATGTGCCTTATGTCCTCCTAAATGAACTATGTGTTACTCTGTTCCACTTTTTTTGTTCACATTAGGGCATAGGACACATAGTTTTTTTTTGAAGGTACGTATTTAAAAAACCTATGTGCCTTATGTCCTCCTATATGAACTATGTGTTACTCTGTTCCACTTTTTTTTTAGAGCATATGACACATAGGTTTTTTTGAAGGTACGTATTTAAAAAACCTATGTGCCTTATGTCCTCCTATATGAACTATGTGTTACTCTGTTCCACTTTTTTTTGCGTCATTGGCAACACAAAATAGCCAACAATACCAATAATCGTAATAATAACCGCAATCATTTCCGCTTGTGTAAAGGTGATTCCGAATGCGTGAATTTTATCATTGACCCGAATTTTTTCAATAAAAAAGCGTTCCACCCCATTTAAAATCAAATAAACCATGAATAATTGTCCTGCAACCGCCAATCGTTTCCGCAAAAACCATAGTAGAGCCGTCAATAAACCTGTTATAATGGTCTCGTAAAACGGTGTCGGATACACGCCCGGATTCAACCGCGAATTATAAATGCCTTCAAAACCTGCAATCGTTTCGACACCCATTGGAAATGGATGCCCTTTTTCGTAAATTACATTGCGTGCGAAATCGTGCGCCCACATCCATTTGGGCAAAAACCAACCCGCAGGCATCTGCCCCGAAACAATGCCCCAATCGCCATCACCCGACAATTGACAACCAATTCGACCCACTGCATAACCAATCATCAAAGCGGGTGCAACCGCATCCATCATATATAAAGGATTCATTTTCAATTTTTTAGAAATAAACCAATAAACACCTATAAAGCCACCAATCAAGCCGCCGTAAATGGCAAGTCCACTGCCTGAGAAAAAATAATGAATCGGGTCACTCATAAAATTGCGAATCGCATTAGCACTTTCCAACATGGCAAAAATTTTCGCGCCCAAAACCCCACAAATCCCAGCAATCATCGTAATATCGGCTACACGGTCATGTGGATACGCTTCCACGAGATTGCCGCGTTCATCTTTGATGATGGTGGTTGGGAAAAGCCCTTGCGCCGCTTTTCGTTTCAATTCGAGTTGCAACAAATACGCACTCGCCAAGAAAGACAAAGCTAAAAACAAACCAAATGTTTTAACAACGGCTGTGAAATTGTCCACAGGCGTACCGAATAGGTCATGCAGAATATACGATAAATCTGGATACATCGTTGATTTTTATAATTTTAATAGTTTTTTAAACCTTCCAAAAGGCACTTTGGACGCAAATGTAAGGATTATTTCAGATTTTGATTTTTTCGGAATGATTTTTTGAACCCTCCGTTTAGACAAAAATGTGTTAAACAATATTTTTTTTAAAAAACTGTTTTTATGGATTGCTTATTTTTTAAATGCTCTACCGATTCTTTTATGAAAATACAAATGCTCAGTTGTTGCTTATTTTGTGCGCAAATCGTTGTGGGTCAATCGTTTGAATTGTCGCCACTGCCTTCTAATGCTGCCTTATTGCCTTCCAAAGCGGTTAAAAAATTTGCACCTTTAGCACCCTTGACCTTGCCTTTTATAGATGACTTTTCGTACGCGGGACCCTATCCTGATAAAAATCTTTGGGTGGATGATAAAGTTTTTATCAACAATACGATGGCGCATCAACCACCGTCTGTTGGAGTAGCGACTTTCGACGCGTTGGACCGCAATGGCAAACCGTATGGACAAGCGGGCGAAGTCGGTTCCGCCGATACGCTCACGTCACAGCCGATTGATTTGTCGGGCGTGACGGGAGCAGATAGTGTGATGTTGAGTTTTTATTTGCAACCCAAAGGACTTTGTTATCCACCTAACTATGGTGATTCCATTGTTTTAGAGTTTAAAAGAAATACGAATGTGTGGGAACAAATCGCTGGTTTTGACGGTTTGGAATCCAATCGATTGGATACATTCCCGCCTTTTGTTTATAAAAATTTTGTTTTAAAAGATACTCGTTTTTTTCATGCAGGGTTTCAATTTCGGTTTCGGAATCATGGGCGGTTGAATGGAACGTATGAAATTTGGCATTTGGATTACGTCCGATTGGGCAAAAATCGGCGTACCACTGCCACTTATGAAGATATTGCGTTTACACAAATGCCGCCTTCGATGTTGAAAAACTATACAGCATTGCCTTTTAAACAATTGAAAGCCAATGTTTTAGAAATTAGTGATAGTTTGGAAATCAACGTCCGAAGCCATTTTCCGACCGCTGTGCCGATAACGGATTCGCGGGTGAGCATTCGGGAAGCCGTGACGAATACGTTGTTGTTTTCGCCGTATGCGTTTATTACAGGTAATTTTAATCCGAATGTTTTGGTGAGTACGGGGCAGCCGCTTTTGCCGATTGCGAATCTGCGCAGCGCGATAACGACTGGTTTTGCGAATCAAGATAGTTTGGTTTTTGAAACGGATTATACGTTGATAAATCAGTCGCAAGCAGCAGGCGCGGCGCGAAATAATGATGCCGTGCGGCGGCGGACGGTTTGCGCAAATGAATTTGCCTATGATGATGGAACTGCCGAATTGCAATTTACGGCAACAGGCACAGGCGTTCAATCGGCAATTCGGTTCAAAGCGAATGTCGCAGATACCTTGCGGGCGGTTCGATTTGCGTTTCCGCACATCAATGGAGATGCCGTACAAAATTCGTTCAACCTCAAAATTTGGACGGGTAATTTGAATAATGCACCCATTTATACCAAATTAAATTTGAAACCCATTTATCCAGACAAATTTAGAGACACGTTACAGGCTTTTACGACGTATCAATTAACGGATTCTGCGGGTCGTCCTGTTATCGTGCCGATACCTGCGGGCGATTTTTTCATTGGTTGGCAAAATGTGGGCGATGTGAAAATACCGATTGGTTTAGACCGAAATAATTTAAAATCAGCGTATAACGTATGGCAATTTTTAAATGGTGTTTGGACAGCGGTGGATAAACCTTTGGGTGCGGTGATGATTCGCCCTGTGGTTGGGAAATATGTGCCGAATGGTAGTAATACGTTGAAAAATGAAGAATTAGCCTTGAATCAAGTGATGCGGATTTTCCCAAATCCTGCGCAATCGGTGCTACAATTTGAATTTTTAAAGGATAATGGTAGCGATTTTAAAATAGAATGTTTCAACACGGCGGGACAATGTTTGAAAACAGAAGTTTTACAAAACAACTTATTGGAATTAAATACATTTGCAACAGGCATTTATTTTTTAAAAATCACAGATTTGAAAAGAAATTTAATATTTAAACATAAATTTGCGGTCGTTAAGTAATTTCGTTTTGAATTAGGATTTTTTAGGACTCCTAAAAATCCTAATTCAGACCCATTAAAATTCAAACAAACATGGATATTACAGTTCAAGAATTAAAGCAACGATTGGATGCGGGAGACCAGTTCGTCTTCTTAGATGTCCGCGAACCTGCGGAATATGCCGCATTTAATTTGGGTGCAACCCTGATTCCCTTAGGCAATATTCCGTATGCGGCTTATGACCAATTGGATGCCCACAAAGAAAATGAAATTATCATTCATTGTCGCTCTGGTGCGCGAAGTGGGAATGCGCAACGATATTTGCAACAACTTGGTTTTACGCAAGTGCGCAATGTAACAGGCGGGGTTTTGGCTTGGCAAGATGCGTTTGGCGGTTCGTAGATTGAATTACGAAAAATAATTGCGGTATTTGAAAAAGACTTGCCGCACGTTCTGCTCGAATATTGAATTTCAATTTAAAACGAATTAGTTGAAAAAAGTGCGGCAAGTTTCAACTTACCGCACTTTTTGATTGAATGTTGCCTTCCAATTCAAACGCATCCCCGTTTTTAGGTTATATTTTCGCATATCGCCTACCCGGTAAGGCTCGAATCAACCCATTTAACTCCAAAGTCAACAGTAAACCTGCCAATTGTGAATGCGTTACGCCTGTTTCATTCATAATTTGGTCATTAGAAAGGGATTCATTGGATTGCAATAAATTGATAATGTGTTGTTCGGGTGCGGTCAAATGGGAGGTGAAAAGAGGCGGTTGAATCCCTTTTTTAGGTGATTTTGCGGTCGAAATGCCTTCTATTTTGTCTTTTTCGGCAATTTCTTCCCACCCCATGATGTAACCGACATCCGCCGCCGACTCTAAAATACTGGCTTTATGCGTTTTAATGAGGTGGTTGCAACCTGCCGAAAAAGGGTCTCCAACCCGTCCCGGAACCGCAAAAACTTCTTTATGATAATCATTCGCATATAAAGCACTTATCATAGAACCGCCTTTTCGCGCACTTTCAATGACAATCAACGCATCACACAAACTGGCAATAATGCGATTGCGCATCGGGAAATGTTCGCGTTCTGGGTCTTGGTCGGACGGAAATTCGGTCAAGAGACCGCCCATTTCGAGCATCTCTTGGGTAAATTTGGCATGTTCTCGCGGGTAAATGCGTTGTAAACCATTGCCCATCACACCGACGGTTGGCAAACCAATCGTTACGGCTTGTTGATGTGCCGTAATATCAATACCATGTGCCAATCCACTGATAATCAATGGATTATACTTTTTTAAACCTGTTACGATGTTTTTACAAATCTCAACACCGCGTTGTGTAGGAGCGCGTGTGCCGACAATAGCGACGATTCGTCCTGCATTCAAATCCATATTGCCTTGCCCATACAAGATGAATGGCGCGTCCCGCACTTGTTTCAATCGTTCAGGATAATCCACCTCATCAAAAAAACAAACTTTTATATTATTTTTTTGAATAAATGCCAATTCTTTATTTGCCCAATCCATGACTTGAATCAAATCATGTGCTAAAGCGCGTTTTTTATCCTGTAATTCCAAAATTTTCTCCTCAATCGTATTTTTACAAATCATTCGATACGCAAAAACAGGTCGTTCCTGCCCAATCCGATGCGCGCGGTCAATCGCTTGCGACTCCACCGCAGGATTCCACCAAGGATCCACGATATAAACATAATCCGCCGCCGTCAGATTTAAACCCACTCCGCCCGCTTTCAAACTCATCAAAAACACCCGACAAGATTCATTTTCTTGAAAACGATTCACCCGTTCCATGCGGTCATGGGTTTTCCCATCTAAATATTCATATGGAATGTGCAATTTGGTCAATTCTTTTTGAATTAAATTCAACATTTCCAAAAATTGCGAAAAAACTAAGATTTTATGCCTCCCCGAATCTTCACTAATGCGCGGAATCAACTCGGCTAATTTCACCGAACTCTGCCCATAATCTTTCGGTTCGTTCAAAATCGCGGGCGAATCGCAGATTTGACGCAGTTTCATCAAACCTTCCAAAATGTACATCGCCGCATTTTGCATGCCGTCCGAATCAATTCGGTTCATAATCGCATCCCGATATTTGTCGCGGAAGGAGTCATACACGGTTCGTTGCGCAGGATCCATCTCGCAATAAATCACGGATTCCGATTTTGGAGGCAATTCTTTGGCAACTTCCTCCTTCGTCCGCCGCAAAATGAAGGGATAAACGAGCTTTTTCAATTGTTCGGTGGTTGCAACATCCTTATCGCGGTCGATTCGGTGCGCAAATTCGCGTTTGAAATACTCCATATTACCCAACATGCCCGGATTTAAAAAATCCATTTGCGAATACAAATCAAACGTATTGTTTTCAATCGGCGTACCCGTCAAGGCAAAACGATTGTCGGATTTTAATAATTTGACCGCCTTGCTCATCAACGCATCAGGATTTTTAATCGCTTGCGATTCGTCCAACACAATATAATTAAATTGAATCGCCGACAACCGTTCAATATCCGAACGAACCGCCCCATAAGTGCTGATAATCAAGTTTTTACCTTTAAAATCCTCCAATAATTTGGCGCGTTGCTGCCCATAATACACCAAAATAGTCAACGACGGCGCAAATTTCGCACATTCCGCTTGCCAATTGAAAACCAATGATTTCGGTACAATCACCAAATTTTGACGGTCGGGTTTGGTTTCTGCCTGTTTGACGAGAAAGGCAATCGCTTGTAAGGTTTTGCCGAGTCCCATGTCGTCCGCCAAGATGCCGCCCCATTTAAATTCTTCCAAAAAATTCAACCAATTGTAACCCGATTGTTGATAGGAACGCAATTGCGCGGTGATGCCTTGCGGCAACGGTTTATCGGCAATGGATTGGAAATTTTTTAATAATTGCTTTTTTTCATATAATTTGAATAACGCTTCATTATCATCCATTTCCGCGTATAAATCCTCCACTAAGGAGAATTGAAAATGCGAAAATTTCAATTTTTCGCCTTTGACCGTCCCCAATTTGACCGCCGTGGCGTATTTTTCCAACCATTCTTGAGGCAAAATCCCCAAAGTCCCATCACTTAATTTGATATAATGTTGTTTATTCAACAAGGCTTTCCGCACCTCTTTCAAACTCACGATTTCGCTGCCAAAACTCACGCTCATTTCCAAATCAAACCAATCAATCCCCGAAGCGGCTTTAATCGTCATTTTAGCCCGATTCGGATTATATTTGATTTTGGTCAATTGTGCAAAACCAAAAATTTCGATATTTTGCGCTTTGATTTGTTCAAAAGCGGTAAAAAACCATTCATTTTCAAAGAGTTCATTGACATTGAGTCGGAAATACGATGGATTTGCCTCACTTTGTTCTGCAAATTTTGGATGTAAATTCTCAAAAAAAGCTCGAATTTGATTCTCTTTTTCTTCGGAACGATAGACGATTTCAAACGCCCCATCATTTTCAAAAACCAATTGTCGCAACGTGCTATCATATTCCAATTCCTTGATTTCGCCGCCCGATTCATAGGTGAAAATCGGGGTGAAAATCAATTCATCCATATCATTTTCCTTATCTGTTGCTTCCGTCAAGTACAAATTGCAAGACAAAATCGCCGTTCCTTCATTCAAATCCACAGGCATATCAAACTGAATGTTGTGCATATCCATCAAAGGCAACATAATTTGGGTCAAAAAAGTCGCCAAATCCCGTTTCCGAATCCGCAATCGAGTCGTATTTGCAAACATCGTGTGCAAGGTACGCACCGAACTTTCAGACATAAATAGCAATAATTGCAATTGTGGCTCGTAATACAGCCAACTTTGCCGAATCCGCGAAGGCACATAATCCAATAACAATTCGCCTGTTCGGATTCTGGGTTCTAAAATGCAGTAACCATCTTGTTCAAATAATCGAAATTCTAAATGCGAAGGTGCGCCAACAACCGTTACCAATTGTAAATCATTGAGTTTCAACGCGCCCGTGGATGGCATATTTGCCAAATACACTTTTTTATGAATTAACAATTGGAAAATATCTTGCAAACAGCGTCCTGCTTTGGCTTCAAAAAGATTGCCGCCTTCTGCGGTCAAATCGTTGAAAGCAGGGTGATGAACTATCGCACTTGGCGGATTGCTGTGTCCAATGTAATACTTTCGGACAAAACTCGAACCCATTTCCGCTTCTTGAAAGTATTGCAAGCGTTTAAACAATTTACTATCCACCTCATCCAACATTGCCGCATCCGTCACGCTGAAAGTGGTGTAACGCAAATCGCTCAAAAACTCATTCAACCGACCTGCCAATTTGTCTTTGCGCCACAACGCTCGCACAGGTCGAATTGCCGTTTCAAACAAAGGTCGTTTCAACGGTTTGGGTGCAAACGGAGTGAGATTAGTAGCCCCCGTTTCCATTGAACTGATTGGAAACCAACGAATTACATAAACTAAAATCGGCACTTCTCGTTCCTCCGCCAGAGGCTCTATCGTGCGAACTTCTCGCGTACGCGGCATGGCAGCGAGTTGCTTCACTTGGGCGCGCAAATCGGGTAAGTTCGATGATTTCAATATTTTATGGATGGAAGGATCATGGACTATCAACTGCAAATCGCCTGCTTCCAATTTGAATTTAAACAAATTTTGAACCCGCACATCATTGACATCATACCCATAATCTTCCAAAAGCGCGTTTTTTTCCTCCGTTAAATCCCGTATTTGTTCAAAGGGACGTTCCCCATATTGCTGTGCGAAATACAAAAAACCTTGAATTTTATGAGAACACAACCGCGAAAGCGTTTCCAAACAAGCACAAGAAGTCAAAATAGACGCTCCTTTTCGTTGAAACGTCACTTTATAATGCGTCGCTTTATAGCTAACCGATTGATTTTCAAGGTTTATCTCCGCTTCGGGAGCTGGTTTTTGATTTGCAAAAGTAGAACCTTCTGAATAAACCTGCAAGGTACTCAGTCGTTGCAAAAAAGCGGTCGTAATCGGTTCGTTTGGAATCGAGACCGATGACGCATCAAATTTGGGGACATGAAACGAGTCATACAACTTAAGCCCCGCCGCCACAATGTGTTCACACATGCCCGCACTGTTCCGATACCCACAGTTGCATTGTGCATAAATCGTCGGTTTGTCATAATCGTGTATTGTGACGCGCTGCGTAACAGGTTGATACCCATTCGGGAGCGTGTACGTTACTTTTCCCGTTTTGCTGTCCATGCGCTGCTGCTGAATGGCAAAACTTTTAGCACTATACAGGTTTTTACCCGCTTGATAATCGGGCGACCTTTCTATAAATCGCATTAAATAATCTTCTGTCATACGATATTAGAATAAGATTCGATGTTTACCAACGTATTATAGGTGATAGCTATTTTGAATATTGCAAAGCCGCAAATGTAGGGAATAATGTGGGTAATTCATAACATATTCTTATTTTAAATATGTTGTTGCAATTATTTTTAATAAAATCGGATATAAGTAGTTAAATTTAAAGAACCGATAACAACGTTTGGAGGGTTTCAAACCCTCCAAACGTTATACTACCTTGAAAATCAACATTTTAGTTGATATAACTTTTTGTCGATTCTTTCATTCCAACTACTTAATAGAAACGCAGATGACGCGGATGGGGCGGATGAGCGCGGATTTTGAAGCTATACTTTGCGTCGGGTGGTTTTGCGATACAATGGGAACGCGGATAACGCGGATGTATTCTTTTAAATGCGATTTTTAGAATCCATTAAAATCGTAACAGGTCCATCATTGAGCAATCGAACTTTCATATCTGCCCCAAATTGCCCTGTTTGAACAGGCAGATTTGCCTTTTTTTGCAAGGTTTGGACAAAATTTTCATACATCGGAATCGCAAAATCGGGTTTTGCCGCCTGAATGTAGGAAGGACGATTGCCCTTTTTCGTACTCGCATGCAACGTAAATTGACTTACGACCAACAATTCGCCTTGAATATCAATCAAAGAACGATTCATCACGCCTTGTTCATCGCCAAAAATGCGACAATTGACAATTTTTTGGCAAAGCCAATCCATATCTTCCTCCGTATCGGCGGACTCAATACCCACCAATATTAATAATCCATGAGCGATATTAGCCACTACGATTTGGTTTATAGTGACAGAAGCCTCTGATACCCTTTGTATTACAATACGCATAAAATAATAATGTATTTTTTATAAATAATGCGTTCCTTTTTCGCGCTTGATGTATTCGGTTACTTTTTTGATGTCTTGCTCTTTGGATTTTGGGT
This sequence comes from Chitinophagales bacterium, assembly GCA_013298955.1. Classification (GTDB taxonomy): domain Bacteria; phylum Bacteroidota; class Bacteroidia; order Chitinophagales; family Saprospiraceae; genus JAAFJT01. The sequence continues at coordinate 23,626 of JAAFJT010000012.1, forward strand.
AAATCAACAGCACATCACCTTCATCGACAATGATAAAATCGTCCAATCCGCGCAAAATTGCCAATTTGCCCGCAGGCATCCGTATCAAACTATTGGTGACTTCCTCCGTAACGACCTCGCCGACGATTACATTTTGGGCAATATCTTGCTCCGTTTCGGCATGCAAAGATGCCCAAGTCCCCAAATCAGACCAGCCAAAAGCGGATGGAACGGTATAAACATTCTTGGCAGGCTCCATAATCGCATAATCAATAGAAGTGGAACGAGTCATTGGATAATGGCTATTCAACCAATCTTTTTCCGCAGGCGTATTGAAAGCCGCTTTGCCTTGTGCAAAAACGGCGGCAATATCGGGTGCGTATTGTTCAAAAGCCCGTATCAAACTTTGGGTGGACCAAATGAAAATGCCCGCATTCCACAAATAATTGCCTGATGCCACAAATTGTTCCGCCGTTTGCAGGTTCGGTTTTTCCGTAAATTGTTTGACTTTGAAAATCGGTTCGTGCATGCTTTCATCGCCTTCATGCCGAATGTAGCCATAACCCGTGTCAGGACGCGTCGGACGAATGCCGAGTGTCACCAAAGCGTCATTGTTCGTAGCAAAACGCAGCGCACGATGGATAAAACGCATAAATTCCGCTTCATACAACACAATATGGTCACTCGGAGCCATGATGAAAACGGCATTTGGGTTGATACCATGCAATTTATACGCCGTGTAAGCGACACTCGGCGCAGTATTATTGCGACTCGGCTCTCCCAAAATCTGATTATCCGTGATTTCGGGCAAATGGGTTTTGACCAAATCTCTATATTTTTCATGGGTCACAATGAAAATATGAGAAGCAGGCACTATCGGCAAAAAGCGTTCAAACGTCAATTGCAACAGCGATTTGCCTACGCCCAGAATGTCTAAAAACTGTTTTGGACGTTCTTCCCGACTGCCTGGCCAAAAACGGCTGCCAACACCGCCCGCCATAATTGCCACATAGTAATTGGGACAAAGAGGTTCTTTCATAAAAAAATATTAATTTTGATATGTACAAGTAATTGAATTTTAATATAGAACAACGTTTGGAGGGTTTCAAACCCTCCAAACGTTATACTTGCTCTTCAACTACGATACACCCTTTTTTTGGGGAACAGGGTCTAAATGAGGGTGTTTACTATACGGATGACACCGCCAAATTCGCTTCAAACCCAACCACAAGCCTCTTAAAATACCCCATTCTTCAATAGCTTGTATCATATAATGCGAGCAAGTGGGCGAATAGCGGCATTTACTCGCACCTAAAAGCGGCGAAAGGAGGTATTGATAAAGTCGAATCGGTATAATGAACAAATATTTTAAAAAAGACATATCGATTTTGCGGATTGATTCTCAATATATGACAAAATTAGAATCCTTTCAGAAAATTAGGAATATTTCATTCCCCAGTTCGCAAAAAATAAAAAGGTTCTCTTATTGAAAGAGATGAAGCAACTTTAAATTTGGATTCAGCTATTTTGTGTAGAAAACGACTCATCTTTGAAAAGCGTATTCCAAACTTGGTTCAGTTATCAATAGAAAATCCATAAACAATTTAAGGTGTTTATGGATTTTCTATTGATAATCAATGATTTAAACTTTATCTCTTTTTAAACAACGATTCCACAAACGCTGTTTTGTTAAAAATCTGCAATTTATCAATCGCTTCACCGACACCGATATATTTTATCGGAATTTTAAATTGGTCACTAATCCCAATTGCCACACCGCCTTTTGCCGTTCCATCCAATTTCGTGAGTGCCAAACAACTCACATCCGTCACTTCTGTAAATTGTTTGCATTGTTCAATAGCATTTTGACCTGTCGAAGCGTCCAAAACCAACAAAACATCATGCGGCGCGGTAAATAAACTCTTATTTGCCGACCGTCGAATTTTTCCTAATTCATTCATCAACCCCACTTTATTGTGCAAACGCCCTGCTGTATCAATAATAACCACATCACATTTATTTTTTACACCATATTGTACCGCTTCAAACGCAACTGCCGCAGGATCCGCCTTCATGCCCTTGCTGAAAAACGCACAACCGACCCGTTCTGCCCAAATTTGCAACTGATCCACCGCCGCCGCCCGAAACGTATCGCCCGCGCCAATGACCACACTATATCCTTTTTTCTTAAATTGATACGCCAATTTCCCAATTGTCGTCGTTTTACCAACGCCATTCACCCCAACCACTAACATCACATATGGTTTTCCGACATCTGGAATATCAAAATCAAATGATTCTTCGACATTATTTTCTGCCAACATTTGTACGATTTCATCACGGAGTATAAAATCTAACTCATTGGTATTCAAATACTTATCTCGCGCAACGCGGTCTTCGATGCGTTTGATAATTTTAACGGTTGTGTCCAAACCAACGTCTGACGCAATTAAACCATTTTCTAATTCGTCTAAAACCGCTTCATCAACTTTGGTTTTGCCGACAACGGCGCGAGAAATTTTAGAAAAAAAGCCTTCTTTGGTTTTTTCCAAACCTTTATCAAGGTCGGCTTCTTTCTCTCGATTAAAAAAACGTTTGAAAAAACTCATATTTAGAATCTATAATTGTTTTAACACATAGTTCACATAGGAGATATAGAACACATAGGTTTTAAGTTGAAATGCCTATGTGTTCTATGCCTCCTATGTGAACTATATGTTATATAAAAAAAAAAGGCTTTTTCTTTCCCGATAGAAAAAAGAAAAAGCCTCTTTTGAGCATTGATATATAAAATAAGGCAACGACATTATCGTTCCGAAACAAGTTTCGGTTGCGACAACGTCGTTGACAGGGAATTTTTTTACTTCTTGTCGGCGAAAAACTCTTTCACCTTGTCCTTATGCAGGATTTGCTCCTTGAAAGAATAAGCACCCGTCACAGGGTCTTTCACACTCTTGATGACGCGTACATGATCCTTACCAGAACCAGCATTCGCAGCCCGTTGAGCAACTTTCGCGTTTTTGGAAACTTTCTTAGCCATGACTGATAAAATTATTTAATTTCACGGTGAACCGTCATTTTTTTCAAAACGGAGTTAAATTTTTTCAATTCTAAACGAGCAGGTGTATTTTTTCTGTTCTTTTCCGTCACATAACGCGAAGTACCTGGTTGACCAGACGCTTTATGTTCTGTGCATTCCAAAATCACCTGAATACGATTACCTTTGCTTTTCTTTGCCATGATGTATGGTTATCTTAATTGATTGAATCTAATTGCGGGCTTTTTTAGCCATTTTATTCAAGTAGGTGAATAAACCCATCTTGCTAACGGTGCGCAAAGCAGACATGGAAACCCTCAATGTGACCCATTCATCTGTTTCTGGCACGTAAAACTTTTTATCTTTCAAATTCGGCTCAAAACGACGTTTAGTTTTGCGATTTGAGTGCGATACTTTGTTGCCCACCACAGGACGCTTGCCTGTTAATTCACAAACTTTAGACATGATATTTTTAATATTTGTGATATAACTTGCTGCCTGTTGGAAACGAGTGGCAAGTTATTCTATTCGTTACAAATCAAAACTAACTTCCTATTTAGAATAAAAGTTTCGGCATCAACCATCGGATGACCGAAACTCTTATCTTTGGTAGTGATCTTGTCAGGAGTCGAACCTGAAACCTTCTGATCCGTAGTCAGATACTCTATCCAATTGAGCTACAAGACCTTATCTGAAACGATTTGATGTTTCTGTTTCGTTTCGCGGTGCAAAGATAACGCCTTTTGTTTTACACCACCAAATTTTTTTTTACTTTTTTTGAAAAAAAATTTAAAAAAGGGTGTATCTTCCTTTATAACAACAACGTTTGGAGGGTTTCAAACCCTCCAAACGTTATACTACCTTGATTTAGCAGGTATAAATTTGATTCGATTCTTTAAGTTCTACGACCTTAAACACCCCATTTCCGCAATTGCTTCAATAAAGCCGTAAAATCTTTGGGCGGTGGTGCTTCAAAACTAACTTTTTCGCCTGTCGTCGGATGTGTAAACGATAATCGAAACGCATGTAAAGTCGTCCGAGCCATGATAGGCAATTCTTCGGTTTCCTTGCTCAACCGAAAACCGCGCTTTTTAATATCCGATAAAAAAAGTTCTGGACGCGTTCCATACAACCTATCTGCCGCCAACGGATAACCAATACATTGAAAATGAACCCGTATTTGATGCGTTCTTCCTGTCCGAATATCGGCTTCGACTAAGGTATAATTTTTAAATCGCTCTGCCACTCGATACAAGGTCAAAGACGGTTTGCCCAATTGCGATGTAATCATCATTTTACCGGGAACCGCAGGATTTTCACCAATTGGCTTATCAATTTCACCCGATTCTTGGTGCAAAACCCCATTTAAAAGCGCGTAATACACCTTTTCAACCCCTTCTTTATGGTCAAATTGCATGGAAATATTTCGATGCGCGTGTTCGTTTTTAGCAAAAACTAAGATGCCACTCGTCTCCCTATCCAACCGATGGAGGATGAAAATTTTCCCAAATTGTGCCGTCAAAAGTTTGGAAACGCTGAGTTTATCCGCCGCAAAACGGTCTGGAATCGTCAACAAATCAGCAGGTTTATTGACGATAATAATATCGTCATCGTCATAAATAATTTCTAAATTTTTCATATTTAAAAAACAAAAACTTGGAAAAATAGTTTTTGAATACAGCGAGTGCATCATTATTCATTAAACAATTTCACCGCCCTTTGGTTTTGGTTTTCGCCCATGACATCCAAACCATTATTCGGCAACGATTGCGCATTTCGATACAATTCAAATTGCCAACGCGGATTCGACAGCTCGCCCCGACAACTCGAATGCAATAAGCGATACCCATTGGCAGACAAATCTGGATTATAAAACAAAAATTTAACATTCGTTTGCTCCTTCGATTCGATGGCGTTATACACCCAAATCTCATAGGGCGGCGCATTCATCTCATTTTCGACCGTAATAATATCCGTCGGACGACCATATTTCATATAAATAATCCCTCTATCCGTTTCAAAACCGTATCCAAAACCACTTTTATACAATTTATCCACTTGCCGCGCCACATACATATATTGGTCATGTGCATTTTCGGGCATTTGATGGTTTTGCCCAAACCAATATTGATATAAAAAACGGCGTTGCGCCATCGTATCTTTTTTTTCCAAAACCACATTCAACCGCGAAACATCGGCATCTTTCACCAGCATTGCAATCGCTTTCAGGCTAAAACGCAATTGTTCAGGCTCCATTTTACCCACAAATTCTTCCATCAACGCGTCTGTATCCATATTTTGCGCCTTTTTACTGAGGTCTAAATCGGGATTGCTGCGTTGGAAAAAAATCTCTTTTTGGTCTAACAAATCATTCGCGCGATTGCGAATACTCGTCACCAATTTATAATTCCCAGAAGGCAATTCGCTAATATCAATTTGAATTAAATTAGCAATAAACACTTCGCCCTTTCTTTTTTTATGTCCGATGATGACATTTTTCTCATTTTCAGCATCTTTGGCGTTCACAATCGCGTAACTAAACAAAAATTCATCGCCCAAACCTTTATCCGAATTATAAATCTCACTGTAAAAAGACAAATATTTATACCTTCTATCATAATACGAAAAAGGCAATGGCTCTAAAAAATACCCATTTTTCACCAAAGGATGATTTTTAGAAGAATCCTGCTGATACGCCGCCAATAATTCAATATCCGACTGGCGCAAGGACAATTTATCAAAATCAACATTCACCCAAGAACGAATCTGCGATTTTGCCTTTGCGGAATCCACCAAATCCACCACTTCCACCACAATATCGTAATGACCATTGCGCAAAGCATAGCGTTTTTGGTCAATAAAATTAACAGGATCCAAAGCCGCAGGGCTTTTGAGCCGATATTTTTCCGCGTGAATCGTACTATCTTTCAATTTCAAATAGATAGTCACCTCCACATGCGCTCTGGCGCGAATGCTATCGACCTGTTCCTGTTCGAGTTTACTCCCCACAAAATTGAGGTAAATCTCCACATAATTCAAATCGCCCGACTTGAAAGCAGCGCATGCAACACTGACATCTGGGGCGGCAATTGCCCGAAAGGAAGTCATTGCCATTCCGAGTATAAAAAACCACTTTTTCATGCCCACATAAAATTTTGATGTAATAAAATTATTACAAATAGATATATGAAAAAATAAGAAATCACGCGTTTTCAAATGTAATGTATTGGGTTTTAAAGTTTAAAAGATTCCTCATGGGGCATCATTTAGGTAGGTTATTCCCTTACAAATTCGTTTTTGGAGCTTTTGACAACATTAATTTAAACTGATACCCTTTCAACTCCGTCGCTAATTCCATCAAAGTATCTTCAAAATGGGTAATTTTGTATTCAATCGTTGGGTTCGTCTTTTGTATCAATTTGTCTTTTTGAATCTTAAAAGCACCTTGTTCTTCGATTTGTGACAGGGTAAAATTAGTTAAAACAGAGTCTTTTGTGAAATTGTAAAATACTTTTTCAAGCGAAGCCGCTTCTTGACCATTTCGGGTAGCTTCCGTTAAATGCCAAACGCCGCGCAATTGCTCCCCACTGACTTTATCAGAATGACAAGCCGTCATCCAAATCAGCGAAGTGGGTAATAACAACATCCATTTGGATTGTAATGCAGTAAGTCTCATAAAAAATTGTTGATTATGGAATGGTTCAAAAATAAAATGACCGCGTTTTGTCCTAAAATGCTATTTTGTTGTAAAAAAATAGAAATTTTGCGGCAAAGTTAAAAAAGGAAAATCACTTTTAGGTTATTAAAATCAATTCTGAATCCATGAATTTTTTACCATCGTTTCAAGGACATAGAGGGGCAAGGGGATTACTGCCCGAAAACACCATTGATTCGTTCCAAAAAGCCGTCGAATGGGGCGCGAAAGCCTTAGAAATGGATATTGTGGTCTCCAAAGACCAACAAATTGTGGTATCACACGAGCCTTGGATGTCTCATTTAACGTGCCGTTTTCCGAATGGCAACCCTGTTACGTATTTCGACATGCACAAAACAGGGTTTCATCAGTTGAATTATGATGAAATTGCTCAATACGATTGTGGCAGTCGGGGCAATCCTTATTTTCCACAACAAGCGCGAAAAGTGGCGTTTAAACCCACTTTGGAAGCCGTGATTCGGGAAGTGGATGCGTTTTGTGACAAAAATCAGTTGGAAAAACCGTTGTACAACATCGAAGTCAAAAGTCATCCGCGCTGGTATGGCAAATATGTGCCATATCCTGCGGCGTATATTCAACTGTTGATGAAGACTTTACACGATTTGCCTTTAAATCGGTTTTACATTTCGTCTTTTGACCCACTCTTTTTGAATACCGTGCGACGGAAATTTCCTTCGATTCGATTGGGTTATTTGGTTGATAATTTTCATGATTTTAAAACGAATTGTAAGAAATTAGGGTTTTTGCCCGATATTTATAGCCCGTATTATCGCTTTTTGACGCGGAAGAAAATTCAAAAATGGCATCATTTGAACGTTCAAGTAGCAACTTGGACGGTTAATAACGCAGTTACGATGCAAAAATTATTAAAAATGGGCGTAGATAGTGTGATTACTGATTATCCAAATAGGGGGACTTTACGTAAGTGGGGACTTTACGTAAGTGTTCGTAAAGTCCTATATTTAAAATAATATTTGAAATATTTTTATTCATAAGTAATTTGAAATCAATATATTGAATCCTGATTTTTATTTTAAGAAAAATTTAAGTATAAATTGGGGTTGAATCTAAAAATAAATGCGTTAATTGCAGCGTTGTATGTTCTGTGACATAAAACCACCGACTCTCGGAGTGGCGCAGTCGCCGAAAGCGTCAGTGTAGGCAAAACAAACCTTTTATTTTACATGCCAGCATTCCAAAATGTAAAAAAACTCGGCGTAATTGCCGTGTTATTGTTTCCAGCGACTACCGCGCTGCATGCTCAAAAATTGGTACTCACGCCGAAGGTGGCGGTGCAACCTGCGAATACGTGTGGTTTCGTGAAGCCTCCGAAAAGCATGGTCAATAAATTCGCTTCAACCTATGAAGCACAATCGGTAGCCAATACGATTGTGAATAAATTGAAATTGAATCAAAATTTTGTCATCGAACAAGCTCCCGGTATTGAAAATTGTTATGCTGTCATTGAACGCGGCAGGCGGATGATTCGATATGATAATGATTTTTTAGAGCGCACTGACCAGATGGCGCGCACGAAATGGGCTTCAATCAGCATCATGGCGCACGAAATTGGTCATCATGTTTGCGGTCACACGCAGGATAACATTGGTAGCACGCCTTCCAAAGAGTTGGAAGCGGATAAATTTTCGGGTGTGGTGATGGCGAGTTTGGGCGCGACCTTAGAACAAGCGAAAGCGGCAATGAATGCGGTGTCTTCCGACCAAGCCTCAAGTACGCATCCGGGCAGGCGCGACCGTTTGAATGCGATTGCTTTGGGTTGGCAAACTATCAATAAAGATGGGACGGCAAAAACCGAAACCACTCCTGCAAAACCGCAAGACAATGGGAATGCGTCTAAATACAATGATTGGATTAAGTTGACGAACCCGAATACCAATACTTTATATGTTGAATTATCGGATGATGGTCAAAATTTTCAACAAGTAGCGGTGGAAGCTGGGAAAGAATTTGTATTTCGATATGAAGTTTACAATTATGGTTGGATTCGGGTTTCTACGCCCAATAAAGGCAAAGTGACTTACAAATTGGATCATAGTAAAAAATATTACATCGCTCCCAATCGGCGATTTGGTCGGTGGGATGTTTTCGAGGATAAAAAGTCATAGTATGTTATTTTAGAATGAGAAATGCCGAATCATTTGAGTATCAAGTGTTTTCGGCATTTTTTATGCTAAAATTAAAAGCGTTCAAACGAATAGCCTTTTTCTTTCAATTCTTGTATCAATCGCTCTAATCGAACATACATTTTATCCGTGCGCAAAGGGTCACTTCCGATGTGCATTAATAGGATGAAACCATTCAATCCCTTTGTATTACGTATTTCATAATCCATAATACTTCTATAAATGGTTTTAGAAGCCATATAATTTTTATCTTTCGGAGTCGTGTAATCGGCATTCGAGCGCGTTCCCGATGTATAATTGACTAATTCCAGACCCGCTTCTTGACTCCATCCTACAATTTCCGAATTATACCATTCAAAGGGCGGTAAAAAATATTTTGCTTGCTCTTTGGAAATACCCAATTTGGACATTTCGATAAAATTTTGTTTTAAATCATGCCTAAAATCGATTTTAGAAACCAATAAACTATCCCTTTTTTTCCAATCACAATACAATAAATGTTTATCGGAATGCGCTCCCAAATAATGTCCATCGGCTTTTAAATCTTTGACCAAATCGGGAAAAGTGCGATAAAAATCACCAGTCAAGAAAAAAGAGGCTTTTACATTATTTTTTTTTAAAATATTTGTAATGATTTGCCCGCCATCTGCAAATTCATGTCCTGTGAAAACCAATTGAATTTTCATTCGCGCCGTATCTTTTCGGACGATTGCGCCATATTTATCTCGAATTTTATTGGAAAGGACTGGTTTTGCTACTCCTTTTTGTTGCAATTGAGCCAAATAATAAGTCAAACTCGCGGTACCATCCATTGTGGGTTCATTGGTAGCATAATCGCCATAATCGTCATGATACACGACTTCGGGCGATTGAAATGCTTCAAATTCATCGGCTTGATGTAACTTAATGCCAATCAATCGATTATAAATACTACCATAAACGGGACCATCGACCAAACCGCCCTTAATATTATAATTTTTCAAATGGGTAAAGGCTGAATGAGGGTCTTTCGGGGCAACACCCTCTTCGGGCAGACCGACTATCATACTCGTTCCCCAAGGATTGCAACCAAACAGCCAATCCCGCCAAGCGGCTTCCAATTCATCATATGGAGGCGGTGCGATTTTAAGTTGTTTGCAAAATCTTATTTGGGTCAATCCAGCCGATACCAAATTATTAGAACACCAGATGAATGGAAATCCATTTAAAAAAGGATTATCCTGTCCGCGTTTCGCAATTAAATCAACGCCTTTTAAAATATTTTGTTTAAATAAAACGCTATCTTGGCTATTTGCCAAATAAAAATTGCCCAATTGAACAAATGGATACCATTGATAATGTCGCGCCGTATCCGCACCCATCCAAGGCGTGATAGGTTCTTTTTTACCAAAATCACTCGCTTCCTGCATTTTTGCCCCATCAGGCGCGACTGCCGCCGCTAATGTCATGTCATCCGTCCAATTGTCCTCTTCATAAAAATAGGGCGCACGATATGGAGCCGTTTGGCAAACGCCCGGATACATTTGCCCATATTGATACGCTGCATTTGCTTTAACTTTAAGGCTATCAGCAAATTGTGGATAATATTTTTTTAATATACGATTACCTAACCAAAAGGCAGCAGCGAATTTACCTGCTATGGAAGCAACCCCGGTGGTTCGATTTTTATAATTTTTCAAACCTTGTGGTTTGCCCGTGACGCGATACGCAGGGCGCATCAAACCTTTATTATTTGAATACGTAATCGTATCTAAATGAGGCAGTCGCACCATTTGATGGTCTCTATCATCTGCGATTTGATGATACATTTCGGTTGGATTAGGGTTCATCCGCATCAACCAATCTAACCCCCATTTCGCTTCGTCCAAAATATCTGGAATTTGATTGGGTTTGGGATTGCCTGCGGCATCATAGGCATCTTGAAAAGCGGCTGAATTTTGTTCATAAGCAAATAATAATTGTGTAACTGCGTTAGCAGACGTAGTTACATATTGCAAATAATCAGATGCGTCATGCCAACCACCCCAAACCGCCACTTGTGTCCCATCCCGCAAAGGGTCTTCATTGCCCACTGCAAAACAGCCTTCTTTATGGCAATTTGCTTTCAAAAAAGGATTATTGCCACAACGTTGTTGCCGCATGTATTGCAATAAAAAATCAGCTGTACCATTCCAAATGGTATCATGGATGCGAAAAATAGGAGAACGGGTTTTGCCCACCCGAACAAAATACTGTCCCGTTTGATGCCATTCAGAGAAATCAAGCCGCGCTCCTGCCTTGAAAGCAGCATATTCGGGATAGATTTTGACCTTTTTGCCTTCAAAAACAGGCAATTCGGTCAATGCATCACAGAGTTCAAATTTTTTAACATTATCTTTATTCACACTATCTTTCGTTAGCCAAACGGCAACTTTTATCGCATCAGTGGTATAACCTATTTGATTAATGCGAATCCACGATTGAGCCATCAAGAGGGATGGAGTTAAGGTGCAAAAAAAAATCAACAAACGATTCATAGTGTATTTTTAGGGTAAAAGCGTAGGTTTCGGAAACCTTCAAGGTTTCCGAAACCTACTCGCTCGAAAAACAAAATTATAGTTGCCTTCTAAAATAGGAATACGGAGTTGGATACTTACAGCAAGTTATCCAAAAGGATTTTTTTCGATAAAAAAAGGATTTCGTTCCCAAAAAAGCCTTCACTTTTCAATTTTAAACGTCCTAATCTGAAAAAAGGAATTTTTTCGGATTGAATCTGTTCAATATCACTCCTCAAATACCGCCGATGCGTCCAATAATTCGTGACATACAGATACGTGTCGTCAATGTCCAAACGGTGGAGGCGAAAAACGGTTTTATAAAACAAAAACAATCCAACAAAAAGGATGAGCGTCAACGTAATCCGAAAGCTATTGCCCGAAACAGATGCAGGGATTTTTTGGGTAAACCAAACAACCATTACAAAGGTGCCAAAAAAAGCAATGTATAATACGGGTAAAAATATTTTTAATATCAACGTCCATGAAGACGATACTTGAATGGGTGGCATTTTTATTTTTTATTTTGATTTAACCGCAAAAGTAATAATTTTACGCAAAAATAAAGTCAACTATCTTTCAAATAAAATGACAAACAAACTCCTTTCAACGCTGTTGACCCTTTTTTGGATGTTTTCAACGGCTTTTTTGCCAATTCCGCCTGTTGCGGAGTATCCAAAAGGGTTTTTCATGTTGCCTGTGGGACATGCGATTACCCTTTCGGGCAATTTTGGCGAGTTGCGCCCAAACCATTTTCACGCAGGGATTGACATCAAACCTGCCAAAAAAGGCGTTACCGAACCCATTTTCGCGGCGGCGGATGGCTTTGTCTCGCGCATCGGCATCAAAGCGGGCGGTTATGGCAATGCGATTTACATCGAACATCCAAACGGTTATACCACCACTTATGCGCATTTGGATAAATTAATCGCGCCTTTGGCAGCCGCCGTGCGTGCCGAACAATACGCCAAAGAAAGTTTTGAGGTCGATTTGCGCCCCACGCCTGACCGTTTTCCCGTCCGAAAAGGGCAGCAAATCGGGATGATGGGCAATACAGGTGGTTCTCAAGGGATGCACTTACATTTTGAAATTAGAGATACGAAAACCGAAAAAACCATCAATCCATTGCTTTTTGGCTTGCATGTGCCTGATAATTTGCCCCCGAAAATGTTGGCAATGCGCAGTTATTGTTTGAATACGCAAAACGAATTGTTGGATGCACGCAGTTTTCAATTGGTCAAAAAAGGAAATGTCTTTGGGATTGCAGGCGATACGTTGGTTTTCAACACCGATAAAGCAGGTTTTGCCATTAAAACTTATGATGAACACAGTGCTGCTTCGGGTGATAATGGGGTGTTTTTGATTGAAACGCGTGCAAATGATAGCCTCATTCATCGTTTTAAAGCAGAGACTTTTGGTTTTGATGAAACAAAATATATCAACGCGCACATGGATTATGAACAACAAAGTCAACATAGTTCGTACTTCAATCGCACGTTTTTGATGCAAAACAACCAACTTTCCATGTACAATCATGTGGTCAATGGCGGTGTGGTTGATTTGCAACTACAACCTACTAAAATGTCGATTGTTGCCAAAGACCTATCGGGTAATGCCACAACCCTTGTTTTTTGGGTCAAACAAGGTACGCCGGTGGTTCAAAAAATGGCTCAACCCTATAATTACATTTTGAAATCGAAGGAAGAAAATGTTGTAAAAACCGAAAATTTCCATTTGTATTTTCCCAAAGATGCATTATACGAAGATTTATATTTCAAATATGATTCAAATCAAGATGGGTCTTATGGGACGTATTCGCGGGTGCATCGCGTGCATGATAACAAAACGCCTTTACACAAAATGTTTGAAATTGGCATTTTGCCTAAAAATTTACCCGATTCGTTGCGTTCCAAAGCGATTATTGCCCATTGTGCGCCGAATGGAGAAGTGTCGAATTGTGGGGGTAATTGGACGGCGGATGGAAAATTGGTTGCCAAAGCGGGCAAGTTTGGAAGTTTTTATGTAGCGATTGATAATACGCCACCAACGATACAACCCATTGATTTTAAACCAGATATGCGTACTTCCTCACGGGTGAATTTCAGAATCAGCGATAATATTGGGACGATTGGCAATGCCAATTCCTTGCAGTATCGGGCAGAAATCGATGGCAAATGGATTTTGATGGAAATGGATGGCAAAACATCGATTTTAACACATCGCTTTGAGGGCAGTTTGGCGACAGGCAATCATGTTTTAAAATTGACGCTTACCGATGATAGGGGCAATACAACCCTTTTTGAAAAAACTTTTTTAAAATAAAGAGGTGTTTTAAATGAGCTTGAATGGGGTTGATGAATGTACATCAACCCCATTTTCAATTGGTCTAAGTAGCATCTGATTCATCTTTATTCAAACCTGTCACAAATAAGTTTTTTAGGACATATTTTCAAAAACAAGCCAAAGTATTTTCGCCACCGACATACCAAACCAAAAATCAACCGCCCCGTAACATAAAAAACGTTTTTTGGGAGAACCGCCTCGATTCGCAAAACCCATATAACATAACCGATAACTTACACTCCATGTGTAACGCGCAAACTCGAATCATGACTTTTAAGCTACTCAAACGCTCACACAAAGCGTTGATTTTCAGCATTTTAGCATTGGGATGGATGTCTCAAAACCTTCATGCTCAGATTGCATGTCCTACAATTATGCCGCGTTCGATGCCATTGAGTATCTGTTCGCAAGCGGATTCGTTGAGCTTCGTTTATACGAATAACAACCAAAATCAACGCGTTGGCACGGCAAAAGCAACGATTGAATTGCCTTACGGAACGAAAATTCGGTATCGTGTAGGTTCTGTCAAAGGTACTAGTAGCGCGGGTTCGGTCACTGAAAACAATGTTGCCGACCTTAATAAACCGATTTTTACCATTCCGATTCCCAATTATTTGGAAGGCGTAACCGTTACGTTCGCCGTAGATGTTTCCTGCGAAGCATTGGATTTGGCACGAGCCACCTTACCCAAGATGAAAATCACGATGGATTACACAGGGTCGTTCAATCCTGCGGTGAGTCCCTTGACGGAGGTTTCCGAAAGTGAACCGTTCAATATTCAAAGTGCGATTTTAGCCATTGCGCCTGATATGAATGCGCGCTCGCTAACCAAAGATAGTCCGTTTAATCGCTGTTTTGTAATACAAAATACGGGTTTTGGCTCTGTTGACAAAATTTATTTGTATGATACAACGGCGGTTGGTGCGAATTTCGTAAGCGCAACCGCAGGTGGTTCTGTCGCAACCGTCGTTTCCAACACCAATATTACATGGAATGGTGTACCTGCAACGGTTACAAAATTCGTCCTTTCGGGTGCGGCATTGGGCAGCGACGGCATTTTAACCCCCAATGAAACCGTTAATTTCTGCGAAAGCATGATTTTACAAGCCTGCGGTAGTTTCAAAACGAGTTTTCGAGTAGAATATAAATGTACCGAAAATGGTGTACCCTGTTCGGTCGCAACGGGCAATACGACGATTGACACCGACCCTGGAACGCCGATTGTTAAAGGGCGGATTTTGTCTTATGAGAAACCAAATGGTTGTACATCGCGTCACGTGCGGATGAGTTTCCGAAATGACGGCGTGAGCGCGGGTGCAAATACGGCGCAAGCCATTGACATTGAATTACTTATGGGATTTGAAAAGGATAGTAGCATTGTATTTGCAACGGATATTCCTTTGCAAAATTTTGCATTGAATGGACGAACCGTAACTGCTACAAATAGTTATGGCAAATATACGCTTGATTTAAGCCAATTTTCAACCGACCCTGACGGCGCGGGTGGATTAGCTGATTTGGATGGAGATGGTGAATTTGATGATTTGGCATTGGGCGATAGTTTAGTGATTGAATTGGATTACAAGCCTTTATACTTTACGGTTTGTAACGATGGGTTTCGGTCAAGACAGTTTTTAGGTAATGCGAGTCATAATAACAAATGTTTAAATCGAGAATACGCCTATAATGATAGATTTTTTATGTTTCGCAATATTCTGTTGAACCCCGCAACACAGGATAATCCAGAACCGATTTTCAATAGTTATCCTGTAAGTGCGTATTTTTACTATCGGTACAAACGCGATGTTCAAGGCTACGATTTGACAGGCGCGACAGGTGTTTTCAAAATCTCTTTATCAACCAATGTTTTCACCTATAATACAACCGTTTATTGGAATGGTGTGCCGTTGACAGGCACAATTGTCGGCGATACGATGACGGTTGTTGTGTCAAATGCGGCAAATTATTTAGATGGATGGTTGGGTGTCTTGGCGACAAACTTCTGTCCAACTTTGACCGATAGGGGAAAACCATTTGTGGTCAATTTTGAAATCACTTATGGCGGTTGTGGTGGTGTGACGAAGGAAAAACCACATTGTCCGCGTCCGCTTGCGTATTCGGGCGTATGGGGCTGCGGTTCCTTTTGTTACATTTATGACCCCAATTACGCGAGTTTTACCCGATATACCGCAGGTTTCACCGATGGAACCGAGACGACTCCCCAATTAAATGATTTAACCCGCTTGATGCCAGGCGATATAATTGAGTCAAAAGGACGGATTTACACTGATTTTCCTGCTTACGATTGGAATACAAGCAATGCCCGACCTTGGTTTGCGTATAATATGTATGCTTTTTCGCCTGGCGGGAATGGAAGTGGTACATATCCGACGTTGCAAGAAGTGATTACGTATGGCAATATATTTCAATTTACGAACGCAGGCATGACTTACATCAATAGAGGAAGTGGTGCGGTTTATAGTTGCAGCGTTACTGCGGCGAATAATGATGGTAATGCAGCAAGAGCGTCTACGACCATTCATAATGAAGTGATCATACCAGGATGGAAAGCCCTTTATCCAAATTATATTACGGAAAATCGGCGCGATACCGTTATTAATAACGTCCATTATTCGCTTTATGAATCGAATGGTGAAACCTTTGTATATAAAGTAAGTTATTATGTCGGTCCTTATGCGAGTTGTGGTTGGTCAGGGATTGATTGGCGTGACCCATTTGACCTTTATATTGCAGCTTATTTCAGTTTGAACCCCTATTTTAAAAATAAATATGGCAAAATCTGGTATAAAAATCCGCATGACAATTATGCGGATTATACAGCGTCTTCTACCAATATGCAGATTTATGGCTATATCCTTGACCCGAACAATCCTGTACAACAATATCGGAATTTATATCCGTCGGGTGGCGGTAGTTTTGGGATTTGCGGTTGGAAACATCCTGTTTTTTCCATTGTGAACCCTGAGCCGCACCTTGATAAGCCTAAAAAAAGCTATTCGACGCAATGTACAACCGTGATAGAGCATGAAGCGGGTTATGATGCGTTGGCGGGCGATATGTTTGCGGCGGAACATCGTGCGCCTTGGCGAGTTGATACGTTGACGGTTCAAATTCCAGCAGGGTATCGCGTGAAAACAGGTACGGCGCAACTTTTTTATGAGCAAAATGGCGTTGGCACTTATATGTCTATCGCAAATCCAGCATCCGTCACAGGAACGGCCCATTTTATCAATAATGGCACTTGGAAATGGACGGATGATGCTTCAGGATTCCGAACAGGTTATAAGATTCGGTATGAAATCGAACAAATCGCGGGTGCGACAGGTGTTGTGAACCAAATGCCTTATGTATTTGCAATGACAAGTCATAATCCTGCAACGCCCAATTATCGTTTTCGATTGCTTGACACCTTTACAGTGAGTGATAAAATCCCTGTTTTTTCAACTTCAACCTATGATGCAACGGTTGATAACAAACATTGCACGCCTAATCGAACGATTGATTTTAAATTTGTGAATGGGGGCGACGCGCCGATGTTGAATTCATACATTGCATTTGAAGGCAATGCGGGTGTTACGATTGATAGTATTGTCAATATTACAATAGGTAGTCCATTGATTTCCAATGATTTAAAAGCACAACCCGTTGTTTCGCAAGTAGCTTATAATACGACAAGTCGTTTTGCTAAAATCGGTACATTAGTTGGCGACCAAATTGCCGTTTATCGGGTTTATTACAAAAGTTCGACTTGTGGGAAAGATAGTATTAAAGGTTATTTGGATTGGGGCTGTACGTATCCTGCAAACAGTCAACCGAATGTGGCAAGTCCGACGATTCAAACTGCAACGGCGCGTATTTCGTTGAGCCAACCTGGATTACAAGCGGCTTTGATTTACAACAATACGGAGATAACGCTTTGTGACGACGTGACTTATGAATTTGAATTTAAAAATACACAACTTTCGGATGCGTATAATGTGAATCTAAAAGCGATGTTACCGCCAGGGATGCGCTATATTGCGAGCAGTGCCAAATTCAAATCGCCCGCAGGTGCAGGGACGTATGCGAATTTTTCAGCAGGCAATATCACGGTTGTGAATGCAGGAACGAGTGATTCCTTAGTGTTGAAATTAGGTCAATTTGACTCGCCGACGAATCTTTGCGGGTTGAAAACGGCTGCGGATACCGCCAATTCTAAAATTAGAGTCCAATTTAAAGCAAATTATACCACTTGTCCGCCGCCGATGGCAACTCGGACGGCGAAATTTTACACTTCCGCAACCAATTTTTGTAAAGATACGACCTTGCAATATAATATTGTATCCAAACCGATTCATTTCACAGATGAAGACCCGCAAGTGCGCAATTCGCTCGCGTGTACGGTGGTGACGATGCCAACGATTAACGGCAGTTCTGCGTCTGCGCAAAACTTGACATGTACCTTTAAAGTTAAAAATGAAGGTTCGGGCGGCACGACGATTGGCAAAGATTCGATTCAAATCAATCTCCCAAAAGGACTTACATATAGCAGTACGGCAAATGTGAGTGGTTTAGTGATTCCAACATCGCCACGTATCATCAATAATCCAAATGGACAAACGTTGATGTATTTGTTACCTGCGGGCATGACTATTGGGGCAGAAACGCAATTTAATTTGGTGGTGACGACCGACCCCGCCCAATTCAATGGGCGTTGTAACTTGAATGTGCCAATTGCAATGCGTTCTTTGTCGTATCAAAGCCCGATTTGTGCTGCTAAAAACCTAACTTGTGATGGGGCGAATAGTGGTTGCGAAATTCAAGGTAGTGCGTTTGATGATGCGAATATATTTTGTTGTCCTGTGATTTGTTTGCCAGTAGTGGCACGGCGTAATTAAGGATTAAATTAAGATTTGTTGCAAAAAAAGAGGTGTGATTTATTTCGACCGCAGATGATACAGATTTTTTAAAAAAAATTTGCGAGATTTGCGGGTAAAATGAATCACACCTCTTTTCTGATATGAAAAACAAAAATAAACTCTTTCCAATTTTAGGCAATCAATTCGAGCCGACTGACTTTTGTTCATTGTCGTTAAGCGTTCAAGAGTGCGCTTGGGCAGGTTTTGACGTAGAAACATATGATGGTTTAAACGATTATGTAGAATGGACACGCCAAAAGCATCAGGCAAAAATTGCCTATGGCGGCTATGGTGAACATCGAGCCATTTACAAATCCAGCTTACATTTCAACGCTACCCATCGCTGCATTCATCTTGGTATTGATTTGTGGGCAGCAGTAGGGACTCCCATTTTCGCGCCTTGTGATAGCAAAATCCATAGTTTTCGGTTCAATAAGGCGCATTTGGATTATGGCGCGACGATTATTTTGGAAAATGATAGTCCATATATGCCCAGTCGATATACGTTATTTGGTCATTTGAGTTTTGCGTCTTTGGAGCATTTGGTGATGGGCATGCCTATTCAAATGGGACAATGTTTTGCATGGTTGGGCGATAGGTCAGAAAATGGTGGTTGGCCACCGCATCTACATTTGCAAAGCATTCGAGATTTGGGCGATGGATGGGGCGATTATCCTGGAGTCGCGACGCAGGTGGAAGCGCAGCTATATTTGAACAATTGTCCTTCACCGCGTAGTTTATTTTGAATCAAGTGTAACGGAATAGTAGGAAGAAAAGACGCGCTCATGCTTGCTTTCTTCTCAATATTTCCTCCTTATAGGAGTTCCCTAAGAGATGCTTCACGGCGTACTGTTCCAAAAATTTGGGCAGAATGTGGTTTTAAAGTATTCAAGTTGATTATTTTTCGTTTTGTTTTATAAAAAATCAACTTAACTTTGCCTTTTCTTTTTCATAAAACAAACCTATGGCTATGAGCAAAATTTTAAGCACCGCGTTTTGGATGTTGAATACTTGTGTTGTTTTTGGACAAAAAATGACCATTCAATTCGATAACACCCCCATTTCGGTTGCCATTTCCAAAGCAAAATTGAAATATAACAAAGATTTTGCGTACAGTCTCACGTT
Organism: Chitinophagales bacterium; assembly: GCA_013298955.1. Taxonomy (GTDB): domain Bacteria; phylum Bacteroidota; class Bacteroidia; order Chitinophagales; family Saprospiraceae; genus JAAFJT01. The sequence goes on from JAAFJT010000012.1 coordinate 43,422, forward strand.
TGATGACGGGACGGATGACGCAGTGACTACCATATTGCCCGTTTTTAAGGGCGGTAAAGTGGTAGGCAATAACACGACCTATACGCCCCTCACCTATACGGATGGTTGTGGCAACGCCATTGCATTCAGGGGCGGGATTGCTTGGAATACGGCAAATCTTGCAGGCATTGACATCCATGTTGGTAATGCTCCGGGCATGTTGACTTGGAGTCAATTAGATTCGCTTTATGGCTTTGGATGGGATGTATTCAATCACACGTATTCACATAAAGCATTGGCAACTAATGTGATGCGTGAACAAGATTATAATGATGAGATTTCAAAAAATAGCCTTGCTGTCCGTCAAAGAACCAAATCCAAAATAGAGATGCCGATTTTTATACCGCCATCCAGCGATACGAATTATCATAAAAAAGCATTTCAAACAGGACATCGATTGGTTTTTGACCAACAAGGCAGTTTTGTAGGGTACAAAGGATTGCAAGTGGATGATAATATTTCATTGGGTTCGTTGGTGATTCATCGGCAGGGCATGGAGGAAAGCATCCATGAATTGCACCGATTGGAGGCAACGGCGGATAAAAGTGTGAGTGGAAAGCATTTTTGGTATAATGAATTTACGCATCGAATGGACGATTTTCAAGGAGGTGGTTATCATTTCAATTTATTTCAAAATTATATGCAGCGTGTTGCGAATCGGTATGGCAAAAATGGGTCTGATAGGATGTGGATGGCTCCTTTGCAAGAAGTATATGAATATTTAGTAATGCGTCAAACGACTAATTATGCTTTACAAGTGAGTCAGAAAAATATAATCGTTGATTTTGATTTGAAAAATATCCCAACTTGGCTGCGGCGTAAAGTGGTGACTTTGGTAGTCCATTCGACTGTCGATTTTAGTAAAGTAACCGTTCCTGCGGGCGTAACGGTCACTTTTAAAGGAAATGGTGTGACCAAATTGATTAATTTGGATTTTTCCAATTGGAAATCAAGTACGCCTGTGGATGATACTGCTACTACAAATAAGTTAAAAAATATATCTGTTTACCCTAATCCTGTGAAAGATGCACTGTCGTTAGAAGTAACATCGGGCGATTGGGATGTCCGTATTTTCAATGAAATGGGGCAATTAGTAGCTGAAAAGGTTCATTTTCGCGCAGGACAGCCTTTAAATGTTGCTTTTTTGAACCAAGGCATCTATTTTCTGTTGATGCAGCAAGGCGATAAAAGTTATCGCAGCCGATTTGTAAAAGTAGAATAATAATTGAAGGATAAAAATAAAAAAATGGCATTTACAGCTTCTAAAATGTTGGCACTTGGGACGGTCGCACCCGATTTTGATTTGCCCAATCTGAATAGTGCAACCCCTTCTGATAAAACAATTTGTTTTTCAGATATTGCAGGTGCGCAAGGTACGCTTGTGATGTTTTTGTGCAATCATTGCCCGTATGTCATCCATGTCAATGCGGCAATCGTGCAGTTGGCAAAAGATTATTTGGGGCGCGGGATTGGATTTGTCGGCATTAGCAGCAATGATGCTGTGAAATATCCACAAGACGCGCCTGATAAAATGACCTTGCATGCACAGGAGGTTGGTTATCCATTTCCATACTTATACGATGAAAATCAACAAGTTGCGTTAGATTATGATGCTGCTTGTACGCCCGATTTTTATCTTTTTGATGCTAAACGGCGATTAGCCTATCGGGGACGTTTAGATGCATCGCGTCCTAATTCGGGTTTGCCTGTGACGGGAGCTGATTTGCGGAAAGCTATTGACCAAATTTTATTGGGCGAAACGCCGCCTGAAAGACAATATCCAAGTGGCGGTTGCAATATTAAATGGAAAATTTAATACAAATAGTTTGTTTACAAAGTGCGGCAAGTTGCTACTTGCCGCACTTTGTAAATTTTTAATAGACTACAATTTGGCTTTCATCTTCTAATTCCACATTTTTAATGTTCTTTGATTCGTCATTTAAAAAAAAATAAATTATAAAAAAAAAATTATAGCAAATAGGAAGTGTTCACTCATTCAAACGCCCAATTCACACACTTAAAATAGTATTTCACGCGTTTTAGTTTTTTTTGATTCGGCTTGTATGACTTCACAAAAGTATCGTGTGCGAACTATTTGTAGGTTCGTTACACAAATTTTTAAAAAAATCGTAAAACCATTATGAAAAAAACTTGGTTATCAATCTTTTGCGCCAATATCAGCATTATATTTTTTCAAATCAATGGAAATGCTCAAACGGTCGAAGTGACCAATGTAAATGCTCGAGTTTATCAGCAGCGATTTAATGAATTGACTCAAAAAGGGTTTAGACCAACTAAAATCAAGGCGGAGGTGCAGCGCGTTATTGATTATGTGGACGGCGAGCAACCTCAATTGGGTTATTGGGCAACATTTAAAGTGCAACCTAATTCGCCTGCTTGGGCGGCGCATCATGGATTGACTTCTGCGGCGTATCAAGAGGCGTTTAACCGTTGGACATCACAAGGTTATTTGCCAACAGATATAAATATTGCTTATTTGAATAAGCAAGTAAGTTATTCGGTTATTTTTGACAAATTGGTTACGCCAGTAGCATGGCAGGCGCGGCACGGATTGAGCCAAACCGATTTTCAAAAAACCAACCAAACCTTAGCGCAACAAGGTTTTAAAATCAAAATTCAAACCAAATGTTACACGCCGCGTGGCAATATTTATGCGGCTGTATGGGTTAAGTAATTGACAATCAATACTTTTTAATTTCAATTTTTACTAAACTGTTTTGGGAAAGGTTCTAAATAGGATGTGTATGATTTAAAAGATTGTAAGGATATTTTAGATTGAAACGTGCAAATGGGACTTAAAAGACTCTTTTTATCCTTCAAATCATACACATCCTATTTTAGAAATTCCCAAAGCGGAAATGACTGTACTTAAACGTGTATTTTTATCAAACTTATTATATAATAAAAAAATAATGTATTCCCAATGGAAAAAAGTTCAAAAGTAGTGCTTGCTGCTACAACGATTATGTTGAGCGTCAATTCAGTAACCTTTGCGCAGGCAGCAGAGGTGAAGGCAACTGTGAAAACATCCAGCGTGTCGCCTGCCGTCAAAAAGCAAGTAGAAGCGAAAGTAAATGCTGGCGTACTTAAAGGCGCGGATAGTCATGTGCAAGGTCCGACGGAACACAGTCAATCGGGTGGGCATAGCAAATTTAGCAAACCTTCGGACAAAATGGCTCCCAGAGTGAATGTGAAAGAAGCTGCGGGCAGAGCCAAAACTAAAATTCATTAAAATTTCACTGCCACCTTGGTAGGCGGAAAATTTATTTCCCGCAAATCGCAGGAAATAAATTTTCCGCCTACCAAGGTGGTAGTACACCCAATCCAAAACCTATAACAGCCTTTAAAAAAATTACGTATGTGGCAGCCCAAAAGCCCTCAGTTTGTAGTCAAACTGACGAAACATTGCAATTTACGATGCAAATACTGTTACGAATATCCCTTTTTGTCTGATAAAACGAAAATCGAATTGCCACAAATAGAGGCAATGCTGACCCATATCGCACCTACTTTGGTTGCACACGGAATACGACAAACTTCGTTTTCTTGGCATGGCGGCGAACCATTATTACTGCCACCTGATTATTATCAAGCCATTTACGCATTGCAAAAAAAAATATTAGGTGGTGCAGGTATCGAATTTTCTAATGTGATGCAAAGTAATTTGACCCTTTTGAAAGCCGGACATTTGCAAATGTTGAAAGATGGATTGGTGTCGGGTCTCGGCGTTTCGTTGGATTTGTTTGGCGATGAACGTGTCAATGTGGCGGGCAAAATCATGGATGATATGACGCTGAATAATATGCAACGCCTGCTGGACGCAGACATTTCATTTGGCACAATTTCAGTTTTGAGCCATAAAACGGCTCCCTTTATGGCAAATTTATTTCATTTTTTTGATGAAATGGGCGTTTCTTGGCGCGTTTTGCCGATTGATTTGACGGGTTTTGAAGGGCAACATATTGGTAATGTCTTGACGGCTGAAAAAGTAATTGAGATTTATAAAATGCTTTTTGAAGCATGGTTAAATTCCAAAAATGCGATTAGTGTAGAGCCTATCAACGAATATATGAATGCGGCGATGAATGCGTTAATGCCCAATAGTGCTAAACACAAATTCGATAAAGCGCAAGATGATAGTTTATTTATTGTTAATACGAATGGAGATTTGTACGCAGAAGCGGATGCTTATGACGATAAATATGCGTATGGAAACCTTTTTACGACGGATTTAGACTCTTTATTAGAGTCGCCCGCCCGAAAACGGGCTATTGAACGGGCAAATATGATTGTTGGTTCGACCTGTGCGCAATGTCCACATCATGGCGATTGCAGTGGTTTTAGGATGGCGGAGGCTACGACGGAAAAATTATATTGGGATAAAGATGGTCAAATTACTTGCACCATTATTCGTCCGATGATTGATTATATCAAAGAAAGGTTGGTCGAAGTCGGCTTAATGCCACTTTTAGAAAAGACTGAAGGTGGTGGTGTTTGAATCAAGCATGAGGGAATCATGGGAATGAAGGACGTAGCGGCTGTTGAAATCAGTGTTGCGCAACAACAAATCCTTTTTTAAATAGGATTTGCCTGTTGTGAAAACGAGTCTTCCTTATCTTTGTGAAAATTACGGGCGTAAAAATATAGATTTATTTAAATAAACTTTCTATGAGTACGGTTAAAAAAATATATGCGTGTACCAGTTGTGGGGCGCGGCAATCGAAATGGGTGGGCAAATGTCCTGCCTGCAATGAGTGGAATACCATTCATGAAGAAATCGTGGTCAAAGAAAGTCCCCGTGAAGAACGCCAAAAAATCGTGCGCGGACAGAAGCGGGAAGACCCCAAACCGACACCGCTTGCTCATATAAAAAGTGGTGATATTCAACGACTTATAACGCCTGATGACGAATTAAATCGGGTTCTTGGCGGCGGAATTGTACCGGGCGCACTTGTCTTGATTGGCGGTCAACCGGGTATTGGCAAATCGACTTTGATGTTGCAAATCGCTTTGGGCGTGAAAGCGCGGGTGTTGTACGTAAGTGGTGAGGAAAGTGAGGAGCAAATCAAAATGCGGGCAGACCGAGTGGGTACGCAGCAATCGGATTGTTTTATTTTGACGGAAACGAATACGAATAAAATTTTAACGCATGCACAACACCTTGTGCCTGATATGATTGTGATTGATTCGATTCAAACATTGGCTGCACCGCACATTGACGCTACGCCCGGAAGCATCTCGCAAGTCCGCGAATGTGCGGGCGAATTACAGCGTTTTGCCAAAGAAACGAATATTCCCATTTTCATCATTGGGCATATTACGAAAGATGGTTCGATTGCGGGTCCGAAATTATTGGAACATATTGTAGATACCGTTTTGCAATTTGAAGGCGACCAAAATTATACGTATCGGATTTTGCGCACGTTGAAAAACCGTTTTGGTTCGACCGACGAAATTGGGATTTATGCCATGACTTCAACGGGTTTGCAAGGCGTGAGCAATCCATCTGAATTGTTATTGTCGCAAACAGAGGAATTATTAAGCGGTTCGGCTATCTGCGCAATGATTGAAGGGATGCGCCCGATGTTGATAGAAACGCAGGCATTGGTGTCAAAAGCGGTCTATGGAACGCCTCAAAGGTCTGCAACAGGGTTCGATTTGCGGCGTTTGGGCATGTTATTGGCTGTTTTGGAGAAACGATGCGGATTTGCGTTTGGACAAAATGATGTTTTTTTAAATATTGCAGGTGGGATTCGGGTGGAAGACCCTGCGATTGATTTAGCCATTATTTCTGCCTTGATTTCGTCTTTGGAAGATGTTTCGATTCCAAAAGATACTTGTTTTGCGGGTGAAGTGGGGCTTTCAGGCGAAATTCGAGCCGTCAATCGAGTGGAACAACGCATTCATGAAGCAGCGCGTTTGGGTTTTAAAGAAATATTTGTTTCAAAATATAATTTTAAAAATTTAAATTCCGATAAATATGGGATTCGCGTTCGTACGATTGGGAAAGTAGAAGATTTATATTATGGATTATTTAAATAAAGATTATGTGATACAATTGGAACGCGGATGACGCGGATTGGGCAGATTTTCGCGGATTTTTTATTTTTATAAAAATAAAAAAATCCGCGAAAATCTGCCCAATCCGCGTCATCCGCGTTCCAATTGTACCCAACTTTTTCCAAAGCGAATTATAATTTTTATAAAAATAAAAAAATCCGCGAAAATCTGCCCAATCCGCGTCATCCGCGTTCCAATTGTACCCAACTTTTTCCAAAGCGACAACTTTAAAGTTCTTTTTTTACGCCATTTTTATATAAAACGAACAAATTTTTCTCATTCAAACCCGTCAGTAATGCCCGACTGCGCCCTGTCCGAAAAGCGCGTTCAATACCCAACGATTGCGTCATGCCAAAATAAAAACCTGCTGCAAATTGAATCGCCGCTTCATCAGGCACTGCATCAGATGTGCCAACAACATATTCAACATATTTGCCAATCGCAACCGCTTGATTATCAGTAAAACACGCATTCAATAAAACGACTTTTACTTGAAGTCCCAAATCTTCTTCCGTCACCAAGCTGAATAAATCGTCCAAAGCCATCGTACTCACTAATTGGGCGCGGCGCATGGATTCGTCATACATGACAATGCCTTTTAAACTTTCTTTTTCCTTTTCTTTTTGTTTTTTGCGCTCTGCATCATAGATAATTCGGTCATTGGAGCCATCCGAAGCATGTCCCAAACCTTGATTCGTGCCATGACCCGAAAAATGAATGATATTCGGTTTATCCCGAATTAAAATTTCTTGCCAATCGCTTGCACGCGCATAAAATTCGGTTAAAACCAAATATTCATCTTGCCGTTTGTCCGCAGCCAACTTTTCTACAATCCGACTATGCTCATCCCGAATGCGCAATTCTCGTGTTCCGGGCGGATTTGCACCCAGAAATAACAATTTAAACTTATATTTTGGGGTTTCGGAAGGAACTGCATTGGTTGATTTCGGCGGTGTTTCGCCAAGTGGCGGCGCGGTGGTCAGTCCACCATCTGTATATTCGGAAGCCGCTTCTGCTTCGTCCTCATCATCCCCTAATTCTTCCAAAAAAGAGAGTATCGCAGCCGTTTGTCGCGCAACAACCGCTGCTTTTTCGCCGGGAGTCAAGGCTCCAATCATCGATTCCCGTTTCGTCGTAGCGATTTGTGCCGCAATCATAGCCAAAGTATCCTTTGAATCAGGGTTGTTTTTTTCGACCCAAGTGATTAATTCTTTCACAGCACTATCTAATCTACCTTTTCTAATCCATTTTCGGACGCTTTCTTTCAGATCTTTTAACATTTCAGAGTTTTAAATACGTATATCGTGCAATGTTTTTCATGGATTTTGTAAACGATTTACACACGCAAGTTAAACATATATTTTTTTTAAAATAGCTTATTTTCTTTTGATGCACCAAAGATAGGCTTTTTTCAGATTTAAAAACAAAAAGTCGAAGGTTTTTGAAAAACCTTCGACTTTTATGTTGTTGCTTGAACGCTTTTTTTACATAATGTTAAACGTTTTCAAGACCCACATGACCAAACAAATCAACGCAACAATCCATAAAACCGTTGCCGCAATCGCTACAACTTTGCCCGCTAACCAAGCGAGTATCAAGAAGCCAATCCCCCACCAAAGCCATTTCATATTGCCACTCATATCAAAAAAGCCCGAACCGCGTTGTTGTTTCGACCATTTTTGAAATTTTTGTTGGATGCGATTGGGTTTGACGGTGGCGGTGGTAGCGGTTTGTTGCTTGGCGGTTATGGTTGTTTGCGCTGTTTGCACAATGGCAAATGCTTGAGCTGGTTGCCAGCAATAACTTAAAATTAACAATAATAAAACATGTAATGTTCTCATAATCAATGGTTTTAGTTAAAAAAATAAATTAACACATAGGATACATAGGTGACATAGAACACATAGGCGCATTCTTATTGAGATGCTTATTCCCACAAAGGATGCCCCTATGTGTCCTATATCACCTATGTATCCTATGTGTTTCACTCCTCTTGGTCGAAATAAAACGTATAAAACGATTTTCCTCTTTTCTCATCAAAGCCGCGTTCAATCAATTCGCGTCCGCCTTGCACTTGGATTTTGAAATTTTCATCCAATTGAATGCTATTCTTAAAAATTCGTGCCGATTTCCGCACCGCTTGTTGGCTAATATCAAATTGTTCCGTCAAATCCGCCTCAATTTCCGCTACATATTCTTTTTTGAATGATTTGAAAGCATCTTGTTGTTCTGGCGTTTCAAACAAGGTTTCTGTAAAATCATTTGCATCAAATATTTCATTTTCTTTAAAGTATAAAGCGGAGCGATTCAATAAGTCCGCCGTTTCAGCGCGGTTCAAACCAAATTTAGAACTTGCCTTTTCATTGATAAACTCACCCGCCAAATTCATGTAGTGGCGCGTATGAAAATAATTATCTTCAATCGGTTTGGTCTGCAAAAAAAGATGCCAAATCGATGCTTCTGCTTTTTTAGAAACCGTATCAATCGCCATCACCCGAAAACCTTCTGCCTCATCTGCCCCAAAAATCAATGCCGCCAAAGCTGGTTTTTCGGCTGAAATCCCTTCTCCAATCTGCAAAGTGAACGATTCGGACGTTCTATCCACCTTCAAATACGAATCTTTTTGAATGGTTTTGAAAATGCCAATCACGGGCATCATCTCGCCTTGCAAAGCCACATCTTGAAAATAAGCGACAAAAAATTCGCCACTGCCCATTTTCGGCAACGTCGAATACTCATATAAACGCTTGGTCAATTGCGCCGCTTCTTCCGAAAGGCTTTCTGGATTGGCGAAAATCTTAACGCACGATTGATACACTTCATTGTGAGAAACGTCTTCATCATGGTGAAAGAAAAAATATTCCTCATTTTTGATAAACATTTTGAAAAAAGTGCTTAAAAGCACCTCTTCCGCAAAATCATGTACAGGCACTAAGGTCGTTTTCGGGATGACAATGCCTTCTTTACGTTCTTTATTGCCCGTCCAAGTGATGGCAAGTTTTTGGATGGAGGTTTGCGAAATATCTAACATTCTTTTTTTTTGTTATAATTGTTTTAAAAATACATCGCTTTTAAAACGACTTGTTGATTTTGGTGCAAATGTAAGGCGAATTTACGCACTTTTCAAAGAAAAAAAGGGAAATTTTTGGCGCACTTTTTGGTAAATTGTTTTAATCATATTAAACTACGTTATAATAAAAATCATAATTTATATATGTGAATAACGTATTTAACATTTTTCAATTCAAAAAAAAAGGGTTGATTAAAAAGTCGATTAAAAATTTAATTATCTTTGCATCGTTATTTAAATCAACATCATTTTAACCATTTTTAAATTAATTTCGATTATGAAAAAAGTAATTCTTGCGTTAGCAATCGCTGCATTTGGGGTGTCTTCAACATTCGCACAAACAGCACCTGCGGCAGCAGCAGCAGCAGTAAAAGCAGCACCTGCGGCAGCAGCAGCAGCAGCACAAGCTCCAGCAGCAGCAGCGACAACTGAAGTGAAAAAGGCGGTGAAAAAAGTGAAAAAAGCACACGCAAGCGTAGGCGCAGCAACAACTGCGGCAGCAGCAGGAAGCGGCAAAATGACACACACTTGCTCAAAAGGTTGTGCTGTATTGGTCGATGGCGCAGGTGCAAAATGCCCTAAATGTGGTGGCGAATTGGTTGCAGTAGGCGCGAAAGCAGACGCAGCTAAAAAAGCACCCGCAGCTGTGAAAGAAGAAGCAAAAAAAATGTAAGAAGTATCCTGACAAGAGTTCTCCCCTTACGGTCTTGTAATGCGAAACCCTTGATTAAAGGAACTGCCCATTTCGTTGAATGCTTAACAAAAGGCGTGTCTTGATAAAAGACGCGCCTTTTGTCAATTAATTAGTTGAATCAAGATAAACCATCAAAATGCAATTCATTGATAATCAACTAATTCGTATCGAATCAAGGTCGGCGAGGTTGCAACCTCGCCGACCTTTTGGATCGGTTCTTTCAATTGAACTACTTAGAATGGCGTTACAAAAATGAAAATAAACTGTATTTTCGCGCATTTTTATATCAACAACAGCCAATGAAGTCTAAACAAATGAAAAAAATTGCGGTTTTCACCTCTGGTGGCGACTCGCCCGGTATGAACGCCAATATCCGCGCTGTGGTGCGCACGGGGATTCACTTTGGATTAAAAGTGTATGGAATTAAACGCGGATATGAAGGTTTGATTGAAAATGACATCGCCGAATTGTCTTCTGAAAGCGTGAGTAATATTCTCCAATTGGGCGGAACGGTTTTACAAACGGCTCGTTCTCAACGGTTTATGACCAAAGAAGGGCGAGATATTGCGTATGCGAATTTGAAAAAAAGAGGCATTACAGGTATTGTCGCTTGTGGCGGAAATGGTACGTTTACAGGAGCGAAAATTTTTATGGAGGAACATCCTGATATTCAAATCGTGGGGACACCGGGGACGATTGACAATGATTTGTATGGTACGGATTACACGATTGGGTATGATACGGCGGTCAATACGGCGATGTCGGCGATTGATAACATCAAAGATACGGCAAATGCGCATGGTCGGACGTTTTTTGTGGAGGTCATGGGGCGCGATGCGGGTTTTATTGCTTTGCGGTGCGCGATTGCGTCTGGGGCGGAAGCCGTTTTAGTCCCAGAAGTGACCACGGATTTAGGCAAATTGGTGGCAACTTTAAATGCTAATTATGAACGCAAAAAACGCGCTGCGATTGTGATTATTTCGGAAGGAGATGATGCTGGTGGTGCGTTCAAAGTCGTCGAACAAATTCGCAGTCTTTTGTCTTCCAAAGATATACGCGTAACGATTTTAGGACATATTCAACGCGGCGGGCGACCGACTGCCAATGACCGCGTTTTGGCAAGTCGGCTGGGCATGGAAGCTGTAAAAGCCTTGTTAGATGGTAAAAGGGGGCTTGCTTTGGGTGTTGTGGCGGGCGAAGTGAGTTATACGCCGTTTGAAGTGGCGATAAAACACCATCAACGGATTCATCCTGCGATGTTGGAATTGGTGGAAATATTGTCTTAGTTATTTGTTTGTTTGAAAAACTACCTTTAAATTGCACCGCATTTTAACTTGGATTCGCTGGATTAAGTAGATTGGTTGGATTTTTTGTCTAACCAAACATCCAGCGAATCCACGTAATCCAACAAATCCAAGTTTTAAAAATATACATAATACCTTAACAATCAACTATCTATGAGGGGAGATGCGCGTTTTCAAACGGCTCCTGGTTTCTTACCATTAGTCGTCCTGCCTGTTAAAATCAACGGCAAAGGGATTTATAAATTCATTTTAGATACAGGCGCGAGCGTTTCGTATATCAGCCCTGCATTGGCAAAAGAACATGGTATTGCCATTGAAACCACCAAAAATGCAGAAGCCTTAGGCAATCCTGTCTCCATTGATTTTGGCAAAATGGATAAAGTGACGGTAGGTCAATACCTTAAAGATGGCTTAGAAGTGGGTATCATTGATATGACGGCACTTGGAAAAACCGTTGGCGTGAAAGTCGATGGAACGCTGGGCTACAATTATTTCAAAGATGCTTGTATTAATATTAATTTTAATACTCAATTATTGGTGTTTGATACAACGCCTGCGAAATTGAAATACCCTGTTCCATTCCGTCTGGCAAGTGATGATAAACCATTGATTATCATTCCTGTAAGTATTAATGGAAAAGGTACTTTTGATTTTGCCCTGCATACGGGCGTTTCGATTACAACCGTTTGTGCAGATTTGGCACAGGAAATTGGGTTGCCCAAAACGGGTGTAGTGAACCCGAATTTGCCGCCTTTGGCGCAAGTGGATTCGATTCAAGTCGGTGAACGGAAGGTGAAAAATATCCAAATTACGAATGAAGGCTATTTTCCTGCGTTTAATGAAGCGTCAGGTACATCAATACGCGGTTTTTTGGGTTATAATTTCTTTAAAAACTTCAGCTTTATCATCGATTATATTGATAAAACTTTATATTTTGTTAAGTAAATAATGTAAAAACTTTCGCAAAGTGTCTTTTTAACAAAATTTGTTTTAAAAATATCGAAATTGAATTTTCAAAAGGGAAAAATTTTCAATTTTTCCCTTTTGAAAATTCAATTTCGATATTTTTAAAACAAATTTTATTAAAAAGACACTTTGCGAAACTTATACACGATTGTAAAATAATTGTACCTTAGCGTTTTAAATGAGCCATATAGTGAAAGAAAAACAATTATATTTAGTTGATAATCAAACAGTTCAATCCATTCAAGCATCTAAATTGGATTTTCACGGAAATGCTATTTTGTCTGAAATTCCATTTCCTGCTGTTTCTCATCCGAAATTTAAATTTATAGATTTATTCGCAGGTATTGGCGGTTTTAGAATTGCAATGCAGAATTTAGGTGGACAATGTGTCTTTACATCCGAAATAGACAAATATGCTCAAAAAACATATCAAACTAATTTTGGAGAAATGCCACAAAGTGATATAACCCAAATGGATGAGCATGAAATCCCTGACCATGACGTTTTGTGCGCAGGTTTTCCATGCCAAGCGTTTTCAATAGCAGGAAAACGGGGCGGTTTTAATGATACAAGAGGAACCTTATTTTTTGATGTAGCCAGAATTTTAAAAGCAAAACAACCCAAAGCCTTCTTTTTGGAGAATGTAAAAGGGTTGATAGGACATGAGAAAGGACAAACACTTGCCACGATTTTAAATGTATTGCGGGAAGATTTAGGTTATTTTGTACCCAAACCCGAAGTTATCAATGCCAAAAATTTCGGTGTTCCACAGCATCGGGAACGCATCTTTATTATTGGTTTTCATAAAGATACACTTGTTGAAGATTTTAAATATCCAGAACCCATTGGCAAAAAAAGAACCTTTGCAGATATTCGAGAACAAGAAGTTGTGAATACGAAATATTATCTTTCAAACCAATATTTACAAACCTTGAAAAACCATAAAGCAAGGCATGAAAGTAAAGGCAATGGTTTTGGCTATGCTATCATTCCGAATGATGGCATAGCGAATGCGATTGTCGTTGGCGGGATGGGCAAAGAAAGAAATTTGGTTTATGACGACCGAATTGTTGATTTTACGCCAACCACCAAAATAAAAGGAGAGGTCAATCGGGCTTGCATTCGGAAAATGACTCCAAGAGAATGGGCAAGATTGCAAGGTTATCCTGACCATTTCAAAATAGCAGTGGCAGATGTTCATGCGTATAAACAATTTGGTAATTCTGTTGCAGTTCCAGCGATTCAAGCTACTGCAAAGCAAATCATTGATTTTATAACTGATTTTAAATATGCAAATTTCCGCTAAAAATCTTGCTCAATTGCTGCATGGCACTGTTGAAGGAGATGAAACGGTCTGTGTAACGCGCCCCGGTAAGATTGAATCGGGTGAAAAAGGGATGATTTGTTTTTTGGGCAATGCTCAATATGAGCCTTTTGCTTATACGACTCGTGCATCGATTTTATTGGTGAGCCGCGATTTCCAACCAACCAAACCATTGATTCCGACCCTCATTCGCGTCGATAACGTCTATGAATCCTTAGCGTTTTTACTCGAAAAATTTGGTAAAAATGAAGAAAATAATACCCAAAATACCATTTCAGCCCATGCAATCATTCATCCTTCTGTGAAAATGGGTCAAAATGTGTCTATTGGCGATTTTGCCATCTTGGAAGAAGGCGTGCTTTTGGGCGATAATTGTAAAGTGGGCGCACAAGTTTTCATTGGAAAAAATACGCAGATTCAAGGTCATGTCGTCCTGCATAGTGGGGTCAAACTCTATCCGAATACGCAAATTGGCAATCGCTGCATCCTACATGCAGGCGCGGTGATTGGCTGTGACGGGTTTGGTTTCGCGCCGCAAACGGATGGTTCTTATAAAAAAATCCATCATTTAGGCAATGTCGTTTTAGAAGATGATGTGGAAGTCGGTGCGAATACGACGATTGATAGAGGGTCGATTGGCGCAACCTTGATTCGGCGCGGTGTGAAATTGGATAATCTTATTCAAATTGCGCATAATGTAGAAATCGGTGAAAATACGGTGATTGCAGCCCAAACAGGGATTGCAGGGAGTACCAAAATTGGCAAAAATTGTCGGATTGGCGGGCAAGTCGGCATTGGCGGACACTTGACGATTGGCGATAATGTGCAGATGCAAGGACAAAGTGGGGTCACAACGAATTGGGGCAATGGCGTGAAATTATATGGTTATCCTGCGATTCCGATAACCGATTATTTGCGTTCTTATGCCGTTTTTAAAAAATTACCCGAAATGTATCGAGAATGGAATCTTTGGAAAAAGCAATCGAAATAAAGCATTTGAATTAGGAAGGAGGGAATTTTAGGAATTAAGGAAGGATTTACTTGATTTTTTTGATAAAAATCAAGTAAGTAGCTAATGTTAAATAATCAACAACAACGTTTGGAGGGTTTGAACCCTCTAAACGTTATACACCCTTGAAAATCAACCTTTTAGCGCGTATTGTTTTTTGTCGATTCTTTAAATTCAACTACTTAAATCCTTCCTTAATTCCTACAATTCCCTCATTCCTCATTCAAATCATTAGAAAAATTGCGCATATTTCTCGCACAAAATGGCTGGAGCGATAAAATTCGGTAACGACAATAAATACGTATCATTACCCGAAGCAAATGCAGTCACCTCTTGATGCAAACCCCAAGTAGGGTTTTGAAAAAGAATGGTACAAGCGGAGTTGTTGGTCGGAAATATCAACGATGGGAAACCCAATTGAGCAGAATTAGCGTAAAGCTGCCCTGCACCAAGCAAAAATTGATATTTACGTCCTTTTATCAACCGAAGTGCCGACATTTTACCATCGACCATCCGACCTAAAAACCGCCAACGCGGTTTATTGGGTTGCTCCATATCTGCAAAAAAGAGATTTGCGGTTGGCAATATATTATTGACTTGACTGCCACTCCGACATAACGCATTCATATCAATAATGAACGTAAATGAATTGGGCGGACGCATGACGTGATTCCGTAGGTTCAAAAACGGGCGACTACAAGGGTCGATTGCCTCTGTTCGATGTAAATTCGTGCCGCCTTCACTTTCATAAATGTCTAAGAGGATTTTTTGGTTTGTACCACCTAAGTAATCTGCCAAATCAACTACCGTACTTGAAGACAAATTGCTATAAAAAGCCACATAAGTGATGGACGGATTGTCTGCATTCCGCACTTTTACATAATAAAGGGACGATGGCGAATTAGGTAAATCGGATTGAATCCGAACACCCACTTCTGGACATGGAACCGCCGTCGGAACAGGTCCGACCCGTCCGCCAAGCAACCAAAGGAATAAGTCCCGATTCGATGGGTCTGCTACATTCCAAGAAGACAAATGCGATTGGTCAAAAGTAATCCGAGAACCTGATGAAGCAATTGCCATTGTTTCAAACGTCCATTGTTGTGTTTGCTCATTTAAACTCCAAACAGGCAATTGATCCTCTGACCGTACGGGGCTTGGCGTTCCGTTCGCACTATTGACGGTGCGTTTGATAGTAATCGGAATGGTCATCGACACTTTTAAAGGAATCGAAAAACTTTTTACCGCCTTTCCATTGACCGTCATGGAAAGATTGTAAAAACCAAAGGGTGTAAATACGCCATTACCCAAGTTGTTGCCCGAATTGTCGGTTGCCCCACAGAAAGACATGCCTCCTGGCAACGCTTCCAAAGCCGTCTCTTGAGACGCGTCAAAACGAACCAAAGTCATTTTAACGACACTGCCACTCAACACAGCTCCATTTTTATCTTTCAAAATCGTACCTTCTTTAAGGAGAATCGAAAGGGCTTGGCTTCCTGGTGAACTAATTGTTACGTCCGAAGTAACGCGGTTTTGACCATCCAAACCAGCTTGTTTGGTGCTGTACTGAGCGCCATCAGGCAAATTGTTGATTTTGAACATTTTCAGCACTTCCTGTCTTGCTGAAGTTGCATCGCTGATTTTGAAACACCTCAATGCATCCAAATAGCCCGGAGCTTGGATTAAAATCGTAAATTCCAACGGATGTGCCTTCGACGGCTTATGTAAAGGCAAAACGGCTAACTCCACCATCCCGTATTTCATTGGAATCGTCGATTTGCCAACGATAGACAACAGTTTGGTTTTGTCCTTTCCTCCAATCGTCACGGTTGCATTTGTAGGATAATCCGTTTCATCCGCCGCATCTATGACTTGGAGGTTGAGCACGTTCTGGTACAAAGCCGTTCTGGTGGTGAGTTGTAAATTATCCACGACCGTTTCGCCGTCTTGTTTTCGACAGCTGAGGGCAGCGATAAGCATAATACTGATTGCCGCAATCAATGCAGGCACTTTTTTGGAGAACCAATTCATGGTTGAGTTCGATTTATAGTTAGAAATTTTAGGAATATCCGCATTCAGTGCTTGCGGCGTTTGACAAAATAAAATCGTGAGTATTGTAAGTCCAAAGGAAGTTGCCAAAAAAGGCGTTTCAAATGCTGAGTCTATCATGAATATTGGGGTATAAGTTTGGTTATCTAAAAGGGTTTGAATTAGGATTTGCAGGATTTTTGTAGGATTGATTTTTATATACTTTGCGCACGATAGTTTTTGGATACAATTGGAACACGGATGACACGGATTGGGCGGATTTGCACGGATTTTTTTTAAATCATCCTCCAAAACCAAGCAAAGTCAAAAAAAAATCCGTGCAAATCCGCCCAATCCGTGTTATCCGTGTTCCAATTGTATCCAAAAACCATCATAAGTGAAGTATAGAATCCCAAAAATCCTAATTCAAATCTTATAAAGCATAAACCCAAGCAATTTTCACATCAGGTATCAAGCGGTAAAACACAGGCAATCGATTGAAATTGCGTTCTAAAACGGTGGCATTTTCCTCATTTTCCTTCAAAAAGAGGCTCGAATCTACACTTAATTCTTTCACAGCGAAGTGTCCGCCGTAATACGCACCCGCATCCAATCGCCAACTGCTCTTGTTCAAGGGAATGGGACGACCCAAGGTCACCCCCAAATAAGGCGCGAAAGGAGTCGCAAAACCCAAGCGCAATCGACCCGTTCCCAATACCTCTGGCGTAATAACTGCTTCTTGAAAATAGAGCGTATCGGCTAAATGGAGGGTTCCAGCAATGGTTTTGCGTGGAAAAACAGCCATTCCTGCCGTAATTCCTATCCAATCTGCCTTGAAAGGCGTGTAATGTGCCATTAAAACAAAACGACTCAAACGCGCCTCTATGTCAACAGACGCTTTTGTATTCCGAATTTTAAGCGGATAGGCTTGGTATTGATAACCCATATAATCATATTCGCCGCGCACAGCCCAATGTGTTGAAAGTCGATACGTAGCTTGCAAACTCGGCAGGGCTGTCATCCCGACTCCTATCCCAAGACTCCACTGCTTTAAAGATGGACTCGTTTCCGTCGTTGCCAATGGTTGAGCATTACTGAGCGTCATACACCTACAAACCGTGTATAAACACAAAACAATATATTTTATATTAAAATGAATCATTATTTGAAATTGTAATTTAAATAAAAAGTACTTTCATATCAATACACTTGATTATCAAGGTATTGCATGAAATGAGACAGCTTATTCCAGCCCATTTAATTGGCACTACGCGTGCAAATTAAATGAAATTTAAATAAAAAATCGAAAAAGTCAGCACCTTAGAAAGTCCCTTGTTTGTCCACAAAATTGTAAGTCTAAATAAGTTTGTTCTTTGAATCGTAGGTTTTACAAAACGTTCATTTCTAATACTATTTTTCTATTATAAGTTCCGCGAAATACAAGGAAGCATTGTTTGTACGCTTGTATTTTCAGCAGCAAAATTAGAATACTTTGAACACATTAGCAACTTTTATAATAAATATTTTTTTTAAAAATAAGTGTTTTTTTAATAAAAAAAGAGTTCGTATATCATTATTATTTTTTATAATTAATTGATTATCAATTAATTATAAAAATCATTTTGTTTCATAAAAAACGTTTTGCCGTATTTTGGGTACGACAAAACCGTTATAACAAGTGACACATTTATTTTTTTATTATTTTTTATCTAACTAAAAATAATAAAAAACGGCATCTATTATAACGGTTTTATGCACCCTAATAGACGATGGCTTTTTACGCCACCTGTAAGTCCTTTTTTAATTTTGGGACTATCTAAAATATTGGAAATAGGATGCTGATGATTGGAAGGATTGCAAGGATTTTTGGAGTGCTCCTTTGCGTTTTTCAACGCATCTTATTTCAAAAATTTTCCGAAACGGGTTCAAAAAATTTATAGGCTTTAAAAGCCATTTTTAGCAAAACCCAACATTATCCTAATTATTATTTGACCAATTTAAAGTTTAAGTGTTTCTTTGTGCCAACAAATCATATTGCTAAAAATAAATTTTATGGCTCGTCTGAGTGTTAATATTAATAAAATCGCTGTTTTGCGCAATGCACGCGGCGGCAATTTGCCCGATTTGCTCCAAGTGGCGCGGGATTGTGAAAAATTTGGTGCGCAAGGCATCACCGTTCATCCACGACCTGATGAACGACATATTCGGCGTTCCGATATTGCGCCTTTGAAACAATTGGTTATCAATGAGTTTAATATAGAAGGTTATCCTGATGCGTCTTTTTTGGAATTGGTTTTAGCCCATAAACCGCATCAATGTACGCTCGTTCCTGATGCGCCCGGACAAATCACCTCAGACCATGGTTGGGATACGATTGAAAAAGCTGATTTTTTAAAACCCATTATTGCAACCCTAAAAAAGGCGGGGATTCGGGTCTCTCTTTTTGTGGATCCTGATGAAAAAATAGTGGCAGGAGCGAAAGCAGTTGGGGCAGATAGGATTGAGTTATATACAGGTATCTATGCAAAAGATTTTCATAAGCATAAAAAAGCAGCTGTGAAACCACATGTTCGTTGTGCAGCGTTAGCGCACGAATTGGGCTTGGGCGTGAATGCAGGACACGATTTAAATTTGGATAATTTGCGTTTTTACAAAGAAAATGTGGTGCCTTTGGATGAAGTTTCAATAGGACACGCGCTGATTTCAGACGCACTCTATTTCGGGCTGCATAATACAATTCAACTTTATTTGCGCCAATTGAAGTAATCAATCCGAATAATCATATGATTTTTATTTTAATTACAAAACTAAAAATGCTGAAAATATTGCAAACAATTATCCATTATAGTTTGCATTTCTTAGTTCCGGGATTGATAGCTTATACCTTTTTCCGCGCTCTTTGGCAAAAAACATGGCTGATAATGCTTGCTACAATGTTGGTTGATTTAGACCATCTATTAGCCAATCCCATTTTTGACCCGAATCGTTGTAGTATTGGGTATCATCCATTGCATTCTAAAATCGCAATTATCATATATGTATTTATGGTTTTTTATAAACCATTGACCATTATTGCGATAGGCTTATTATTGCATATGCTCACGGATTACCAAGACTGTCTTTGGATGCATTTGATTTGAATTTGTTAGCTTATTTTTTATTCAACTACTTAACCCAAGTTGCGCGGTAGGCAGCTTCGCCGCCAAAAAAGAGGGAGATAAGGGCATGTGTGTTTTGTTTTTAAAATTTTGCTTCGCAAAATTTTAAAAATAAAACACACACGCCCTTGAAAAAACTTTTTGCCGCCGTAGGCGGCATTACCGCGCAACTTGGGTTATAATAATTGGTCTAATTCGACTTTATCCATATCCGTATAATCTTGGTTTTCACCCGCCATCGCCCAAATAAAGCTATAACTCGCCGAACCCGCCCCTGCATGAATCGACCATTCAGGCGAAATCACGCCTTGATGATTGCGCACCACCACATGTTTCGTTTCCTGCGGCTCGCCCATAAAGTGCATAACAAATTGATTTTCAGGCACATCAAAATAAAAATAAACTTCATTCCGACGCAAATGCGTATGTGCGGGCATGGTATTCCAAACGCTTGGCGATTGCAATTCCGTAAAACCCATGACCAATTGAGCTGTTTTTAAACGATTGGGAAGGATATATTGATAAATCAATCGTCGATTTGCGGTCGCAAAATCGCCCATATCAAGGGGTTGAATCGCTGCTTTTTGGATATGCACCGAAGGATATTCTGCATGTGCCGTACAACTATTCGCATAAAAAAGGGCAGGATTTTGAGGGTCTAAACTTTCAAAAAGCACTTCTTTTTTGCCGCGTCCGATGTATAAACCATCTTTATTTTGCATCGAAAAAACGGTTCCATCCACTGTTATTTGACCAGCACCGCCTACATTGATAATGCCTATTTCGCGCCGTTCTAAGAAAAAATTAGCTTTTGTAAGGTGTTGAAAAACAGGGAGTTGTATCGTTTTTGAAACAGGTTTAATCCCTAAAACAATGAAACGGTCTTGCATCGAATACGTACAAGATACATCATCGTTTTGAAATATATTTTCAATTAAAAAATTTTGACGCAATTGTGCAGTCGTAAAGGTTTTAACTTCCTCCGCACTCCTCGAAAAACGAACTTCTTTAGACATATTAAAAATCTTGATTTTAAAAAAATTGCGAATAACGCGTTTCTTACGGAGCCAATTTTAAAGACTGCCATGAGTTTAATTGCCACCCTTTTTTGCGATTTTGGTTATAGACCACCAGATAACGGAGTGGGGTAGGAGCTGCATTCAGATTCCGAATCGTGATGCGACCATTCACCACCGCCACTTTATCCTTGCCATACAATCGCACGGAAACTTCCTCCACATCAATTTTATCATAAACACTTTTTCCATTTTTAATGGATTGTAAATAGCTTGTTTTGTCCTCTTTTTTGCCGCCACTGTGGATGTAAACTAAATCGTCGGCAAATATTTTTTCTAAAAAAACCGTATCTTTTTTGACTTGCGCTTCAAAACGTTGCCGTTCCAATCGTTCTACGATTTGTTCGGGCGTTTGTCCAAAAAGGGATAGCGTCATCCAAAAACAACTCAGGAGTAGGAACTTTTTTTTCATTAAAACGAAGTTTAAAAGTGGAAGTAATTTTTCGCATTATAATAACAAATATCTTGTACAATTTTGCCCAACCAAGGGATATCCTTTGGCAATTCCCCATTTTTGACATCTTCCGCAAACAAATTGCACAGCAACCGCCGAAAATATTCATGGCGCGGATACGACAAAAACGACCGCGAATCGGTCAACATGCCCACAAAACAGGATAAAATGCCCATATTCGACAAAGCATTAAGCTGTTTGGTCATTCCGTCTTTTTGGTCTAAAAACCACCATCCAGAGCCAAATTGCATTTTCCCGCGAATCGAACCATCTTGAAAATTGCCTATCATCGTCGCAAAGGCTTCATTATCAGCAGGATTCAAATTATAAACAATCGTTTTTGCCAATTGATTCGCTCCATCCAAACGGTCAAAGAAACGCGACATTGCCACGATTTGTGAAAAATCACCAATCGAATCGACCCCAATGTCTTTCCCTAACTGCCGCAAAAAACGAGCGTTATTGTTCCGAATCGCCCCTAAATGGAATTGTTGCGTCCAACCTTTTTCGCAATCCCAAACCGCAAATTCGTACAGCATTGCCGATTTGAATTTTAAAATTTCTGGTTGCGTAAGGCTTTGACCAGCTTGGGCTTTGGTGAAAATCGTCCGAATTTCAGCTTCCGTATAAGCGGCTGCATAGATTTGTTCTAAACCATGGTCACTGAGTTTACAACCCATTTTGCCAAAATAATCATGGCGATTTTTCAACGCTGCTAAATAATCATCATAATTTGTAATCGTTTGATTAACAACGCTTTCCAATCGATGAATGTAATTTATAAAACCTTCACCAGCTTCAATCGACATGGCTACATCTGGGCGAAAAGTAGGCAAAATCTTCGTTCCAAAAGGCGCGTTTTGGATACTTAGATGATGTTCAAGCGTATCGCAAGGGTCATCCGTTGTGCAAACGACCTGCACGCCAAAATGCTGTAAAAGTCGTTGCGTGGTGAGGTGCGGCAATTGTTCGTTACAAGCATCATAAATTTTATCTGCGGTTGCCTCCGTCAAAAGGGTTTCAATGCCAAATGGATTTTTTAACTCCATTTGCGCCCAATGATATAATGGATTTCTCAATGTATAAGGCATTGAAAATGCCCATTTTCTAAATTTTTCACGGTCATCTGCATCACCCGTAATGTAGCGTTCATTTACACCCAAAGTTCGCATTGCCCGCCATTTGTAATGGTCGCCTTTGAGCCAAATCTCGGACATATTGCGAAATTGTTTATTTTGTGCAATCTCATCAGGCGGCAAATGACAGTGGTAATCGATGATAGGCATCGGCTTTGCAAAATCGTGATACAACTGCTCCGCAACATCCGATTGCAATAAAAAATGATTTGTTAGAAAAGATTTTGAAACACTTTTCATGCGCATTAATTCTTTTTTTGATGGTTATCAACGCCGTCAAGGTTGCCCCTTGAGGACGTTCCGAATCCTAATGAATCGTTTAAATGGTTTTTCAACGCAACCGCCACTCCTTGTTCCATCAATTGTTGCAAATAGGCGGCGATTTGGGAGGCAAAATTAGGCAAATCAAAGGCATTTTTTTCAAAAATACGTTCATCCTTCAAGATACTTTCGACCATTTGAGTTAAATGTTGACCCTTTTTTTGCCAATGTTCATTTAAAAAAGCAGCTTTATCGTCCTTGATTGTGTAAAAAATGCCTTTTCTTTTGCCCCAAAATTGTCCATTTTCGACTTTCTCCGCTTTCGCAAAAAGCAAATAACCTGCAAAACCCAAACACATGAACGATGGTAAATCACCCGTTTGTTCATAATACCGTTTGAATGTCAAGGCATTACGCATTTGCATTTTTGCTGTATTTTGAAAAGTGATATTCAGTAAGGGATGAATGATATACGGATTGCAAAACCTATCCAACACCGATTGCGCAAAAGCGGCGGCGGTGTTGCTTATCGGCAATACGGTTGGCAATATTTCTTTTAAAATCACCTGTCGCACCAATGCTCCTGTATGCGGGTCATTCATCATTTCGCCGACCGTTTCAAGCCCCGTTAGGTACGATAAAGCGACCGAAATCGTATGTCCGCCATTGAGCAAACGGAGTTTTTGCTCCCGAAAAGGCGTAATATCACGACTCAATAAGACCGATTCATCCCCTGCTAACGCCCGATTCAAACGCTGTTCTGCGCGTTTATTACATTCAATTGCCCAAAGCGTAAAGTGTTCAGCATCAATACATAAGTCATCTTGATAGCCCCATTTTGCCCAACATTTTTCTTTTTCCATCGCGGACGGCGCACCCGTCACAATCTTATCGACCAACGAATCGCAAAAATCACAGGCAGCCTCTAACCAATCCAAAAAAGGTTGCCCTAAATCATTGTTTTGCGCGTGTTGCAATACATATTTTTTTAATAAAATGCCGTTATTCACAATCAATTCTGTTGGCACAATCGTCACACCTTGCGCTATTGCACCGTCGAATTTACAAAAACGTTCATATAAAAAGGCGGTTAATTTAGCAGGAAAGGATAGGGGCGGAGTGGCAAAAATGCGTTCTGCCTGATAGACCAAACCCGCTTCGGTGGTATTCGACAAGATGATTTCCAACTGCGGATTCGCCGCCACATGCAGGATTTCAGCCCAATGTTCTACCGCGCTCAACACCCGACGCACCGAAGTAATGATGTTCGTTGATTCCTTCACCCGCCCATTTTCAATGCCGCGTTGACGCAATGTATAATAACAATCTTGCATTTCAAACACTTTTTCAACTGCCCCTGTCGATTTTACAATGACAATACTGCCGTTAAAAACGCCTTTTTGATTGGCTTTATCTATCAAAAAATCGGACAAACCGCGCAATAAAACGCCTGTACCAAATTGTAAGACGCGCTCAGGCATTAGAGGCGTTTCTATATATTTTTTATTTAATCTTTTCATCTTGAATCATTCAAAAAGGAAAAACACCTTTCAGAGGGCGGCGTAATATTTCCTGATTTATTTAGGGTTTTAGGGAATCGTTACTTGGACAAGCTCGCTTTTTGCAAAAGCCAACCTGCTAAATCACGCGCCGCTTTGAAATTATCATATTCAGCAGGTAATTTTTTCCCATCTACATATTCGTTATATAACCAAGGGTCGCCGATGATGAATACCGTCCCTTTTCCTACTTTTGCAGTTGCCATGATGATGTCCCCTTCCGCCGAAATCACGCTTTGAGCTGGTTTTTGAACCGATAAAACGGATAATTCTTTTACAAAAACCTTTTCCGCCGTTTTGAAAAGGGTATTTCCTTTCGGAATAGATACCGCACCTTGTTCAAATACATTATTTTTAACCATATTGCGACTCTTATTCGTGAACGTCACGCCAAAAGCATTCGCTAATTGGTTAAAATGAGGAATTTCGCAATTAGAAGTATCATTCGCCATTAAAACCAATACGCCCCCTTGTTGAACCCATTTTTTCAAAACCTTAATATGCTCCTTTTCAATGAAATGTGGATTTTCAGTTTCTTTTTTCGTATCAGGATCCACAATAATATAAACAGAGGCTTTTTTCAAATTATCAAGGTCAGGAGCCGTCTCAAGCCTTGCTAAATTAGCACCATAATTTTGAAAAATATCGCCCCACCAAGCAAAACCGGAATTAGTAAGGTCTTCCCAAACATAGTGAAAACGCTCTTTGGTAGCCGTTTCAGGGTTATTGCGATACTCATTGTTAAAATAATAATCTAATACGACCGTTTTGCCCTTGCCCACTGACGGATAAGTTGCCAAACGCTCCATTTCGACACTCGCCATGATGAACGGAGCCGCCCCTTTGATGTCATCGGTGCGTTGTGGCTCATTTACATAATATTGAAAAGAGCCATCTCTATATGGGTTTCCACCCAAACCCGCTACACTACATACGTGATTGAAATGCGTAAGTCCTTGATTATCAGTAGTTATAAATTCTTTCAACATGCCAGCATAGGCTTTTTGCGCAGGATTTATATATTTTTTATCTAATGCACCCAACCGCACTCCTTTCAAAAGGGCATACGTAAACATCGCCGATGCAGACGCTTCCCGATAATTGCCTTTTTCAGCCGCCTTGTCCAACACTTGATACCAAACGCTTGATGAAACATCTTGACATTGAACGATTGCCGCCGCAGTGCGCTCCAAAATAGCCACCAATTCAGCACGGCGCGGGTGATTTTTAGGGAAATAATCCAATACATCGACCAACGCTATCGCAAACCAACCCATCGCACGACCCCAAAAATGAGGGGAATGCCCTGTTGTTTTGTCTGCCCAGCGTTGTTCACGAGCTTCGTCATAAGCGTGGAAAAGCAAACCCGTTTTGGCATCACGGCTGTTTTTTTCCATCATAACAAATTGATTTACAATGTCTTCAAAATTTTTATCTTCTTTGAAAAGCACTGAATATTGGGTGTAAAGCGGTTCGCCCATATACAATCCATCCAGCCACATTTGAGCAGGATACCGCTTTTTATGCCAAAAACCACCTTCTTTCGTGCGCGGATGCGTCAACAATTGTTCGCGCAAGTGTTGAGCCGCTTTTTTATATTTGATTTTGCCCGTTTGTTGGTACAAGAGCAAACATAACCGCGCAGGCGGCAACATATCAATATTGTATTCTTTGGCATCATAGGTTCTTACATTGCCATCTTCTTGAATATAATTATCCATCAAATGTTGGATGTATGTAAAATAGTTACCATCTCCTGTTTGCCGCCAAACCTGTTCGATGCCGACCAACAAAACGCCTAATTCATAATTCCATTTATCAGGTTTCGTTTTGTCGTAACAAAGGGAATCGGGATGTTGCGACATCAACGTTTGCGCCATTTTTACAGACAGTTGAGCCGTTGCATTTTGATTCCAAATTATTGAAATCAAAATAATTATGTATAATTTAAAATTCATATTTTTAATTTATTTGTATTTTATATTAACAACTTTCGCAAAGTTATGGATTGATTATCTTTTTATTTACGCCTTCGCCGAATAAAATTTTATCATTAGGCATATTAACCAAACGAATTTTTGCTGTTTTCGCACCGTAAAGCATTAAATTATTTTTCAAATTTTCATTAAAAATAACTTTATCAAAGGTAAGGTTTTGACTATTGGAAATCGTCGCGCCAGTTTCATCGGAAGTGGTTGCAATACGCAGGTTTTTAAACTGAATGTTGCTGCCTTCAATGCAATAAATACCTTTTTTGGCATGAATCGTACTATTTTCAATCACAATATTTTGAACATTCATTTCGGGCAATCCGCGCACAACTATCGCATTTTCAGCCCCATGGCAAGTGATATTTCGGATAAAACAATTTTTAAATACGGGCGTTGTTTCATCGACCGATTTGATTTCCATCATTGGATTTTTCTCGCTGTCGGCAAAATCTTTTCCATTGTAATACATATCAAATAAAATCGCTTCTCCTGCAATATTCGTCATGGCAATATCCGTACAATAAATATTTTCAACGACTCCACCCCGTCCGCGAGTCGTCTTGAACCGCAAACCAATATCCGTCCCCATGAACGTACAGTCGTAAACAAACAAATTACGCGCTCCACCCGACATTTCCGAGCCAATTACAAAGCCGCCATGCGCCCGATAGACCAAATTATTGCGAATAATCCCATTTTCAGTCGGTGCATTGCGTTTGCGCCCTTCGGCATCACGCCCCGATTTAATCGTAATACCATCATCACCCACATCCAAATTACAACCTTCTATGATAAAATTTTTGCAACTTTCAATGTCAATCGCATCCGCATTTTGGGCATAAGAAGGTGCTTTTGCAACCACATTGCGCACCGTCAAATGCGTGCAAAGCAACGGATGAATCGTCCAAGCAGGGGCATTTTGAAAAACAACGCCTTCCAATAATACATTTTGACAAGACCGAAGCACCACCAAATTGGGGCGCAAAAACTCTTTAACGGTATTGGCTTTCGCTTCGTCGAAGCCTTCTGCTATCACGCCGGGGCGTTTCAACGTAGAACCCAATAAAGCGCGTTGCGTCGGAAACCACATTTTTTTATCTTCGGTCAACACACCGCCGCTTGCGACCACCCGTTTCCAATCGCCCTCCGTCACTTTGTCTTTTTTCAACGGTCTCCATGCTTCGCCCGCGCCGTCAATCACACCTTTGCCCGTAATCGCAATGTTTTGAACCTCCGTTGCCGAAATCGGGGCTTGCACCCGATACGCATCAAGACCTTCCCAATTCGTTAAAACCATTGGAAATTGGCTATAATCTTTCGTAAATTGGAGCAATGCACCCGCTTCTAAGTGCAAATTGACATTCGTTTTCAAAACAATCGGCGCAGTCAACCACAAACCGCGCGGAACGACGACTACGCCCCCGCCACTGTTCGTTGCCATATCAATCGCTTGTTGAATCGCCGCCGTATTTAAAGTATTGCCATCGTTTTTCGCACCATAACGCCCGATATTGAAAGTATCTTTTTTGAAAACAGGTTCATAAATGGTGGGTAATTCATATAATTTTTTTTCATCAAAAGGCGATGCTTTCAAAAAAGAACGCAACGGATGCCCCATTTCAACCAACCCTTCACAAGCCAATTTTGCCATGAGCGTCGCACCATATTTTGAAAAATGCGTATTATCCTCAATGCCTTTGGGAAATTTCGGAAAAAAACCACCGCCATAGTGCATAAACAAAATCTTAGAACCTTCAATGCCTTGACTTTCAATGAGTTTGCGGCTTTTCAAGTGCATATCCACCAAAGGCACAATGAGTTTTTGCGCCAAATCCCGCACGACATCAGGATAATCGGCATGTTGGTCTGCAAATTTCCCAGATTCGTCCAATTTGCGCCGCATCACAGGAGTCATCAAAATGGGATTTGCCCCTTTTGCGCGAATTTCTTCGATATAACGGGTGAGATTTTGACGATAATCCGTTTGCGCCGCCGCAAAACGCAACGTATCGTCTTTTTTAGCATCATTATGTCCAAATTGCAAGACCACATAATCACCTTTTTTGACCTGCTCAATCACCTTTTTCCAATGCCCCAAAGTCCGAAAATTTTTAGTACTGCGCCCATTGACCGCGTGATTTTCTAACTGAATGGCATCCATAAAAAAAGCAGGTAAACACATGCCCCAACCCGTTTCGGGCGCGTCAATCGGAGCTTTATTTGCCATCGTAGAATCGCCACAAAGGAAAAGCGTAGGCTTTTCATCAGTGGCTTTGAAGGCAAATAAACAACCAAGGAAGGCTAAAAGAAATATTTTTTTCATACTTATGATTCATTTCAAGATTTGTACTCAGCTGAATAAGGTTATTTTTAGCAAAAATAGTTTTACAAAAATCAATTTTATAAATATTTGCGGGAACGTTCCCGATAAAGCC
>JAAFJT010000120.1 GCA_013298955.1 Chitinophagales bacterium
TAGTTAAATTTTGTCTTTTTAAAAACAATAATACGACCGATTCTTTTTTTTATTGCCAAATTTTATTTTGTAACTAAAGGCATTGAATCCTTTATTCCCAATTTAATTTTTAAACAAGCTCTTAGTAGAGAGCAACAACATGTCGTTGATTTTGCAGAACGTCGCAGTCCTCACTAAAATTGGAAGCGACTATTAGTAGCAAGAAATGTCAAGAATTCGTAGAAAATATCGAGTCGCAGTCCTCACTAAAATTGGAAGCGACTATTAGTAGTCAGCAATTGCTGATGAAAAATCTGCACAAGAAAGTCGCAGTCCTCACTAAAATTGGAAGCGACTATTAGTAGTGACGAGCAAGTATTGCTCATAACAAAAGAATAGTCGCAGTCCTCACTAAAATTGGAAGCGACTATTAGTAGAGAGCTGAAAAAAATAATTCTAAATGAATTACCTGTCGCAGTCCTCACTAAAATTGGACATGACTGTTATCGGCAAGCTCTCAATTAACAGAATTATTGGTATTGTCGCAGTCCTCACTAAAATTGGACATGACTGTTATAGGAAATAGAGTGTATTTCTGTAGTTAGAAGTATGTCGCAGTCCTCACTAAAATTGGACATGACTGTTAGCTTAAATTTCATTTTTTCTAAGGACAATAGTATTGTGTCGCAGTCCTCACTAAAATTGGACATGACTCCTACCCGTACCTTTACGTAAACAATTCAAACACAATGGTTTAGAGGGTGTTGACTTGTTTAAGAGATTTATTATGTTAAATAGAAAAACCATTTAAACGTTTTTTTAAATCAAAAAGGTGAAAAAGAGGAGCCACTTGCGATGTTGCAGAAGTCATGATTCCATGTTGGAAAGGACGCATTTGCCCTTTGCCCAAGCAAAGATAAGCATTTCTTTTGAAACCAACCCCTAAAATCATTTATTTTTTCAAAAAAAAGCTACCTTTGCCGCATTCTATCACCTTAAAATCTTGGTTCCATGTTAAGTAATTTAGATAATGAAGTGGTTTTTAAAAAAGCGTTCACGGATAAGATTGTTTTTCAATGTTTTGTGAAAGACATTTTAGGGCTGGATATCCAAGTGGGCAAAATCGAAACCGAAAAACGATTTTATCCCAAAATCGGCAATATTGATTTTGAATTAGACATTTACGCTGAAACCGTGGATAAACGCCTTTGCATTGAACTTCAAAAAGTGCAATATGATTACACGCATGACCGCTTTCTGCATTATTTCATGATGCTGATTGCCGGTCAACAACAATCCGCCAAAGAATATGCCATTGGTCAAACCGTTCACCAGATTTTGGTGATGACCCTGCCGTACACGCTCAAAGACCTCACAGGACGATTATTGACGGACGAAATGTTGATTACGACATTTACCACTCGAAATGCCGCGAAGGTCGAGCGGTTGTTGTATCGCCATTCCTTTGTGACATTGAATCCAAATCATCGGGATCCGAGTACCCCTAAAGTCGTCAAAGATTGGTTGGATTTGATTTATGAATCCATGCATAATCCCAACAATCCATCGATTAATCTCCAAAATACGGGGATTCAACGGGCTGCGGAGCTCATTGAAGTCACGAAATTCACCCCAAAACAATTAGCTGCTAAAAAAAATGTGGAGCAAGCAAGAAATGCCAAAATCGCTGGAGAAGCCTTTGCGATTTGGCAAGACAGGGTTCGGATGGCGAAAGAACTTCATGCGGCACAAGTGCCTTTGGATGTCATTGCGAGAACCGTTCAGTATTCATCGGACGAAACCCAGCAAATGATTCTTTTGACGGCGGATCATTATCGAAATCCCTTTTTCTAAGTCATTGATTTTTAATTATTTATAAATTAAAAAAGGTCATCATTTAAACAATGATGACCTTTTTGTTTTGGTCGCAGTCCTCACGGTGCGTTTTTGTCATTCCGCAGGAAACTTTTAAACCGCAAAAGATTCCTGCGGAATGACAAAAACAAGAACGCAAAAGGTTTCTACGGAATGACAAAAAAAGTGTAAATTATTGATAATCAACGCTTTATTATTCCGCAATCCGAAATCGCGGATTCCGAAATCCCTTTGTCGCAGTCCTCACTAAAATTGGACATGACTGTTAGCATTCGTATTCCTCGTGTCACGGAAAGCAATCCAAAGTCGCAGTCCTCACTAAAATTGGACATGACTGTTATTTGAGAAGCGGGTCGAAATAAGGGGCTGGAAAAAGTCGCAGTCCTCACTAAAATTGGACATGACTGTTATAAAGAAAAAGTACACACTTTAGAAGAGCTAACTGTCGCAGTCCTCACTAAAATTGGACATGACTGTTATGCGATAATGATGATGACTTCGACGATGATGATGTCGCAGTCCTCACTAAAATTGGACATGACTGTTATAAGCCCGAAGTCAAGGCGGTAGATGTTAGAAATGTCGCAGTCCTCACTAAAATTGGACATGACTGTTAGCCTAGGCCGTTGGAGATTCAAATTTCATTAAAGGTCGCAGTCCTCACTAAAATTGGACATGACTGTTAGCTCATGATAGGCTGGCGGAAGTCTCTTCGCAAAAGTCGCAGTCCTCACTAAAATTGGAAGCGACTGTTAGACTGGCACGGCAAAGCAGTGTGAGCAATTTGTGGAGTCGCAGTCCTCACTAAAATTGGAAGCGACTATTAGTAAACGAATCCTCAAATTTCAAAGGCAATCTATGTCGCAGTCCTCACTAAAATTGGAAGCGACTGTTAGCCTAATTGGTGCTATGCTGGATGTCACTCTTTATTGTCGCAGTCCTCACTAAAATTGGACATGACGGGCGATTTCGGATTGTAGATTTCGGATTGCGGAATCATTGAGAATCAACGCTTTAGCATTCCGCAATCCGAAATTGTGGATTCCGAAATCCCTTTGTCGCAGTCCTCACGGGCGTTTTAAAAACCTTCGGAGAGATGTGCTTTTTTGATTTTTTGCAAAAAAATCAAAAAAGCACATCTCTCCGCCCCGCCCGCCTCTCAAGCATGTGGCGGGAATGCGCACGTTCCAACAGAAAAAGGTTTAAATAATTGATAATCAATATTTTACATATCGAATATTTGATACTATTTTATTGGATGTTCGCCTTTCCGCCACATGCTTGAGAGGCGGGCGGGGGTGGAGCAAGCTGTTTTTTAAAATGATTTTTTTTGCAAAAAAATCATTTTAAAAAACAGCTTGCTCCGAAGGGTTTCAAACCTTCGATACTCCTTTTAAAATCAATGAATCCTAAATTATTGATAATCAATTCATTACATCTTATAACAAAGTCGTCGAGGTTGCAACCTCGACGACTTTTACGCGTTCCGCAATCCGAAATAGTGGATTCCGAAATCCCTTTGTCGCAGTCCTCACTAAAATTGGACATGACTGTTAGCCAACGAGAGTTGAAACTAATACTACTAGTACTGTCGCAGTCCTCACTAAAATTGGACATGACTGTTAGAGACTTAGGAATTTTTGCTATTGCTGTTAAAATGTCGCAGTCCTCACTAAAATTGGACATGACTGTTAGTCATTCATTCTTTTTATGAAGAAGGATATGCAACGTCGCAGTCCTCACTAAAATTGGACATGACTGTTAGTTACTTCAGTTACAAAAGCGAACCGACTCTATTGTCGCAGTCCTCACTAAAATTGGACATGACTGTTAGACAATGCGACTCGACAAAAAAAACAGAAAAAAGTCGCAGTCCTCACTAAAATTGGACATGACTGTTAGTACAAGACATTCAAGGCGAGTTTGGTTTAAAGAGTCGCAGTCCTCACTAAAATTGGACATGACTGTTAGTTTAGGTTCTTGTGCTGAAAAAGCTAAATGTCGCAGTCCTCACTAAAATTGGACATGACTGTTAGAGTAGGTGGTAATCTTGATTTACGTAATACTAAGTCGCAGTCCTCACTAAAATTGGACATGACTGTTAGGTTCTTTCTGAATTGATTACAATTCAGATTAATGTCGCAGTCCTCACTAAAATTGGACATGACTGTTAGAAAATAATCCACCAACAACAATAGGCAAATAGTCGCAGTCCTCACTAAAATTGGACATGACTGTTATGACTGTGACAGAACAGTCATGGTCAGGAAACTGTCGCAGTCCTCACTAAAATTGGACATGACTGTTATAAACCGGCAAGCATGCTGAGTTTTGCAAAAGTCGTCGCAGTCCTCACTAAAATTGGACATGACTGTTAGCCAAGCGGCAATGTCAAAGGAAAAGTCAGAGTGTCGCAGTCCTCACTAAAATTGGACATGACTGTTAGTCAAATAAAGTCCTAACAGACATTATACGAATACGTCGCAGTCCTCACTAAAATTGGACATGACTGTTAGAGTCCAAAACATTCTTTTGCTAATACGTGAAAAGTCGCAGTCCTCACTAAAATTGGACATGACTGTTAGAAGATATTTGTCGGATAATCTTAGTTTAGATCAGTCGCAGTCCTCACTAAAATTGGACATGACAGTTATGTCAAAGCCCTAACTGTACTTAGAAATTAGTGTCAGTCGCAGTCCTCACTAAAATTGGACATGACTGTTAGAGCGCAATCCTTATAAGAGCATGATAATCAATGGATTAGACCTCCGATTCTTGGAAGAGGAATCACATTCGGTTCAATAGAACGCCCTAACAGCCCTTTGCGGGTGAATTTTTGGGTTCAAAATCGGAATGTCAAAGAACGTTGCCCGAAAACGCTCCTCGCGCTTGCCTTGCTGCTGCAAAGATAAAACTTCTTTTGGAAACCTCCAAATCAAATCATTTCTTTTTTTTAAAAAAGTTCCCCCAAACGAAAGGTCGGCGAAGTTGCCACTTCGCCGACCTTCTTCTTCCAACCGAATGTATTTTACATGCCTGCGCCGACTTCCATGAGTCCGCGCTACAATTGATTATAAACTTTTCAAAAACAGAATCATATTTGAAAAACTTTGAAGATGTGTTGGTGTTTCAATCAATCGCTGTTCAAGGCGTTGCAAATAAGGCATATCAATTAAAAGATGTGCCGTTGTTTTGCCATACCGCCAATTTCGATTCGCGCCATTTAACATTTTTCGGAGAAAATCGGCATGATAAGCTCCGATTGAATGCACAGTTGATGCTCTTTGATTCGGCATGAGTTCTGGATCTTGATGGAGTGCATCATATTCAGACATCGCTTGACGAATGCCCCTATCACCCGAAAACTTCGCTGCAAGGAAATGGTCGGAATGTCCAATAAACCATGTTTCGATACAAACCTGCTGCACCATTATTTGGAGTTGGCAGTTGGCAGGTAATGGAAGTGTATCGGGATGACTTATAATATCTTGAATCAACACCGTCGAAGTCGTGATGTTATTGTCATCCGCATCCACAACGACAACCAAATAATCAAAAACAGGATTGCTTCTAATATCCGTTATGGCTGCTTGAATGCCTCTTCTCATATTGAAAAGCCCTTCCACATTGAATATCGTAAACTGATTCGCAACCACATCTTGATAACCTGTTGTACATTCTGTGAGCGGTGTCTTTGAAAAATATTGAATCCATTTTGGATAAAGTCTCAATTCAGTCGTGCCTTCTACTAAAAAAGCAATATTCATTTACGGTAATTTATCAAAATGATTCAAGAGAATTAAATAAGGTTCATGACTACTTTTAAAAAAAGGTAAATGTTTTGCAGCCCGATTACTAATGGAGCCATCTTCTTCTCGCTGAATAACGATCCAATTTTCTTTTGGAATCTTATTAATAATATCGGGATGATGGCTTGTGATGATAAATTGGCTCTCAAAACTATGATTTACAATCAGTTCCTCCAAGTTTGGCAGGCAATTATGCCCTAAACTATTCTCAAATTCATCCAATAAAAAAACGGTTTCAGGATTCGATAAATAGAGATCTGCGATAATATTAAAAGCTCTCAACATGCCCGATGCAATATTTCGATGCTGAATAAAATTTCGTTGTCCACGAACTTTTATCTTATAAGCAATATTCCAGCCTTCATTATTTTGACTGACCTGTTCTTCTACCGCCCATTCCTCTATGGCAGGGAAAATGGATTGAATCTCTCCCAGAATATTATTATAACCCAAATCATTATTTTTATTTTTGGAATAGGCAATGATCAATCGCTCAGCAATATTGTAATTGCTATTCCGAAGCCCTTCTAAATCCAACAGACTATTAACACGCCGACCATCATACCGAAATCGCAATCGATAGAAATCCGTACTACTATTTGTTTGCGATTGGGTATGATCCCGAAGGTTCATCATCTTGAAATGATGAATGATTTCTTTGATAAAGTCTTGACCACTATAAATTTGAAATAAGAGTCCATCGGGCGTAGTACTTTTGGTGGTTACATAGTCTTGTCCCAATTGCGGATCTCTAATATGAATAAAACCGTTCGACCGTCGCTCTATTTTTTGGTTGGTCATCAAATTTTTAATACTTTCTGTTTTTATTTTAGAACTCGTTTCAAAATTGACCGCCCCAAAATGACCTTTCCATTCATAAGATTGGTCGCCAATCGTAAATTCAAGGCACCAATCTATATTATTCATCATCTGACCCGATACCGCAATGCCCCGAAGTAACCATAATGCATGGATAATCTGCGATTTACCAGCACCGGATAAGCCGACTAAAAGGTTTAGGTTTTGAAACTCAATTCGTTTCACTTCCCAACCTAAAAAACCATTTCTGAAATAAAGCGATTTAATTTTCATTTTTTTTGAGTCGTAAGGTGAAGATGAAATGCTTTTAAAGACAAAACTGGGGGCAAATTTACGCTTTTCCGTGTAAAGGAAGCGATGTAACCGCAAACTTTGATTTTTTTTTTTAAAAGATTGATTCTCAATGATTTATAAAAATAAGGTCAGTGACGTTGCAACATCGGAGACCTTGTATGATACGGAATCCTTTGATTTTCAATGGTTTCATATCTTAAATTCAAATATTTTTCTATTTATGATGCAACGCTGCTTCCTTATTTGCGCTGCAATTCTTATCTTTGCTACGTTTCAAACCAATTTTAAGAAATAGAAAAAAGGACAACATGAGTCACAGTCACAGTAAATGGGGTGATATACTTAGCAAGGTTTATTATGCGATGGCTATTGCAGCAATGCTTATTGGAATATATAAATATTTTCACCCTGAACCCGTAAAGCCAATACCCATAACCATTCACGAGCCTTTCAAACTTTCGCAGCAGCCTAAACTCCCACAACAAAAAACGGATGCGCCGCCCATGCCTGTTAAGGTGGATAATGCGCCGATTGTGGTCGCACCCGTTGTTGATCCTGCTGAAATTGCTTTTAATAACCTCTATAAAAGTCAAAAATTGGCAGATTGGAAAAACTTTGTTGCGACGTATCCTAAAAGCACCCATTTAAATGTGGCAAATGTTCAAATTACAGCATTGGAGCAAGAATTAAAACGCGCTTTAAACGATGCGAATGCTATGAAACAAGATTTCCCAGAGGATGCTAAAAAAGAATTACTCAAAGCGAAAAATATCGCGCCTGAACGTTCAGAGGTAATCGCTTTGGAAAAACTGTTAAATAAAAAATAATATGATGCGGTATTTGATTTGGGTCTTGCTTTTAAGTGCGCCAATGAGCATTTGGGGGCAAAATTGTGCTAAATTTTTCCAAAAAGGGCAAATTGCTTTGGATAAGAAGGATTATGACGAAGCGATTCGGTTATTTTCATTAGGTAAAGAGGTGAGCGATGCAGCACAATGTACTACCTTAGACAGCAAATTGGCAGAAGCGCGGCGTGCAAAAGCGGCTCTTGCGGAAAAGCCTAAACCTGCAAAGGTTGAATCGAGTAAGCCTGTCGCATCCAAACCTGTACCTGTTGCAAAGGTTGAACCGCCGAAACCGAGATATACTACGCCCAATATTGAAATGGTGCGCGTGGAAGGTGGTACTTTTCAAATGGGTAGTGACGATAAAGAGGCATATTCTAATGAAAAACCTGTTCACACGGTCACGGTTGGCAGTTTTTCGATTGGCAAGTATGAGATTACACAAGCGCAATGGCGTTCGGTCATGGGAACGAGTCCTTCGGAGTTTAAAAATTGTGATAATTGCCCCGTTGAACAGGTTTCATGGGATGACATACAGCAGTTTCTCAGCAAACTCAACAGCCTCAGCAGCAAACGTTATAGGCTTCCTACAGAAGCTGAATGGGAGTTTGCTGCGCGAGGTGGCAATAGCAGCAACGGTTTTAAATATAGCGGTTCCAATGATTTGAATGCGGCTGCATGGTATCATGACAATTCGGGTAGTAAAACTCATTCTGTTGGCGGCAAATCCGCGAATGAATTAGGCATTTATGATATGTCGGGCAATGTTTGGGAATGGTGTAGTGATTGGTATGATAGTAAATACTATAGCAGTAGTCCCAGCAGTAATCCTACAGGTGCTGTTACTGGCACGTCCCGCGTCCTGCGCGGCGGCGGTTGGCTCTACTTTGCTGTGTCCTGCCGCGTTGCGCACCGTAGCGGGCTCACGCCGTCGGGTCGGGTCAACGATGTCGGTTTTCGCCTCGTTTCTTTTCCTTAGTTTGGGAAAAATCCCTTGTTGAAGAAAAAAAAGTGTAAAAAAAGTGAAAATGCCGTGAAAACGGTTGAGCAGTTGCCTTAGTAGTCGAAACGATGAACCGCCAACTGCTTTTTAGTTTAAAGGATTGAAAATCAAGAAGTTTCATCCAAAAAAGGGGTCGAGGTTTCCCATTACCCACAGAATCTTTGTACCGCACTTTGTCATTCCGTTTTTGTCATTCCGAAGGAATCTTTTGTGCCGTGCAACGATAAAGGTTCCTGCGGAATGACAAAAGCGCGGCACAAAAGATTCCTTTGGAAGAACAAAGCGATACAAAAGATTTCTTCGGAAGGACAAAACGGAATGATTCAATTTTTCCCGCCCTCCGTTTCGGAAAATAGGCAATTAAAACAGACTCGTAAATCGCTGAATTATCTATCTTCGCCTTTAGAAAATCATTTTAAATACTTCTTACATCCTATTATCAACTAAATCAATTAATTATGAATAAAGAAAATCAAAATGTAGAATGGAAAGAAAGTTGGCGCGATGAATACCTTAAATGGATTTGTGGTTTTGCTAATGCACAAGGCGGTAAAATGTACATCGGCAAAAATGATAAAGGCGAAATTGTTGGGATTAGTGACGCTGTTCGATTAATGGAAGATATTCCGAATAAAGTCCGTGATATTTTAGGGATTCTTGTAAACGTTAATTTATTAACGGAAGGGCTCCTCCATTATATCGAAATCGAAATCGAAGCCTATCCGTATCCGATTAGTTACAAAGGGCAATACCATTACCGAAGCGGCAGCACCAAACAAGAATTAAAAGGAGTCGCATTAGATAAATTTCTATTGAGTAAAACAGGCAGGCGATGGGATAGTGTACCCGTTTCCAATGTCAGCATCACCGAATTAAATACCGAATCTCTTGCCCGTTACCGACAAAAAGCAGCGAAAAGTAAGCGCGTGGATGACGAAATCTTAACAGATACAACCGAAATCTTACTCGAAGATTTGAATTTAATAGAAATGGGGCAGCTCAAACGTGCCGCGTTGCTGTTATTTCATCCGACTCCTGAGAAATTTATATCTGGTGCTTATGTCAAAATTGGTTTTTTTCGGAATGATACAGATTTGCTTTTTCAAGATGTTGTGTCGGGTAGTTTGATGCAGCAAGTGGAAAAAACGGAAAATTTGTTAAAAACCAAATATACCAGTTATGCGATTGCGTATGAAGGGCTGCACCGAGTCGAAACGCCGCCTTTTCCAGAAAAAGCCATTCGAGAAGCGTTATTGAATGCGATTGCTCATAAAGATTATTCGGATCCAACTCCGATTCAAATTAGTGTTTATTTAAATAAAATTCTTTTTTGGAATCCAGGACAATTGCCCGAAAATTGGACGATTGAAAATCTGAAAGTCAAACATGCTTCTAAACCATTTAATCCTGCCATTGCGAACGCGCTCTTTCGGTGTGGTGACATCGAAGCATGGGGACGCGGGACGCTTAACATGATTAAAGAAGCCCTTGCGCACCAAACCTTACCGCCTGAATTTTGGGCAACCTCTACTGAATTTTCGATTTGTTTTTTTAAGGATGTTGCTTCTGCGCTCGAAGCTAAAAAAATAGCTCCATTGTTTGTTAAAATTATTGAATATGTTGTGGTACATCAGCAAATCAATAATACCATTGTTCAACAACTTTGCAAAGTCAGCAAACCGACCGCGACGCGTTATTTAACAGAATTGGAAAGCTCTTATTTAGAGCGAATTGGAGAAACGGGGAAGGGAACGATTTATGTCCTCAAAGGGCTCACTAACGGCTCAAAAAAGAGTAAAATAGAAAATAGTTTACACTAAATAATTGATAATCAACTATTTAAAAAAAAGTTAAACGGCTCACAATAATTTCTACTTTGAAAAAAGGAGTTTAATAGGACGGAGACTGTTGTTAAAAGATTTTCCGAAACGGACGCGCTGTCTCTTTTAAAGGTCGCTTTGTCATTATGGCTTTGAATGTCTGTTCTGCTATGTTGAAATAAAACGAAAGGTCGGCGACATTACCATGTCGCCGACCTTATTATACAAACGCTTTGGATTCTTACATCCCTGCGCCCACTTCCATCAGTCCACCTCTACCTTGAATTTTGCCATCTTGCACCAATGAATCGTATTTTTGCAACAACAAATAACTTTCGATTTGTTGCAAAGTATCCAGAATCACACCGATCATAATTAAGACCGATGTTCCTCCGAAAAACCGCGAAAACGCGCTATTGATACCAAACATGCCCATAATTCCCGGCAAGATAGATAATAATCCTAATGCAATCGCAC
>JAAFJT010000121.1 GCA_013298955.1 Chitinophagales bacterium
CTGTCGTTTCGGGGCTTCCGATTGCGGGCATGGCGGGCGATCAACAAGCGGCGTTGTTCGGACAGGCATGTTTTGCAGATGGTATGGCAAAAAATACGTATGGGACAGGCTGTTTTATGTTGATGAATACGGGCAATAAAGCGTTTATCTCGAAAAATGGTTTGTTGACAACGATTGCATGGGGTTTGGATGGGAAAGTGACCTACGCTTTGGAAGGTAGTATTTTTGTGGCGGGTTCTGCGGTGCAATGGTTGCGCGATTCGGTGGGTTTGTTTGAAAAAGCAGATGAAACGGAAGGTTACGCCACTCAATTGGAATCTTCGCAGGGCGTTTATGTCGTGCCTGCGTTTGTGGGTTTAGGCACGCCGTACTGGGATTCGGAAGTGCGGGGCGCAATTTTTGGATTGACACGCGGTTCCGGCAAGGCGCATTTGATTCGAGCAACGTTGGAAGCGATTGCTTTTCAAACAAAAGATGTTTTAAGTGCGATGGAAAAAGATGCCGAAATCAAATTGACCGCTTTGCGCGTAGATGGCGGTGCGGTTAAAAACAATTTTTTGATGCAATTTCAAAGCGATTTGCTCCATGTGGAGGTCGAAAGACCTGTGATGCAAGAAACGACGGCACTTGGGGCGGCATATTTGGCAGGTTTGGCAGTAGGTTTTTGGAAAAATACAGAAGCGATTGTTGCCAATCGACAAGTGGATAGAAGTTTCAAGCCCTTAGCAACTAAAAAATCAATGCTCCATTTATATCGGGGATGGAAAAAAGCAGTGAGCGCGGCACGAAAATTCAAATAGCCATTTTTTTATAAAGGAGTAAAATTTGGAAATACTAAATAAAAGTATAACTTTGCCGTCTCTAATTAAAATGTAAACTGTAAACCGAATTATTATGACAATGAAAAAACAGGCGTTAAATCGAATGTATAATTTTCCAGATGCAGACTTATATGTGATGTGTCTGGATTGCATCCGAAATGCGTACCGCGATATTGCCGTATTTGAACCATATGGTTTTGCAACGGAGCGATTGATGGCATTCAAAACGGAATGTGAAAAATTCAAAGCCTTGCCCGATGACCATGAATTGGTCGGTGAGCAAATGGTTTTGACCGAAAAAAAATATGATGCTGCTGAAAAATTGAAAAATGCGATTCGCAGTATTATGACGCGGGTGGAAATGAAATATAATAATCGCAGTGGGCGGTATCGCAAATTCGGGACGGCAAAAATGGGTGATATGACGGATGCGCAATTGCTATTTTGCGGTCGGCGAGTCGCACGCGTTTCTCGGACGCAGATGGTTTTTTTTGAATCGGTGGGTTTAAATGATTTAGCGATTCAAAAAGTGGCGCAAGCCTGTGCTGATTTTGAAAATATCATGAATATTCAACAGGATAAAGTTGCTGACCGCGATATTGCCGTAGAAGCGCGCATTGACCAAGGCAATAAAATTTATGATGAAATGATCGTTTTGTGTAATATTGGAAAGGATATTTGGGCAGAAAAAGACCCTGTTCGATATGAGCAATATTGCGTTTACGAGAGTAATAATGACCAGAAAATCGCAAGAAAGGAAAAATTAAAAACGGCAGAAAAAGAAAAATAGATAATTCCGCTTAATGTTGAGTAAAACCAATGGAAGGTTTTAAAAACCTTCCATTGGTTTAGTAATAACCCCGTCACAAAAAAACAGATTTTTGTAGTTTATTGAAACCCAGCCTTGCAATACTTGTTGCGTATTTATACAAATAAACTTTAAAACCATATTACTACTATACTAAAACTTTCTAAGGTATATCTACAAAGAAATTACAATTTTTATTACAATAAACTACAAAAATGACACATACTCTATCTTATTGGCAATTTGTCAATTGGCTTAAGCGTACAAAAAAAAGTTTTTTTTTGCACAAACTTAAAACTTTATTAAATATAATAATAATATTTTTTATATTTAAAATTGATGTTTTCAGCCAAGTCAGTTTGCAAAAAGTGCCACAAGTGCGAACTGCGCTACCGGGTGTTCCATTTATTTACGATATTTATTATGCAACACCTGATTTAGGTGCTTTGCATAATTACTCTAATATCAAAATTACAGATACATTACCGACTTGGGTGACCTATATCGGTAGCACAGGGGGCGGCGGTTTTAATCAAGGTGTGTACAATGCGGCGGATAGAACCATTACTTGGACGGCATCTGTTTTGAGTGACGGGGCGACAGGTGCATTATCCTTAGAAGTCCAATTCGATAATACCGCGCCGCCTGATGCTTTGTTTTCAAACCAGCTTAACTTTTATGATAATGGTACAGCCCGAGCTGCTACGACCGCTTTGGATGTAAAAGTGAAGGAAAATGGAGTCACTTTTACCAAAACCCTGTTTTCTGGTGGCACTGTTGGAGAAGATTGCGTTTATAAAATTGTCACGACCAATAATGGTTATTTGTCACAAGCTACTAATTATGTGGTAACAGACCAAATGCCTCCAAATGCACTGTTCGTATCTGCAACGAACAGTGGGGGCGCAGTGATGGCAGGTGTAACTGCTGATTCATTGGGTTTGGTCTCTTTTCCGCCAGTGACGATTACGCCCGGCACCAGTTTGACCTATTACGTGCGGGTGCGCTATCCGACAAGTGCTTTTGCCGCAGGCACAGTGGTTAAAAACAAA
This sequence comes from Chitinophagales bacterium, assembly GCA_013298955.1. Classification (GTDB taxonomy): domain Bacteria; phylum Bacteroidota; class Bacteroidia; order Chitinophagales; family Saprospiraceae; genus JAAFJT01. The sequence continues at coordinate 2,682 of JAAFJT010000121.1, forward strand.
GGTTATGGAACGGGACAATTTGGTAATAAAATACTTGAAGTCAAAGATTCTGCGACCCATACCTTGACTCCGCGCACATGTGCCGTAGCTTATACGGCAAGTGCTGACCCCGGTACTTGGTATGTAAATGATACTTTTTCAACCAAAAAATATACTTTTGCATTAAGCAATACTGGCACTTCTGCTCTGACAAATGTGGTTTTAAGTGATACATTACCCGTTGAATTTCATGCAACAGGCTTAAAATTTGGTTATAATAACAGTGCTACGCCCGCCGAACCATTGACCGTTAGTTATCAGTTGAATGGTATCGGTGCTTGGTTACCTTTCCCCGGTAGTCCGTTTACAGCAGGGCAAACGATTCCCAATCTTGCCAATACGTTGGGATTAACTGCAACAGATTTCTTGAGTGCTATTCGATATGAGTGGGCGAATATAGTTCCAGGAGCTGCCTTTTTGCCCACTAATTTTTATGTGCAAGGCAAAATCATCAGTCCTATGCCAAATGGCGATACCATTGTTACGCCAGGACAAGTGTGTAATAAACATTATTTGCAATACACAGATTGTTTTGATTCGCTTCGAGCCAAATTAGGCAATGCTTGCAATCCCTTAGAAATGGCTAACATTGCTTATACAGTCGATAAACGAGCGAGTTCTACGGAGTGGCGGGTCACTCAGACCGATGCGCAGTATGATTTTGTGGTTAAAAATACAGGGAATGTACCTTTGGATTCGGTGATTATCACCGATACATTGCCGTTAATGTTTCGGTTGACAAGTATCAATCTGGCAAGTGCGATTGCACAAGCCGCAAAACCAGTATCGGTTTTGTATCAAAAAAATGGTACCGGAGGTTGGATGACTTGGACAGGCAGCCCATTTTCGGCAGCCGCCACTTTAAATGTATCGACTTTGGGCATTGCCGCGCCTAATTACGTATCTGCCATTCAAGTGAATATTGGCATTTTATCAGTAGCAGCCAATTACAACAATAAAGAAATCTTAATGACAGGCACGATTGTCAATCCACAAAATGATGGTATGCTCTTATCCTTGCCGACAACGGGTAAAAATGTTGCCTCGTTTAAAAGCGGTGGACTGTCGAAAACAGATACAATTGTTAATGATGTGGTCGTACCGTATGCCTTGCCCACTTTTGCGAAAACCAGTACCCCAACCATTGTACAACCTTTGGATACAATTGATTATACGATACTCATTGGGAATCAATATATTACACCTTTAAATGATTTTTCTATTTCAGACCCTATCAGTTCAGATTTAGAATACTTGGCAGGCAGTGCCGCCGTTGTTTGTCAATCGGGCAATTGTTATCAGACGGCTCCCTATACGCTTAATACAACCGAAACCGCAAATTACAATGGGACAGGCGGAACCCTGTTGCATTTTGCCTTTGATTATGGCGCAAATGATGGTTTACCACAAAAAAGCAATGGACAGGGATTGAAAATCACTTATCGGGCAGTCGTGCGGGCAGGTGCGCCTACGCGTACGATTCCAAATGATATTTGGTTTGATTACAAAGGAGACCCTAACATGTTGTACAAATATACTTGTATTGGCAATATGATAGATACTTTTGATATTAACAAGAATGGCTCAACGACTGATACTTTGTGTAAAGCAGCCACTGTGAACAATTCGGTCGTTCCATTTATTCCTGCAGTACCTGTTTTTGTGAAATCAAGCAGCCCTTCCACAGTGCGCCCCTTAGATACGCTCACTTACACGATTTTAGCCTATAACACTTCGCGAAAATTATTGAACGATTTTGAATTGATAGATGCTTTAAATCCTAATTTGCAATATGTGGCGAATAGTGCGGTGGCTGTTTGTCAATCGGCTTATTGTTATCATGCTACGCCTTACACCTTCACAGCCACTGCAACGCCTAATTATCGAGGCACCGATTCTACCCTACTCCGTTTTGCCTTTGATTACGCGCCGACGGATGGGATGCCTGAAAAAACAGCAGGGCAAGGCATCAAAATCACGTTTAAAGCCGTATTAAAACGCAATGTTCCTGGAGGAACGCTGATTAAAAATGATTTGATGTTTCAATATAATGGGAATCCATCCATGCCTTATGATTTTGCATGTACCTCCAAATTGGTAGATGCTGCCGATATGAATCAAAATAACGTTATGACAGATACGTTATGTCGTGCCACAACAACCCAATTTACAAGTGCTGCACCCCTACCTGCTAAACCCGGTTTCTCAAAAACGAGTACGCCTTCCACCGTGCGCCCGACAGACACGCTAACATACACGATAAAGGTGTTTAATACGGCATCGGTTCCCTTAAACGATTTTGCAATGATAGATTTTTTAAATCCTAATTTAAATTATGTCATGGGGAGTGAAGTCCTGAGTTGCCAAGTTGGAAATTGTTTTAAAACAAATCCTTTTGTATTTACACCAACGATTATTCCGAATTATAATGGTACGGGCAAAACTTTATTGCGTTTTCACTTTAATTATGGTGCAGATGATGGCTTGCCCTTGAAAACGGCAGCAGAAGGGTTGAAATTAACCTTTAAAACGACGGTCAAAACAGGTGTTCCCGCAGGCACAGCAATTGTCAATGACCTTTATTTTCAATATACAGGGGATGCGATGATGCCCTATGCGTTCACTTGCACGGGTAGCCCTGTCGATACCGCAGACATCAATCAAGATGGTTCACGGACGGATATCTTGTGTAAAGCGGCTACGGTCAGTAATAATGTAATTCGGTCGGTCTCTTTACAATCGCAAAAATTTGTCAAAGGTTCATTAGATAGCAATTACTTGGTCAATGGACACACCATACCCGGCGGCGTAGTAAATTACAAACTCCAAATTTGGAATGCGGGCAATGTGCCTGTTAAAGAAGTGAAAATAGCAGATGTATTGCCGTATATCAATGATAAAAAAGTTTTATATAATTTTGAACGGGTGAATCCAGGTGCATCTGAATGGCGACCTGTTTTAGCAGCTCCATTGAGTGGGATAGCAACCAATCAAGTGGGCGTATCCGTACCATACACAGTACAATATTCGCCTAATAAAGTCCCATGTCTTGCCAGCTTAACCGCCTCTAATGCCTTTCCGATGCCGAACCAAGCGGGTTGTCAATCGGGCAATTTTTCAGCAGTAGCACCAACGGATTTAACAACGGTTCAATCGTTGTTTATGGATTTTGGGAACAATTTTATTTTGAATCCACAAGATACACTTACTTTATATTGGGAAATGCTGGCTCCTGTCTCGGCACAAGTCAATAAATTGGCTTGGAATGCTTTTGCCTATGTTGCCGATTATGCAGATGGGGCAGTGGGTGGTTTGCAGCCGTCTGAACCGCCCCCTGTGAGTATCATTATTGACCCGAGTTATTTAGGTAGTATTGGCAATTATGTTTGGTTGGATGCAAATGCAAATGCGGTGCAAGATGAGCCTGATAGTTTGGGTATCAACGGTTTACGCATAGAATTGTGGACAACTGGCCCTGATAATGTCATTGGCGGCGGGGATGATACCTTGCGACAATTTACATTAACCCAAACGCTGAATGGCAAAAATGGTGCGTATCTTTTCAAAGAGTTGTATAGCAATAATTATTATGTTAAATTCCCAATAGGCACGATTTTGAACAACCAAGGGTTGATTTTGACCTTGGCAACGAATGCCACTGGGCTTAATACGGATTCAGATGCGCAACAAAGTACTGGTTTTTCGCCTGTGACGCGGATAGATATTAACGGAGTAGGCATTTTGAAAGACAATTTGACAATAGATGCGGGGTTTAAAGCGGCACCGCCTTGTCCGCCAAAGATTTGCCTGCCTGTTGCCTTGCGGCGCAATTAACGGCGTAGGTTCGTTAGGCTTGGATTTATTGGATTTATTGGATTATGATAATCCAATAAATCCAATAAATCCAAGTCTAAAAATGAAGTGTCATCGCCAAACTTGGTAATATCGGCAATTGGTCAACGCGTTCATATTTCACGCGGTCGAAATAAAAAATATTGTTTCTATCGGCTGCATTCGTCACACTTGCAATTATTTCCATACGCGTATGTTTCGTAAATTCAATGCTTTTCTTGATGGAAGCGTCCAATCGGGCATACACAGGCAACCGTCCAGAATTGCGTTTCGCCGAATAAATAATGCCAATATTGCTTGGATTTCCTTTCAAAACGTCTGTATTCAAACCGTCTTTAAAATCAAATTTTGTATAAAACGCTTGGGTCAACGTGAATGGAAAACCCGTTCCATAATTCAATCGACCACCCATTTCCCAAGATTTTTTCTTGCCAAAACTATAAGATGTCACGACATTTAAATTGTGGCGGCGGTCAAAATTGGTTGGATATTCTTGAATTTGGTCATTGCGATTGACGTAACCTATTGAATAAGCCGTCCATACATATAAATTATTCTTATCATATTTCAATGATATATCTAAACCAGTTGCTCGTCCTGTTTCAACTACATAATTCGGGTCCACACTTTGGGTTTTATTCCGATTGATGCCTATCAATTGAGTGAAATTTTTAAGATAAGGTTCAACATTCAATTCTAAATGTTTCGATAAATCGACCTCAAAACCGCCCACCACATGATAAGCCGTTTGCAAACGCTCCGAAACATTTTGTTGGGTACCGGGTTTGTAAATCGGATATTCGGGACCCGAGACGAAACCAACGAATAAATTGACCACATCGCGTTCATTCACCGTACTCAACAAGTTTTGAGAATACAAACCGCCTGAAAATTTCAACCGAAATTTATCAGAAATATTGACTTTTGCGGCAAAACGCGGTTCTATTTTCGCAATTCCAAGCGATGCATAATATTGAACGCGCAAGCCCGGTTCTAAAACTAAGGCTTTGGATTTCCAACGATATTTGACAAAACCTGCCAATTCCGTCGAATTATCCTTGTCATCAAACGTAAAACCTAAGAAATTTTTAAATTGTAAACTCGTCGTAACATTCGTCAATTCAACTCCATATTTGATTTCATTGTTATTAGAACCAAAATACGTAAAATCCAAGCCCGCATTCGTACTCGTGATGCCACTTTTGCGCGGGTCGGTTTTGCCTTCCACTAATTGCATCTGATAATCCGAATAACCAACCGAACCATTGATTACGAGACTCAACGACGCAGGCACTAAGGTAAAATTCGCACCACCACCCCGATTGTTCCAATTTAAATCGGCAATATTCGTATAACTGACTTTATCTTTAAAATTAAAACCAAAAACATTGAATTTGCTCCCACCTGCGGCATTGAAAGACACTTTTCCATAAATATCGGTGTAGCCAAACGGCAATCCAAAGCTATCGCGTGCCGCATATTTGTACAAATTGGTCGAAGTTTTATCCAAAAGCGATTGTTTCGCGGTGAATAAAACCGAACTGCTGCCACCACCTTCATCGCTCAACGCGCTCAATGGGGCTTCTAACAATACTTTTGCTTGGAATGGACTGCCCGAAACTAAGCCAGAAAAGCGTTTTTTATTGCCTTCCCGCGTTTTCAAATCCATGATTGCCGAAACCCTGCCGCCATATTCTGCATTGAAACCACCCGTCAACACATCCGCACTCCGAATCGTTTCCGTTTCAAAAACAGAGAAAAATCCAATGGAGTGAAATGGATTGTAAATAGGCATCCCATCTAACAAAATTTTATTCTGCACAGGAGAGCCTCCGCGAATATAAATTTGACCACCTTGGTCTCCCGTCGAAATTACACCCGGAATGACCGTCAAATATTGAGCAATATCTGGTTCACCGCCTGTCGAAGGCAAGGCTTTCAATTGCTTTTGCGTCACCGTGATTTTAGAAATTTGAACCGTATTGCGGGCGGCTTCCCGCTTGCCCGAAATCTCTACGGTTTCCAAATCTTTATCGTTTTCCACCAAGTCAAAACGTTGATACACAATCGCTTCGTTCCCAATTTCAATTTTCGTTTCCGTCGCATTGTAACCGACAAAACTGACCGAAACCGTGTAACTACCTGCGGGAACATTCAAACTGTAAAAACCATCTTGGGTCGTCGTCGTCCCAAAAGTGGTTTCTTTCAACAAGACATTGACATAAGCTAACGGTTGTCCAGTCGCTTTGTCATAAACATTGCCGCGCAAAATGCCTTTTTGGGCAAAAACATTGCAGGTGAGCAATATGCCCAATAATTGAAATAGTATTTTTTTGGTCATGCTATTCATTTTTATAATGCTAAACAAGCATTATTGGATAAATTGGAACGCGGATGACGCGGATTTGGCGAATTTTCGCGGATTTTTTATTTTTGCAAACAACAAAAGTCTGTTTAAAATTAAAAATTAAAAATAAACAAATCCGCGAAAATTCGCTGAATCCGCGTCATCCGCGTTCCAATTTATCCAATCGTCGTTTAAAGTTAATTATTTCGTTCATCAAAATCCTCCAACATATCCGATAACGGGTCTGTGAAGGAGAAACTCATATCCAAAACATCTTTTTGAATAATATTAAATTCGGCTAATCCATGCAAAATCAATTCCATGAAAACACTCGTTTCCTTCTCAGGTACTTCGGAGATTTCCGCCAAACGCCGCAAACCTGCCACTTTTTCCAATTCTTTTTTAAACGATTTGTCATTAGCATCATTCATCAATTCCAACATATTGTTGCCACTGAACCATGCACGAATCGTCCCATAAGGGTCTTTTTCGTCCCGTTTGACGGGAATATCCTCTGGATGAGGGAAATATTCTAAAAACAAGGCTTTTACAGCAAGTCCAAATAATTGCATCGCTACATTATACGGACCTTCTTGTTCGCCTTCATAGACCAATTCAATTTTACCCGTAATCGCAGGGACGATGCCCCAAAAATCAGATAAACGCGCCATCGTCGATTTTTCACCATTCAACAACATCCGCCGTTCCGCCGTACTGTACAGGTTTTCCAACGCCGTAATGCTCAATCGCGCCGAAACCCCGCTTTTGCTATCCACTAAATCGCTTTCTCGCGCCGCAAAAGCAATCGCTTCCAATAATTCGCGCAACATTTCAGGCACTTTGATTGCTTTTTTCTGATTCAAAGCCGGTTTCGCCTCTTGTTCCGTGATTTGCATGGCAATCGTCGGGTCTTCAGGGTAATGCGTCAAGATTTGACTTTGAATCCTGTCCTTCAAAGGCGTGATAATACTGCCCCGATTCGTGTAATCTTCGGGATTCGCCGTGAAAACAAATTGTATATCCAAAGGCAAACGCAATTTGAAACCGCGAATTTGAATATCGCCTTCTTGCAAAATATTGAACAACGAAACTTGAATCCGCGCCTGCAAATCGGGCAATTCATTGATGACGAAAATGCAGCGATGCGAACGCGGCACCAACCCAAAATGAATCACGCGTTCATCCGAATACGGCAATTTCAAATTTGCCGCCATAATCGGATCCACATCCCCAATCAAATCCGCAACACTTACATCGGGCGTTGCCAATTTTTCAATATATCGTTCCGAACGGTGCAACCAAGTAACGGGCGTATCATCGCCTTTTTCCGCAATCAAATCTTTGGCAAAACGGCTCAACGGTTGCAAAGGGTCATCATTGACTTCGCTGCCCGCCACCACAGGGATATATTCGTCCAACAACGTGACCATCAACCGCGCCATTTTGGTTTTCGCCTGTCCGCGCAAACCCAATAGCAAAATACTATGCCGACTCAACACCGCCCGTTCCATATCTGGAATCACCGTATTTTCAAATCCAAGAATGCCTTTAAAAATAGTTTCTTTGCGTTTTATTTTGATAATCAAATTGTTGCGCAATTCATCCTTAATACTTTTGGGTTGATACCCACTTGCTCTCAACGCGCCCAGCGTTTGAATAGGATTCATAAAGAATTATCAGATTTAAAAAATAGTTGTTTTTAGCCTCAACGTCGGCGAGGTTTAAACCTCGCCGACGTTATTATAACGTTGGAACGTCGCAACGTCGGCGAGGTTTAAACCTCGCCGACGTTATTATAACGTTGGAACGTCGCAACGTCGGCGAGGTTTAAACCTCGCCGACGTTATTATAACGTTGGAACGTCGCAACGTCGGCGAGGTTTAAAC
>JAAFJT010000122.1 GCA_013298955.1 Chitinophagales bacterium
TATGTGTTACGCGTTAAACCTATGTGTTACGCATAAACCTATATGTTAAATCTATGTGTCCTATGTAAACCTATGTTTTCTATGTGTTTAAAATCAATTTTTTTTATATTAATAATATTTTTAACGGGTTGTGTCCAAGAAAATGAAGTGCCTGCCTATCTCTACATCGAACCGATTACGATGACGGTCACGCCAGGGCAAGGAACGGCGTTACACAAAATGGTTGATGCTCATGTGTTTATAGATAATGAAAATCGGGGTGCGTACCAACTCCCTGCTAAAATCCCTGTACTCAGCATCGGGCAACATACCGTAACTGTCTTGCCCGGGATTCGCAATAATGGGGTCAAAGGCAATCCGATACCCTATGCGTTTGCGCAACGGTATGAGAAAACTGTAACTTTCGCCGCCGAGAAAACGGATACGATTCGCCCAACAACGCGTTACACCAATGATACCAATCTGAAAATGGTTGAATCTTTTGAATCTGGTGGGCATCTTTTCAATGACCACCGCGACCAAAATGTCACTTTTTTGATGACAACTGAACAAGGGGGTTTGGAGGGAAAAGCAGGTAAAATCGTTTTAGATGCAGCGCGTAAACTCATGTTGAAATCCACGACGGTGCGTCACCTGTTTCCAACGGATGCGCAAAACATTTATATAGAATTAAATTACAAAACGGATGTGGCGTTATCAATTGGTTTCACGTCTTTTGACAGACCGAGTGGGACGATAGGCATTGATAATTTTCCAGTTGTTTTGTATCCAAAAAAAGAATGGAATAAAACTTATATCAATATTACCAATGAAGTAAAAGCGTCAAAAGGCATTGAATTTCAAGTGAGTGTAGGCGCATTATTACCTGATTCGTTGACGACAGGCACTATTTGGTTGGATAATGTTAAACTTTTACAACGTTGATTATGGACATGACACGCCGCCGACAATGGGATATAATAGCTTACACCGTTGTTGATTTTCTGACAGCAATGCTTGCTTGGGGACTCTTTTTTTTATACCGAAAAGCGCATGTAGAAGGCAAATTTGCCGATTCGAGCATGTTACAAGACCCTAAATTTTATTCGGGCATCTTGATTATCCCAATCGGATGGGTACTTTTCTATGCTATTTTTGATAAATATCGAGATATTTATCGGCTTTCGCGCTTGGAAACCATGGCGCGGACTTTCTTTTTGACCTTTATGGGCGTGATTTTTTTGTTTTTTACCTTGATTTTAGATGATTTCGTTACCGATTATCGGACGTATTACACTTCTTTTTTGACACTATTTTGCTTACACTTTTTTATAACGGTCACAGCTCGGATGATTATTTTGACACGGGCAAGTCGGCGTTTGAAAGCAGGTTTAATGACCTATCGGACGATTTTGATTGGCGGTTATCAAAATGCAGTGGAATTATATGAAGATATTTCGCGGCGTGAAAAAGGTTTGGGCAATGATTTTATCGGTTTCATTGATACGAATGGAAATACGAATAATGTATTAGAAAAATACCTACCGCGTCTTGGCAATATTGAACAATTGGCGCGGATTATTTCAGAACAAAAAATTGAAGAAGTGATTATTGCCGTAGAAACTTCGGAACATAACCGCTTACGCCAAATTTTAGATATTTTATTTGATTTTGGGGAAAATATTCTTATTAAAATCATTCCCGATATGTATGACATCATGCTTGGAACGGTGAAAATGAATCATTTGTACGGAGCCGTTTTGATTGAAATCAAGCAAGATTGGATTCCGCGTTGGCAAAAAGTGATTAAACGAGCGATTGATGTGGCGGCGAGTATAATGAGTTTATTGTTGCTCGCGCCTGTGTATGCGTATATTGCGTTGCGGGTTCGGTTGTCTTCCAAAGGACCTATTTTCTTTTTTCAAGAGCGTATTGGTTTGAATAACAAGCCTTTCAAGATTATAAAATTTCGTTCTATGTATTTAGATGCCGAAGCTGGCGGACCTCAATTGTCGCGGACAGGTGATGATAGGTGTACATCTTGGGGCAGTTTGATGCGCAAATACCGATTGGATGAGTTGCCTCAATTTTGGAATGTGTTGATTGGCGAAATGTCTTTGGTGGGGCCCCGTCCTGAACGGCAATATTATATTGACCTAATTATGGCGCGCGCGCCGCATTATCGGCATTTGTTGAAAGTGCGTCCCGGCATCACGTCTTGGGGTATGGTTAAATATGGTTATGCGTCATCGGTGGATGAAATGGTGCAACGATTGAAATTTGATATTTTATATATTGAAAATATGTCATTAGCATTGGATTTTAAAATAATGTTTTACACCTTATTAGTTTTGCTAAAAGGAAAAGGGAAATGAGGATTGAGTCAAGTGCGCAATTTTTTTAGTTTTTTCATTTAAAAATACGCATAGTGCATCTTTTTTCAAATATCTTTGCCTTTTAAAAGGTTGATAATTTTAAAAGAGTCGTTTTTAGTCAAAAAAACACTATTTTAATTGGTTTATTTGCAAAATAACCCAATATTATCTCTCATAACTCATCATTGGATTAAGAAATGAATCAAACAACCTCATCGCTGTTACTCACCGTTGCGCTTGCGGGCGCATGGACGGCTTGCGATACCACTAAAAAAGCAGCGGTTACAACGACTCCTGCTGCGGTCATGGCGAATGTGCCGACACCGCCGACTCCGCCGACAGCCCCATCTGCCGAAGTAGGGAAAATGACTTTTGCGGATACCTTGCCCACTTATCAGGCAACCTCCAAAAAAACGCACGATTTAGTGCATACAGAATTGGATGTGCGATTTGATTGGGCAAAAAAACACCTCTTGGGCAAAGCCATTTTGACCTTGAAACCTCATTTTGCGGATTCCGATTTGCTTGAATTGGATGCCAAAGGGTTTGATATTCATAAAATTACAGATGAAAAAGGTGCGAAATTGACTTATGATTATACGGATAATGTATTGAAAATCAAATTGTTACGTGCGTATAAACGCACGGAACAGTATAAATTGTTGATTGATTATACGGCAAAACCAGATGAAGCACCTGCGGGCGGTTCTGCGGCGATTCAGTCGGATAAAGGTTTGTTTTTCATCAATGCGGATGGGGCTGACCTCGAAAAACCACAACAAATCTGGACACAAGGCGAAACGCAAAGCAATTCGCGCTGGTTTCCAACGATTGACCGTCCGAATCAACGCATGACGAACCAAATTACGATGACGGTTGCCGATAAATATAAAACCTTGTCGAATGGTTTGTTGAAAAATTCTAAGAAAAATGCGGATGGAACGCGCACCGATACTTGGTTGATGGATATGCCACATGCACCGTATTTGGTGATGATGGCGGTGGGCGATTTTGCCGTTGTAGAGGATAAATGGCGCGGAAAACCATTGATGTATTACGTAGAACCGAAATATAAAGACCATGCAAAATCCATTTATAAAAATACGCCTGAGTTATTAGACTTTTTTTCGACGAAATTAGGGGTTGAATATCCTTGGCAAAAATTTGCACAAATCGTGGTTCGGGATTACGTTTCAGGCGCGATGGAAAATACAACGGCGGTTATTTTTGGCGAATTTATGAACGGAACCGAACGCGAACTCATTGATAATGAACAAAATGAGTCGGTTGTAGCGCATGAAATGTTCCATCATTGGTTTGGCGATTTGGTGACGGCAGAATCTTGGTCGAACTTGACGGTGAATGAAAGTTTTGCGAATTATAGTGAAGTCCTTTGGTTTGAACACAAGTACGGTAAAGATTTTGGAATGCACCATTTGGCGGCAACGATGGAAGGTTATATCGGCGAATCGCAACGTAAAACACACTCGTTAGTGGATTTTACGTATAACAATCGGGAAGATATGTTTGATGCCCATAGTTACAATAAAGGCGGTTGCATTTTGAATATGTTGCGGAATTATGTGGGCGATGAGGCTTTTTTTAGCTCTTTGAACAAATATTTGACGGATAATAAATTCAAAACAGGGGAAGCACATCAATTGCGTTTGGCTTTTGAAGAGGTAACAGGCGAAGATTTGAGTTGGTTTTGGAATCAATGGTATTTCAAAGCAGGACATCCTGTATTAGATATTTCTTACAAGTATGATGCCGTCAAAAAGATGGTTCAAGTCGATTTGGAGCAAAAACAAGAGGCTTCTGAGAAAATTCCTGCGGTTTTTGAATTGCCAATGCAGGTGGATGTCTATCAAGGCAAGGGCAAACCAACGCGACATGCGATTCGGATGGTGAATCGCAAGCAATCTTTTACGTTTCCGGCGGCGGTCAAACCCGATTTGGTCAATGTAGATGCGCAAAAAGCCTTGCTTTGGGAGAAAAAAGACAATCATACAGAAGCCGAATGGATTTTCCAATATTACAACGCACCTGAATATTTCGACCGAAGAGAAGCGATGGAAGGTTTGAAATCGAAAACCATGAGTGCCGCAGCAAAAGCGGTTTTTGTAGCTGCTTTGAAGGATTCATTTTGGGGATTACGGGAAGATGCCATCAAAAATTTGGCTATCAAGGATGAACCGACCGCGATGGAGACGATTAGCAAATTGGCTACGACCGACCCACATTCCAAAGTCCGCGCTGCTGCCTTAGGCAAATTGGCGGCTACCAAAGAGGAGAAATACGCGGAGACGTTTAAAAAAGTATTGGAAAAAGAGCAAGCCTACCCTGTGATTGCGGCGGGCATGTCGGCATTGTACAAATTGAGCGCGCCTGCGGCATTGGAAGCGGCGAAAAAATACGAAAATGAAACCAATTCTGAATTATTATTGAGCGTTGGCGAGATGTATGCGCAGAATCCGAATGCAGAACGCGTTGCCTTTTTTGAAAAAAACTTGGAAAAAGTGAATGGTTTGGAAGCGATTGGTTTTGTTGGCAATTATGTGAAAATGATGGTCAAAACGGGCGAAACGGATTTAAAAGGCAAATTGACGCGATTGCACAAAATTGGGATTGACCAATCGCAATCCCCTTGGCGGCGATTTGCGTGTGCGCGGACGTTGAAAGATTTTGCAGGCTCGTTGAAACAAAAAAATGCTTCCGACCCGTTGATTGCGACCGCAGAAGGCTGGTTGAAAGAAATCGTGGAAAAAGAATCGAATCCACAATTGAAAGCCGTATATGAATCGGTTTTTAACGATAAATAATGACTTGGATTTTTTGGATTACAATCCAAAAAATCCAATCCGATAGCGTAGAACGTTTGGAGGGTTTGAAACCCTCCAAACGTTATTGTTGAGGATTTCAAATGAACCACTTATCCAGCAATCCCAATCCATGCAAAACGTTTGGAGGGTTTCAAACCCTCCAAACGTTATACTACCTTGAAAATCAACCTTTTAGTCAGCATTTTTTGGGTTCGATTCTTTAACTCCTTTTTTGTAAAAAAAGTATTGGCTTGATTTTTCGTAAAAAACCAAGCCAATGCGTCCTTCATTCCTTTTTTTATTCCTAATTCAAACAAAAACTATTGTCTTTGTGTCTGCACAGGCAAACAGAGCTGCGCGGGACAAACGACTATCTTCGTTTTCAACATCGTATAACAATTCGCATCCGTTACGCGAACCGTGTATTCGCCTAACTCATTGACTGTCACGGCATTGCGCGTAATAGAAGCCGTAGTTGCCGTAAAACCATTTGGTCCTGTCCATACATAACTTGTTCCCCCACTTGCTGTTAAGGTCACATTACTCCCCAAAATAGTTGATGTAATGGGCGTTACACTTGGATTCATACTGCAATAGATGCCTTGGTCCCAAGTCAAGTCCGTTTCGCCCGCGTCCAAATGCGTGATAACAGTTATCATAGCAGGTTGACCATTATAAGTGGTATTCGTCCCATTGGAATCATTATTAGCATTGCTGCCTGTGGCATTTGCAGGCGAACCTGTATAACCTGTCGGCAAACAAAAAACCGCATAATAATCGCCTGCTGTCAAATTGGAAAACAAATATTGTCCACCATTACCTGTAATGGTAAAATTAACCAATTCATCGGTCGCAGGAGCTGGTGACGCGCCTGCTGCTTTGTATAATTTGACTCGAATCCCATCTATGCCGCCTTCGCTTGCATCTTGAATCCCATCATGATTCGCGTCAAACCAGACCTGATTTCCATAAAATGCAGGACTTCCGGGCTGTACTTTGATACCCACTTTAATCGGTTCGGCAGCCAGTAACACTTGATTATTATCCGTCCGCGTCCCGACAAAGGCAAAAGAGTTCCATGCAATTTCATTGTTAGTAGGTGCATTCACAGGCGCACGCATGGGCCAAGTAAACAACAATGAATCCCCACCGGCTAAAATGGTTGCCCCAAAATCAATTTTCACGGATTGAACGGTCGTAATATCCGCAGGCGGAGTCGTACTCCAACTTGGTGAAACACAACCACTTGGAAACGGAGAGGGGTCTGCAGGTTGTTTCACTTCATCCCGACACGGATTGGAAACCGTCGAATAATAAACGGTCGTGCCAGCAGGAGCAGCAAGAGGGTCTGCCAAATTCGGTCGCCATTGCGTCAAGCGCGTACTTGGGTCAATCAACCCTCTATCACCCACGAACGGCAATATATCAATAATTTTAATCTCTTTCATCGGCACATTCCCTGTATTTTTGAGGATGAGCTTGTAATCCGCATTCCCGCCGGGAACCGTCCATCCGAAATTTGGATACCGCGAATACGCCGTATCCAACGAACCTTTCACCCATTTGATGGATTCCATCGAAGCCGCCGAACTGATAGACAGGTTACAAGAGTTATAATTGCTGGATTGTTTACACAAAACTTCGGTTGTATTACCATTTCCATTCAAATCGCTTGCATCCACAGCCGCACCGTCTCCTGTGCAAGGCGTATTATTACTTGCAGAAATATAAAAGGTATTCAACAAAGATACATTTGGCAAGACTTGGTTGGTTGCCCGCATTTGAGTTGAAACTTTAAATTGAGTGTTGTAAGGAACCGTTGTACCTGTGGGAAAAGTCCAACGCAAAAGGGTTCGCCCTAAATTGCTCGAAACCGTTAAGGTTGGAGCTGTTACAATGCCTGATGTAAACGGGTTATATATTTCAGAACCTGCTATATATTCCATCCCTTCGGGCAACCATTGCATCAAGATTGGATCTACTAAATTGCTGCCACCACCACCGACAATAAAAGTTCCAGTCGAAGTAAAGATGGTTCCTATGGCATAACTCAACGCACAAGAAGCAGGTGAATGTTCTGCTTTCACCGTCGCAATGGCAGTAGTCAAGCGCGGTTTTAGGATAAAACCAGTATTACAAGCCGTCCGAGTGGCAGGAATCCCTGCGGTGGAACTATTCCACTCTACACAATTGTTGACAGGCGTATCCGTTAACACATCGGGTTCCGCAGGCGTGAAGTAAAATTGCGCATAATTCCCTGCACCACTTAATGCTGCATTGGGTTTGAAAGGGGATTTGAAAACAATTTTAATTTTAGTATAATATTCGGTCGCATTCGGTCCTGCAGCCATGACACTGCTCAACCCTATTAAAGGCTTCCAAGTCGCATCCAGATTGGTTTGATATTCAAAATGATCCATCACTGATTCAGCGTCGGTAAAACTTAAACCTGCAAATCGGATGGTGGTTGGAATATTTTCGATAAATGTTACATTTTCCAAATCCACATTACCCGTATTTTTCAAAGCAACTTCATAAGCCATCCGTTGACCGGGATAAATACCACTTGCAGAACCATAAGCCATTGATTTTGAAATGGTTGCATCTACATTAGGTGCTGTTAAAACATGGGTTGCAACCAAATTGGCAACGCAGGCACTGCCTACTGAATTGCCATGATTCAAGGTTTGCTCTGTGCCGCCCAAAGGCGTGTATAAAATTTGCGCAGTATTGGAAACTGACTGCCCTGCTGCAAAAGTCGGGCTTGGGTAACGCACTTGCACCTCTATCGTATAAACAACACTCTGCCAACTCCCATAATGAGCAATCGTCATATCGCCAAGCTGTAACGTCAACTCGTTGGAGGCATTCACTAACGCAGGGTCGGAATACGAGGTAGTGACGGTGGGACCAAGAGAGGTGCGTTTGACTGTGGCAGAGACAAAAATAGCACCAAGGGGTAAGGCATCTTTCAAAGATAAATTCGTATTATTTAGTGCGCCTTCCGTTACAGAATGGGGATAGGCTGTGAACTGTTGATACACTTGAATGCGATAATTGGTTGGAAGACCAATGCCTCCCCCACCCAAAAAGGTTTTTGTGGCGCAAATACGAGCAGCAGCATTGACCGTAATGGGCAAATTTTGCACGCCAGAGGTGTAGCCACCTGTGGCAGTGAGTTCCGTAGCGAAAGTCAAGGGTGTGCCATTAGGAATGGAACCATTATTGAGCAGCAAACCAATTTCTAAAATACCAGTTGAACCAGATGGTACTGGATCTACAAAGGTAATCGTCACTTTTTTTGCTCCTGCTGTATTCGTGAACACAAAATTGGCAATAGGCGCGTGTATCGTGCCTAAAAGATTCTGAATCGAAATGATTTCATCCGGCAACTGAATCACTGCTTTGACACCTGCTGCATTTCCTGTGACACTGGAAACGGAGTACGCTAATTGTAATAGCGGGGCTTCACCAGCTAAAAAAACACTTTTGCTGTTTTTTTCAGTGACCGCTAAAGAAAGGGTTACTTGCGCCTGTATGCTACAACATAGGAGTAAAAAGCCAAAAAGCATGGAATTTTGCTTTTGACGTTCATTAAGTAGAAACATTTTATTTTGAATAAGTTTGTTTTGTAAACAATTCAACTTGATTTCCCTGTTTTGCAGCCTAACCTAAAAGGCTGTTTTAGGTTGTTGGTTTTGAATGATTACTTTGTATATTAAAAATTGTCTATGATAAAGGCGAGTGTTTTCTGTCGAAACGAGTTCAATAAGGGCAATTACAGGAGAAATGTAAAGTATTTTTCAAATAAAAAAAGGTCTATTGTGACATGGTAATTTTATAAAATTACCATTCTGCAATTTGGTAGTTTTTAATCAAGGAACTATACAAGGTTATACAAACCCCTCCCGAAGCCGCCCTGATAATCATCTTGTCTTGAAATTTTGTATATGTAAAACTATTGTTAGTTACTGCCGAGTTGTTTTTCGTTGAAAAATGAATACAAAAATAATTCATTTTATGAATCTTATTTATGGGAATACTTTTTCCAAACTGTTAATAAATTCATTCAAAAAATATTTAAGATGTTTAACAAAGATTTGTAAATTGTTAACAACGGATTATTGAATATCACTATACCTTTGTATCGTTAAGTCGAACAAATCGTACATTCTATTATATCAACTTGAAAAAGTTTCTTTGCATCAAATTTAAAACTGTATCATGAAAAAGTTCTTAGCACCGTTATTCACTCTTGTTCTTTCTTTTGTTACCCTATCGATTTCGGCACAAAATAAAGGGCCTGTTATCAGTTTTGACAAAACCGAAATTGATTATGGTACGATTCCACAAAATAGTGACGGGATGCGCGTTTTTCGATTCAAAAACACGGGTGCACAACCCTTAGTGATTAAAAATGCAGTGCCAAGTTGCGGTTGCACGGCTCCTACTTGGACAACAACTCCTGTGATGCCGAATGAAAATGGTGTTGTGGAAGTGAAATACGATACATCAAGAGTCGGCGCGTTTCAAAAAACGGTCAAAATTGCTTTGACTGATAATACGGAAACCACTTTGACGATTCGCGGTACGATTTTGCCTAATTCGGGTGGCGCATCGGCGAGTGGTACGACTGGAAAATAAAAGATTGTTGAAAAACCAAAAAATAAAACGGTGTTTGTTCACTTGTTTTCTCCCAACTTTTTGCTTTGATAAATGTGAAAGCCTTGTCCGAAGGCAAGGCTTTTTTTAAACATCCGAAAAAAGTACGATTTAAAACAAACATTTGTGTATCATTTAAATACAGATTATCATAAATAATATCTTTCAATTTTGACTAAAATACCGCTTCATTAACATCGTGTTAACATCCAAATACGTCGAAAGTTACCTATATTTGTATCGTTAAATTAAATATATAATATTTTAAAATATTATTATAGATACGGTTTCATTCAAAAATATCATTTTAACAAACTCACTCACAAAGTTTCTTAGGTTTCTTAATCAAAAAAGCATGAAAAAGTTATTATCTCTTGTATTCGCATTCGGTTTGACGTGGTCTGTTGTCAAGGCTCAAAATGCTCCTGTGATGACTTTAGAGAAGAATGAAGTAGATTATGGTACTATTACGGCAGGTAGTGAGCCGTTTCGGTTTTTCAAGTTCAAAAATACGGGTAAAGCACCGTTAGTGATTCAAAATGCACAAGCGTCTTGTGGTTGCACGGTGCCGGAATACCCAAAACAGCCTATCATGCCGAATGAAAGTGCTGAAATCAAAGTCCGTTACGACACAAATCGCGTCGGCGGGTTCACCAAGCAAATTACGTTGACGACCAATGAAAGCACTCCGACGCGCGTATTGACTATCAAAGGAACCGTCTTAGACAAAAATACAGCGACCGCGCCTGCTGCCACCCCGACAGGGCATGAAGGGCATGGTCACAATTAAATTGGAAAAGGTTTTAGGAAATAATTCTGAGTTTTAGTATAGTGCCGAGCGGGTCCGATAATCTGAAAGGATAATCGGACCCGTTTTGTTTTAGGCAATCTT
>JAAFJT010000123.1 GCA_013298955.1 Chitinophagales bacterium
GAATTAGGATTTTTAGGATTCATTGGGATTGAAAGGATTGATTTTCAATCCTAATTCAAAGTGGAATAAGGTTTGAATTAGGATTTTTAGGATTCATTGGGATTGAAAGGATTGATGCTCAATCCTAATTCAAAGTGGAATAAGGTTTGAATTAGGATTTTTAGGATTCATTGGGATTGAAAGGATTGATTTTCAATCCTAATTCAAAGTGGAATAAGGTTTGAATTAGGATTTTTAGGATTCATTGGGATTGAAAGGATTGATGCTCAATCCTTTCAATCCTAACAAATCCTAACAAATCCTAATTCAAAAACTAGGATTTGAAAGGATTGAAAGGATTGATGCTCAATCCTTTCAATCCTTTCAATCCTAACGAATCCTAATTCAAAAACTAGAATTCATTGGGATTGAAAGGATTGACTTTCAATCCTAAAAAATCCTAAAAATCCTAATTCAAAACCGCAATACTTTACTTTTTCGCCGTTAACATCAATGAAAAACGAACAGGTTTTCCATTTTTTTTCGCCGTACCGCGCAGCGTCATGGCTAATTTTTTGGCATTGGCGATGCACAATCTGTCCCTATCTGCATCCATATTGCCTGACCGATTGGGGTCAAATTCTGCTTGTTCAACTTGACCTAACTTATTGACAATCAACTTCATAACCAATAATTGTCCTGCTTCCAAACCTTCCAATTTGTCCAATACTTTCCACGTAACCTCTTGCATTTTTACCTCATTTGCGTCATAAACTTTGTTATCTTCTGGTTCATTCGCAACGGTTGGCGTTTCTATTTTTGTAGGTGCTGGAATGGGTTGTGGTGCAATTTGAACTCCGTTTTCTGGCACTTTATCTGGTTTGGGTTCCACAATAGGTGGTTTTACAGCAGTTACAGGTGGCAAAACCGTTGGTTTAGGCGCAACTAATGGAACATTTGGGTTTGGATTAGGCGTGTTAACTATAGGTACAGATTCAGGGACAGGGACAACAATACGCGCCGTCGTATCTAATAAAACAGGCGTTGAAGGTGGAATCAGCGCATTTGATGGCATCTCAGGGCTTTTTCCGCGTCCTAAATCGTCCATTTTATACAAAAAGGTTGCTAAACCCAAAGTCAATAGCAATCCGCCCCCTATCCACAAGGTTTTTGCAGGTGGTTTTGAAATCAATTGAGTGCCAACTTCTGGCATAAACGGCTGTGGTTTCAAAGAATTTAAACTGGAATCACCTGACCGCTTCATTCGCTTTACAGGTAGCGGTGGAATCACTCTTTTATCATCTGGGTTCAACAATTGTAATAATTCGCCCGCGTTTTGCGCCCGTTTGGATACATCTTTTATCAAACAACGCCGAACAATGGCTTGATACGGTTGTGGCATTTCGTCCAAAGCCGCAGGCAACTCCACATTCCAAATCCGCCGAATCAACTCAATCCGCGCCCCATCTTTCCCTAATGCTTTGTCACTTGGATGCACAAACGGATTACCATTCATCACAATTCGATAAATCATCACACCAATCGCCCACAAATCGACGTTGGAACGAATTTTTGGAGCGTTAAAATCATTAGAAGGTAATTGTTCGGGTGCGGCATAAGGATACGAAATCGCTATCCCGCGACTAATGGAAATATCCATATTCGACTCCCGACTCACTCCAAAATCAGCGATTTTAGACACCCAAACCCCATCTTCTCGGTCAATCAACACGTTTTGCGCCTTAATATCCCGATGAATGATCTCATTTTGATGCAAAAAATAAATTCCTTGCAAAATGCCTTCGACTAAGGAATAAATCCCATCTTCATGGAGAGGCGTTTTACGAGATTCCAAAAATTGCTCTAAATTACCCGATTCGTAATATTTCAAAACGGCAAAATCGTACAAACCCATTTCCGTTTGAAAACGAAAACAGTCTTTGTATCGAGCAATATTTCGATGTTCGGGCAAATCTTTCACTAAGTCAAACTCGCGTTGCAGGGTGTAATCCCCAAATTCAGGCTTGACTTCTGATATTTTAATGGCAACATATCGCCGATTGTCCATCGTATCTCGCGCCTTATAGACGCTTCCAAAACCACCACCGCCAATCCAATTTTCCGAAGGATTCCAATGATAGCGTTTTTTAAAATCACTGAGAGTCATAACTTGTAAAAGTTTGATTTAAAAGAGTTTGTTTGTTAATTGTAACGCAATATGGGGTTTGGCATCCACACTTTCGGCATACTGAACTTCAATTTTTTTAGCATTTAAAAAGGCTTCAAATTCATTCATTAAAAGCGTTGTAAATTCACCTGCTGCAAATTCGGCACTTCGTTTCGGACTCACATTCACTTGTTGCCCCGCAGGATAATACACTTTCAACCGAAGCCGACATAAAGGCAAATAACGATTGAGCAAATTCGAGATGCGTTGAATTTTATAATTTTCAACCGATGTTATCAACATTTTGTTTTTTTCTTTGACCAAATCAAAAGGCACTTCCATCAAATCGGTGTCAAACGCAAAATAAAGAACGGCTGTATCCACCGCCGCATAACGCCGATTTTCATTGCTGAAATAAACCCCTTCTGGCAAAATGCGCCCCGTTTTGCGCACAATGGTTTTAAGGACAATTTTATCTTTCAACTCTTGTTGCAACGAAACGATGCTGTCTTCCACGATTTTCGCTTCTTTTTTGACGATAGCGAAGGAATCTAACAACTTTTTACGCGTTTGTTCCCAAGCGTATTCTTGAATCCGTTTGTTGGAAAGTTCGAGATTAGCAGCATTTAATTCGTCTTCACAAGTCGTTGTTGGAGTCGATTGCGCAGGTGCAGGTGCATATAGGAATAATAGAGAAGCCCATATCAACAGGTATTTTTTCATACTTTTTAGATTTTAATTGTAAGTTGTATTTCGCTTTTGAACGTATATCCGTGATATACCCTAAGTTATATATCAGATTTTTAATTAAAAAGTGACAAAACGGATGTTATAATTTTATAAAAAAGAGAAATAGGAAGCAAATATAAGGATAAAACATATAAATTTATAAAAAAAGATATTTTTTCTTTGTTTTTTAAACACATAGGCAGATAGGTTACATAGGACACATAGGGTGAACGCTTTTTAGATTCGTTTTTGAGATATAAAATCAGTAGTTGAACTCAATTAAATGCACAAAACTTGCGTCAAGTTTCAAACTTGACGCAAGTTCATTTGCTGATTTTCAATTATAATTCAGACCGTATCGCGCAACTTGGGTTACTTATCTAACCCAAGTTGCGCGGTAAGGTTTGAATTAGGATTTTTAGGATGATTTGGATTCAATTGGGATTGATTTTTAGGATTTTTTAGGATGAAATCCTAAAAATCAATCCCAATTGAATCTTAAAAATCCCATCAATCCTAATTCAAACCTTACCGCGCAACTTAGGTTTATCTAATGGATTGAATTTTTAAATAATTTCCCCTATGTGACCTATGGAATCTATGTGACCTATGTGTTTTAAATTATTCCACCATCAATTCATCGGCGAAAAGCCATGCCGCTTGTCCCGCGCCCGCATGTCCAAGAGGGCATTTGCCAATGCTTTTAGCGAAAATTTTTAAAAACCGTTTCGGACGCGTTACGGGGGGAAAGGTTAAATCGGTGCGCAAAATCTCCGTTTTTTCAAGATTACGCTCGTTAAAATCCTTTCTATCGACCTCTTTCCACGTTTTCCCGTCTTCCGAAACCGATAAAACCACATAATCAGGGGTAAAAATCCATGCAAGCGGCTTGTTTAAAAAATGAACACCCACTTTTTTGAACGTACGCGCTGTATCAAAATCCAAAATCACTTCCATATCATTGCCATTGAAACCAGTCCATTGCGCAAAATTTTTAATATTTCCAACCAAACCATTCGTCAAACCATGCTTGCCCGATTCATACGTATTCGTGGGTGGAACGACGCATTCATATTTCAAACCTGTCGCTTCATGCACATAAAAAGATTTTGAAATCACCTTTGAATTTAATTTCCCATCTTGAAAACAAGCCGCTTTCAAATTGGTAAAGGCTTGAACCTCAATGGGTTTTGTATAAAGGGAAGATGTCAATTTCGGGTCAGAACCATCTGTGGTGTAACGCATTTCGCCCACTTTAACAGACTGATTCAAAACAATTTTAGTTTGTTTATACGCGCCTGTCAATTCAGCATTCACATCATAAATCCTTGCTGCATAATTGACATTCAAGGCTTTCAACCGTTTGAAATGCGTTTGTAAACGTTGCAAAAAATCATCATAAGTTCGATTTTGCTTATCCGACCAAAGCACTTCTGCCAACGCACAAGCACGCGGATACGCCATATATTCGACATAATCACTCGTTTTCATGTACTCTGTCCAAAGATTGCACTGTGCGCCGAGAATATGCTTGGCTTGTTCGGGCGTTAATTCCGCAGGCGTTGGTTCGTAAGAATAGACTTTTTCCAACGTCGTAAAACCGCCAATTGCCAACGGTTCCGTCGTTGGGTCTGCTTGATAGTGGTCAAAATAACAATGCGTTCCGGGAGTCATCACCACATCATGTCCTTCTTTTGCCGCCGCAATCCCGCCTGTTACGCCGCGCCAAGACATGACGGTTGCATCAGGCGCGAGTCCGCCTTCCAAAATTTCGTCCCAACCCAACAATTTTCGACCTTTTGAATTTAAAAATTGTTCCATGCGTTTGACGAAATACGATTGCAATTCATGCTCGTCTTTCAAGCCTTTTTGTTTCATCAAATCTTGACAAAACGCACTTTTTTTCCAAGCCTCTTTTGGACATTCATCGCCGCCAATATGAATGTATTTGCTTGGAAATAAATCCATTACTTCCGTCAATACATTTTGTAAAAACGTAAAAGTGGCTTCATTTGGACAAAAAACATCTTCAAAAACACCCCATTTGGTAGCGACTTGATAGGTTTTGGAAGGCTCGCAACTCAACTCAGGATAGGCGGACAAAGCAGCAAGGGCATGTCCCGGCATTTCGATTTCGGGAATGACCGTCACATAACGCGCTTGTGCATACGCCACAATTTCCCGAATTTCGGCTTGCGTGTAAAAACCACCATAAGATTTTCCATCAAATTGATGAGGCGTATCGGAATACGCGCCTATTAATGTTTCGGTTCTTTTGGAGGCAATTTCATTCAATTTAGGATATTTTTTAATTTCAACGCGCCAACCTTGGTCATCTGTCAAATGCCAATGAAACGTATTCATTTTATGCAAAGCCAATAAATCAATGTATTTTTTTACGAATGCAATGGGGAAAAAATGCCGAGATACATCCAAGTGCATCCCGCGATAACTGTAACGCGGCATATCTTCAATCTGCACCACAGGAATTTGCCAAAAAGATGGATGATCCTTTTTGGGTGCGTAAATTTCAGGAGGCAATAATTGAAAAATCGTTTGCAACGCATAGAAAAAACCAGTTGGTTGATGCGCTTCTAACACCATAGATTGCGCCGTCATTTTAATTCGATAACCTTCTTTACCCAAAGATTTATCCTCCACTTGATTGAAAACAATGGTGTTTTCAAACTTTTTAGCTTGTTTTGGTTCGGCAATTTTCAAACTTTTCACGCCGCCAAGCTGGATTTTTTCGGATAATAATTCGGCAATTTGTCGAATTTCAACGGACTGTTTAGGAACGATTAAACCTGTTTTTGGAGACACATTAAAAAAAACACCATAAGATTGTGTCACAGATTTAGGTTTGGGGATAATCTGAATTTCAGTTGGATTTAAATTCATTAGGAAGGAAGGCGTGGGAACAGCAACGGTTTGAGCAAAATTCCATTGGGCTACACCAAGCAAGCAAAAACAGCAAAAAAGCCGATAAAGCATGGTTTTACGGTTTAAAAAGTTAAAAAAGGAAATTAATTATCAAATTCTGCACAAAGTATAAAAAAATTTGACAAAAAAAGAACTTTCTTTAACAAAAAAAAATGCTATTTCACCCCGTAAAATCAAAAACTTCCCTGCTCATCACAGGGAAGCCGGATCGTGTTAGTCCCTTCTTGCTCTTGCAACAACGAACACACATTGGACGGGTGCATTTTACCAAGTCACTCTTTTTTGAAACAAAATCGTATAAATATTAAATATTTCTTTTTTATATGCAAATAGCCTTAATTGGATACGGCAAAATGGGTAAAGTCATTGAAAAAATGGCAATCGCTCAAAATCATCAAATTGTTTTAAAAATTGATGTAGGCAATCCGCAAGACTTTACTCAAGCCAACTTGCAAAAAGCAGATGTTGCGATTGAGTTTACGCGCCCAGATGCGGCTCTTGGCAATCTTAAAAAATGTTTAGAATGGGGCGTTCCCGTTGTAATTGGTACGACAGGTTGGTTGGAACATTTGGAAGAAATTCAAAAAATTTGTGAAAAACAAGGTGGTTCTATGCTTTGGGCAAGCAATTTCAGCATTGGTGTCAACCTTTTTTTTGAAGTGAATCGCTATTTAGCCAAAATGATGAATCACGCACCGCAATATGCTGTGACGACCGAAGAAATCCATCATACTCAAAAATTGGACGCGCCAAGCGGGACAGCCATTACGCTTGCACAAGATTTGATTGATATTTTAAATACGAAAAAAACGTGGGTCAATCATCCCACTGAAAAGGCTCAAGAATTAGAAATTATTTCCAAACGCATTGACCCTGCGCCCGGTACACATACGATTCATTATCATTCAACGGTGGATTCGATTGAAATCAAACATACCGCGCATAGTCGAGAAGGTTTTGCCGCAGGTGCAGTGGCGGCGGCAGAATGGTTGGTTGGCAAAAAAGGCTGCTATCAAATGCGCGATATGCTGGCATCTACTTGGCTAAAATAGGCTTAATACTTTGCCAATGCAAACTTTTGTTCTGTACTTGGTTTACGCTGAAATTTTTTTGGTAAAATGTAAGTTTCATTCTAAAAACTTTCGCAAAGTACTTTTTTTGATAAAATTTGTTTAAAAATATCAAAATTGAATTTTCAAAAGGGAAAAATTTTCAATTTTTCCCTTTTGAAAATTCAATTTTGATATTTTTAAACAAATTTTATCAAAAAAGGTACTTTGCGAAAGTTGTACACGGATTTTAAGAAGAAAATACTTTTTTATCGACAAAATTTCAGCGTAAACCAAGCATGTACTAAGAAAAAAATTATCGGGCATTAAATCCAAAGGAAATCCCGAATTGATGCCCGATTCCATTGCGCCCAGGCACCATATAAGCATTCAATGGAATATTTAACTTCCCTGACCTAAATGATTTACCAATGGCAATCACGAATGCACTCGCTAATTGTGTTGTCCCTCGACTGTCTGCTCGCGTTTCTCTTGGAATGTCAGGATTGCTGGCATCAATCCGCCATTTATTTTGGTTGTCGTAGTAACCTTCAATTTGGGTTGCCAAACGCACATTGGGTCCAAATGCCAATTCCCAACCGCCGATATTGCTGCGAATGCCATTCAAAATAGAAAGACTTGGGATAAATTTGCCCTGATCCAAACCTGTTATCATCGGAATAAATTCAAAAAGGGCTTGAATATTGCCTTCATTGAGGTATTTGACCTCATATTGGTAGCCAAATTGGAACATCACAGGACTCATATTAAACCCGCCTTCCAATTGTTTGGCACTGAGAATCGAGGCAATTCGACCTGTAAAAACCGCAAAACCCATGCGCGGTCCCGATAAATTTAATTTTTCAACATCTGGATTATTCACTAAATTTTCATAATCAAACTTTTTAGTGAGTTTTGTAAACAATTCATTATCAATCGTTTGGTCAAACATTTTTTTGACCGTCATACCAATCATGACTGGAATTTGATTTTTCAAATCCAGAAATTCTTGTACAATTGCTTTTTCAATCGTCCCCGTAGTGACATCCAACAACCGCAAATTTAGGGAAATCGTATTGCCGTACAATTCGATGCTCCCTGTCAACATTTTATCGGCTTTAAGACGGCGACCCGCTTCCAACAAACATTGGCGACCAAAACAATCTGTCATGGTAATATTCTCTTTTTTCAAAGCATATTCCATGTCATATTTGTCTAAAATCTCATATTTGCCCAATTTTTCCAACTCATTCCGAGCGATATTGGTGGCAACGGCGGCATCCATATTCAACCCTTTGATGTCAAGGCTGAGGATGCCAATGCTTTCTTTCGCTCCTGCGAACCAAGCATTTAAACAAAACATCGTAATTAGTAATAAGCGAAATGATTTCATTATCAACGTTTTAAAGCATTTAATAAAAAATTTAGATGGAACAAAGTTACGGGCGAGATAAGGGCAAAAGGAATTGATATTCGATAAATTAACATATTTTTTTATCTAATATCAATAAATTTACTTAAAAAAGCGATCCTACTATAGGATATACCTTTCCTAAATGAGTTGAAAAGAAATTCGATCACAACTTGCGTCAAGTTTCAAACTTGACGCAAGTTTCGTTTACCAACTGATGTAGGACAAGTATATACTTTGCGTCGGGTGGTTTTGGATACCATTGAAACGCGGATAACGCGGATTGGGCGGATTCGCACGGATTTTTTTTTGAAATTCAGTACCCAATTGAGGAAAAATCCGTGAAAATCCGCCCAATCCGCGTTATCCGTGTTCCCATTGAATCGCAAAACCACCCGACGCAAAGTATAATTATGGTGAACCCAGAAATTTTCTTTTGATTTTGATAATTTTCACTACCTTTGCGGATGGAAACCGTAAAATTGGATTATTCAAACAAATTGATTGGCGAAGGACTCACCTATGATGATGTCCTTTTAGTGCCAGCTTATTCGCAGGTGTTGCCCCGCGAAGCAGACATTTCTGCTCAACTGACCCGTAACATTCGCTTAAATGCTCCTTTTGTATCCGCAGCAATGGACACTGTGACCGAAAGAGCGTTAGCAATTTCGATTGCCCGACAAGGCGGGATTGGCATGATTCATAAAAACATGAGTATTGCTGCCCAAGCAGACCAAGTACGCTCTGTCAAACGCTCCGAAAGCGGGATGATTCTCGACCCTGTGACCTTACCACCCGATGCTACTTTGGGCGACGCGCTCGAATTGATGAGTCGATACAGCATCGGCGGGATTCCCATTATAGATCATAATCGAAAATTAATTGGCATTTTGACCAATCGAGATTTGCGTTTTGAACAAAATCGCACTATTTTGGTCAGCGCGTTGATGACGACATCGGGGTTAGTCACCGCGCCTGTCGGCACGACTTTGGCGCAAGCGAAAGCGACTTTACAACAACGCAAAATTGAAAAATTGCCTGTTGTGGATAAAGATAACACCTTAGTCGGCTTGATAACCTACAAAGATATTATGAAAGTGCGTAATTATCCGCAGGCTTGCAAGGATAAATACGGTCGGCTTGTGGTGGGCGCGGCGGTCGGCGTGACGGCGGATACGGATGAACGGGTGGCGGCATTGGTGCAAGTCGGTGTGGACGTGATTTGTGTGGATACGGCGCATGGGCATTCGGAAGGCGTACTTTCGACGGTTCGGCGCATCAAAAAGCAGTATCCGAATCTGGATATTGTGGGTGGCAATGTGGCAACGAGCGAAGGTGCGAAAGCCTTAGCGCATGCAGGTGCGGATGCGGTCAAAGTCGGGATTGGGCCTGGCAGTATTTGTACGACTCGGATTGTGGCGGGCGTTGGCGTACCGCAATTGACGGCGATTATGGAAGCTGCCAAAGGTTTGCAAGGTTCGGGCGTACCGATTATTGCGGATGGCGGCATTCGTTATACGGGCGATATTCCGAAAGCGATTGCGGCGGGTGCGGGTACGATTATGGCAGGTTCGCTTTTTGCGGGAGTGGATGAATCGCCGGGCGAGACGATTATTTTGGATGGACGCAAATTTAAAGTTTATCGCGGGATGGGTTCTTTGGGCGCGATGGCGGTTGGCTCGAAAGACCGTTATTTTCAAGACGTGGAAGATGATATTAAAAAATTAGTTCCAGAAGGCATTGAAGGGCGCATTCCGTATAAAGGCACTTTATCGGAGGTCATTATCCAATATATTGGCGGTTTGCGGGCGAGTATGGGCTATTGTGGGGCGCGGACGATTGAAGAATTGCAAGAGGCGCGTTTTGTGCGTATCACCAATTCGGGGATTTTGGAAAGTCATCCACACAATATTATCATTACAAAAGAATCGCCTAATTATTCAAGGTAGATAAATTGGAGCGCGGATGACACGGATTGGGCGGATTTTCACGGATTTTTTTCATTTTTATACAAAATTTTATTTCTATTTTTATGTATTTTTTGAAATATAATTTTAATTTAAAATGAAAAATCCGTGAAAATTCGTCCAATCCGTGTCATCCGCGTTCCAATTGCATCCTAATCACCTAATTATTCAAGGTAGATAAATTGGAGCGCGGATGACACGGATTGGGCGGATTTTCACGGATTTTTTTCATTTTTATACAAAATTTTATTTCTATTTTTATGTATTTTTTGAAATATAATTT
>JAAFJT010000124.1 GCA_013298955.1 Chitinophagales bacterium
CTTTGTAACCATTGACCCCATGCTCCACGATGCTGCGACAACCCGCGACATCGGTGGTAATGATGGGTTTGCCCATAGCTCCCGCTTCCGCTAAAATCGTCGGCATGCCTTCTCGGTAGGACGGCAATACGACACAATCCGCCTCTCGAATCCAAGTGCGTACATCCGTTGCAAACCCTTGATTGACAATGATTTGTGCCGATGTCCATTGGTCGATTTGCGCTTGTGGAACGCTGGAAGGGTTCTCTACATCGGGGGAACCGACGACCCAAAATTGGGTTTGGGGACGCGTTTGCCGAACGATTTTTGCTGCTTCCACAAATTCTAAGAAACCTTTATCCCATAAAAAACGACCGATAAAGCAAAAAATAAAATCGGTCAACCGTTGCATTTTAGGCATGGGCTGAAAATGGGTGGTATCAATGCCACAACCGTTCACTGCAATGGATTGAGGAATGGACACCAGATTCAAGTCGCGAAACAAGGTTTGGTCATCCTTATTTTCAAAAACGACGCGTGTGGCTTGTTTCAAGGCAACTTGATATAATTTTTGGGTAATCCAAGAAACCAGTCCCTTGTGTAAAAAACTGTAGCCCAAGCCTGTGACCACACCAATATAGTTGATATTTAACAAGGTCGCGGCAAGACCGCCATAGATATTGGCTTTTATCGTATAATGAAGAATCAAATCGGGTTTTTCGCGTTGATAAATTTGAAACAATTCTTGGCATAATCGCATATCTTGAAACGGATTGATGCTTTTACGCGCTAAATGGTTCAACGAAATGTGTTTGACGGTTGGAAAGGCTTTTTGATAGATTTCATATTCATCTTTTGGGGCGATAACAATCACTTGATAATGCTTTTTTGTTAAAATGGTTAAAATATTCAATCTAAAATTGTAAATATTCCAAGTGGTATTGGCTACAATCGCTATTGTCCTTTGCTTTTGAGGTTGGGAAAATGATGGGTTATAAATCATAAATTTTGTAGAGATGGATTATCTAATTTTCTGCTTTGGAAAATTTGTGAAATAGGATGCGTATGATTTGAAGGATAAAACGGATTTTTTTAGTTAAAATTGCCACTTTTCAACTGAAAAATTCCTTAAATTCCTTAAAATCCTTGAAATCAGAAGCATCCTATTTCACAAATTTTCCAAAGCGGAAATTGCGGGTCTTGTCATTCCGCAGGAAACGCTATCGTTGTGTTTTAAACAGAACCCATCATGATAAAACTGCCCTACGCTCGTGCGGATTTTGGCGCAATGATGCGCGACCAATGTTATTACGTTGACCGAACGCCGTTTCTGGAGCAATTCGAGACGTATGCACCGTTATACCCTGTTTTTGCGTCCCCGACGGTTTGGGAAATCGTTGTGTATCAGCATTTTAGAGCATTATTACGACCAAAACAAGGTTGCCGATTTTGGGACTTTTTTTGGAAAATTACATGTGGGTCAGCATCCTTACCACGTTTTCAGCGACCGAATCTTTTAGGTTTTTGTTTGGTGTTTGTGGATAAAGAATGTTATCAGATTTTGCCTTATCAGCCAACTGCATCCTAATGATAATGATGAATTTTGTAATTCTTTGATTATCAATTCAATATGAAATTTATAAACAGCGTTTATTTTTGTTCAACTCCTTACGATTGAATGGATTCGGATTCTGCTTGCCAAGATGTGCCGCGTTGCGACAATTTGTGCCACTCCTTTTTGTTTTAAAAAAAAGAAAACCACTTGCGGTTGTAAGTGGTTTTCTGGGGCGGTTCACCGTGCGGAATGCTGTGCTTCCAATTGGTATTTACTTTTTTTTAAGGTATCAAGACACGGATGTTATCGAATTCAGGGGCTCGTAACAGAGTCAAAATACTTAAACATTCCTTAACGAAGTTATACATTTGAGGCACAATTAGGTACCAATGTATAATTTTTTAAAAAATGACAGAAAAATGACAAAAAGAATTCGGATATTTGGGGGCAGTTTTCTAAATTTGCGTTGCATTTAAAGAGAAAACCTGCTTATGAAATCCATCAAAGTACGATTAGAGTTGAATAATGAGAAGCGAAGCCTTGCAGCACAACATGCGGGAACTGCTCGTTATGCGTACAATTGGGGCTTAGCAAAGAGTCAAAAAGCGCATCAAGCGGGTTTGAAACGCCCGACGGCGGTTGATTTGCATAAAGAATGGGTCGTTTTCAAACACACCGAAGCGACGTGGGCGCAATCGGTCTCGAAATGCGCTCCGCAAGAAGCGTTTCGGCATTTAAATAACGCGTATCAGCGTGCTTTTCAAATGGAACACGTTCGACTCCCGAAATTTAAAAAGAAAGGACAAAAAGATAGTTTTTACTTAGAAGGAAGCATTCATTTGAAAGGCAATCGCATCAAACTACCGAAGTTCGGTTGGGTGCAATGTAGTGAAATGTTGCCACAAGGCGTTGTGGTGAAAAATGTCACGGTTTCTCGACAAGCCCAACATTGGTTTGTAAGTTTTAAAATTCCTTATTCTAAAACGCTCCAAAAGGCTGCAAATCAATCCATTATAGGGGTTGATTTAGGAATCAAAACGCTGGCAACCCTCAGCGATGGACAGACCGTAGCGCATCAACGCCCCTATCGGCAACAAAAAAGAAAATTACGTTTAGCACAACGTCAAGCCAGTAAAAAATATATCCGGGGAAAAAGTGATCAAAATCAAAGCCAAAATTATAAAAAGGCTCAAGCCCAAGTAGCGAAAATTCATTACAAAATTGCTTGTGTTCGCAAAGATGCCTTACATCAAGTCACGACGAGACTCGCTAAGAACCACAGCGAAGTGGTGATCGAAGATTTGAATGTGAAAGGTATGAGTCGCAACCACAAACTCGCGTCGGCGATTCTCGACGGGGGCTTTTATGAATTCCGCCGTCAACTCACCTACAAATGTGGTTGGTACGGCTCGAAATTGACGGTTGTGGACCGATTTTATCCTTCATCCAAGACTTGTTCGGGGTGCCAAAAGGTTCAAAAGGAGTTGTCTTTAAAAGAAAGAACTTATTGTTGTGAGCATTGCGGACTCGAAATCGACCGAGACCTCAATGCCGCCATCAATTTAAGAAATCAGGCGGTGAGTTACACCGCATCAGCCTGTGGAGTGTTCAAACCACCGAATGACTCGCTTGTTCGGGACACCCTGAAGCAGGAAACAGATTGCAAGATTGAAAATGTTCAAGATTGTGTAAGTTCTGTGTAACGGAAGCCGTATAAAAACATGCAATTATTAAAAATAACCGTAAGAAAAACAACAGCAATTGCAGTTTTAATAATTAGTTTCTCAGTACATGACAAAAAAAGTGAAGGTCGTTTTCCCTCAGCTTTTTTTGTTATGTATTGAGAAAACGGTTAAATACGTCAAGTTTTCACTTTCCTAAATAATAACCTTATTAAAATTAGTCTCGGTAATTGCAGTATATGCTTTTTGAGCATTTATACAATCATGGATAGTTGCCTCTACTAAGTTATCAAGGTCAAAAGAGACTAATTCAGCAGAAAAGGACTGCCATCTCTCTATCAACTTGTTAATTTCTGTGATAATAAGGTCTCTTTTATCACCAATGGTCAGAACCGCAGATGCATCACTATAAAGGTCGCCTTGTACTCCTAAATCTGTCTGTAAATCCTTTATGGCATTTCTTGTAGCATCAATGTTCGTATCACAATTTTTACGAGCATCTGCTAATTCGCTGTACTTAAGCCCTTCTGAAACATTGTTTAATATTTTTTTAGCGAGTTTTACACCTTGCTTAATAGCTTCTTTCTTAGCATCACTGAAGTCTGCTTTATCAATGTCCTTATCTGATGGTATGTAATCAATATATATATCTGCTAAATTTTTTTCTCTTATGACATCTTGTGCTTTTATAAGGACAGCGAGGTCAGCTCTAAACACTTTTTCTTCGGCTTCTTTCGTCTTAATTTCTCCTTCTAAATATGTAACTTTCTTTTGTATAGAAGTAATATACTCGTCTGCCCTGCTAATAAGAACGTTTGCCATATCATTTAGCTTACTTTGAGCTTGGTCAGCAGCATTTTTGAGTTTATCGCTCTGCCCAGTCAAATACGTTCTAAAACGCTCTACCAATTCTACCCGTGCCGCTTGTAGTTCTGCTTTATCTTCGGCACTTACGCGCTCGTTTTTAAGTGCTACGTCAATTTCACTTATATCTTTCAAAGGCTTAGAAATATCGAAAATCTTTGTTGTAACATTTAAGGATGCAATTTTTTGCCTTATAAGGCTATCCAAATCTTGACTATACTTACAAACATTTGTAGCTTTGTATTGTAAAGCCTCCATCTCTGTTGTTTTGAACAGACTCAAAAGAGAAATATCTTTTATAGATTGTCTATAAATTTTGAAATCTATGTTAGGAGACGCTGCTGTCATTTGAACTATTTTTGTTGACATAATAAAATGAATTATTTTAATTAATGATTTAAAAAAGGAAGGTTACGATTTATCTTAATTTTCTTGTTTCCATTCTTTTAAGACTTGGTCTATAATTTCTTGAAGGTCTTTTGCTATTGAACCAACTTCATTCCACGGGTTAATAACGTTTTTGAAATCAGCCATAAATGCGGTAAGCCTCAACGCATCGTTGATTGTTTTAAAATGATTATGAGATTCGTCAATATACGTGTGTAGCGTTTGCCACATGTACTCAAGATGATTCATAGCCCCTTCAGCATCTTGTAAGCGGATATCTATATCTCTAAATTTATTAGCAAGTGCTTCAAGTGCTTTTTGTAATGCTTGAGCGGCGGTTAATTTGGCTTCTAATGCGGTTACTTCGTCAACGAGTTGTTCTTTTTCTATACGCGCTGCCTTTGCTTTCGGTCCGAATATGGAAGCTGTAACAACGAAAGCGATGGCAACAGGAGCCCCTGAGAAAGCTAAACCCATATATGTTATATAGTCTTTTTTGAGTTCTTCTATACGAGCTTTTTTTTCCGTTATCGCTTGTTGGTCACTTGCAATCGTCGCAGATAAGTTATTGTCATCCATCAATTTTTTTTTGGCGCTTATTTGCGGTTCTAAGCCGATAACTTTGGTACCAATTTCGCCTGCATTGGTTGTGTTACTTAATTCTCCACCTGCTATATAGACCCTAAAATTGCTAATATATGTTGTTAATTTAGCCGTTGCGAGCCGTTCTTTCGCTATATCCGCTTTCATACGCTCTAAGAGTTCTCCGAGAGCTTGTCCAACTGCTTCGTCATCGTTGCTATAGGTAATATCTGCTAACTGTTTATCTGTAAGCGTCCCTAACGTCGCTTTTACTCTTATACTTATATCCATCTTATCAATAATATTGATAATATTGTTGCCAGCAGTAACAATGTTTGTAGCGTAATTCTGTAAATCAATCGCTTGTTGCAAGGTTTTCCTTTCAACCTTATCCCAACTAAGCGTATGGTCGACAATCGCTTGAAAAAGCACTTGAATATCGGTAGGTTCTAAACCCGCAATGCCTGAACTTTGATACTGTATAAACGATTTTACCTCGTCTATTTTAGTGGGCAACGACATCCCTTTTTTGACATAAAACTTAATGGCTTTAAGGTCTTCTTTTGTGAAGAGACCAGGTTCTTTAGTCGTATATTCTTTCGTTGTTAGTAACTTTAAGGTTACCACTGGGATTTGAGCTCTGTCTACGAAAGACGGCTCGGAAATAGAATTTAATTTGAGCATATTTAATTAAATATAAATAATTAAAAAAAAATTTAAAAATTGTTTGGTCACTTAACTCCTTTCAGCCAAGTTAAAAACATGATACAAAATTACATACGATTTAATGAATTATGTTTGCCAAGATGTGCCACATTGCGCCAATTTGTGCCACGTCTTTTTTCCTTTAAAAAAAGAAAACCACTTGCGGTTGCAAGTGGTTTTCTGGGGCGGTTCATTGCGCAAAAATAGTTTGGAAATCATGTTTATGCAAGGCGTACACTACTCGGTTGAGGTCACTGGTACATTTTCTACGTGTGTATTTCCGTACTTGAAGCCGCCTGAACCATTCCATTTTGCATCAATTGCTAAATGGGCTTCAAAATTGAGCGGTAGAGCACCATCGTCCTCGCGATAAACGACACCTGCAAACGTTACAATTTGCGTAGTGGTACCAAAACCTGTCGCATAGATGCTGCCTGAAACAGGGCCACTATAAGTGCCCTTCTCAATAGCTTGATTGATCGTTGCTGTACCACTTACTGTTTTTTTATCGGGTACAACTAAGAACTGGAACGTGACGATAGGTGCACCCGGCATTCCTACGTTGCCAATTGTGCCTTTTGCTAAATATGCCATAATCAAAAAAAATTAATATGTTAAAAAATAAGAATAAATAATTACGAATAATCGCTTGATATTCAACTCCTTTGGAGTTTGGAGAAGCTAAGTCCTTCACTCCTGTAAAAACATGATGCAAAATTACATACGATTTAATTAATTGTGTTTGCCAAGATGTGCCACATTGCGCCAATTTGTGCCACCTCTTTTTTTCTTTAAAAAAAAGAAAACCACTTGCGGTTGCAAGTGGTTTTCTGGGGCGGTTCATTGCGCGAAACGCTGTTCTTCCAATTGGTATTTACTTTTTTTCAAGTCATTGGACAGTGGGATGCCAAGTGCCTCATAAATCATAATGAGTTGACGGGTTGTCAACAATTGGCGCGAGAATTCTAAGTTTAAGGATTTAATGCGGCGTGCTAACGTGCGTTTACTGATGCCGATTTCATCCGCTACGTCTTGACGAGTGAATATATTTTTCATGCTTTTGGTTTTTACGATTTAAATGATTTTAAAAAATTGATTTGGAGTTGGTTCGTTCGTTAGTGCTTTAAGCCCTAAACAATTAGGGAAAAAAAAGTCCTTCCAGAGAGCGCTAAATTTGATTTTTGATTTTTTTTTGCAAAAAAAAAATCAAAAATCAAATTTAGCGCTCTCTGCCCCCCCTTTTTTTGGCGAAATATTTCCCTAATTGTTTAGGGTTTAAAGCACCAACTAACGAACCAACTAACTAACGAACCTATTGCTTTACAAACTTGGTCACTTCACTGCCGACTCTGAGGAGATACGTGCCGCGTGCCCAAGCCGATACATCGAGTTGCTGCGTCGTTTTGCCCATCCAAACGGGTTGACCCAACAAGTTCGTCACGATGCAATCGTCGGATTGCCCGCCTTGCACCGTCAAAACGCCGTCCGATACCAACGTCGGATACACCCGCAAGCCGTCGCCGTTGCTTTCGACGGAAACCACTTTGGAATATTCAAATTTTCCATCCGTATCCACTTGCTTCAAACGGTAATACGTCACCGCACCCACCAGCGCATCGGTGTAGGTGTATTGTTGAGGCTGATTCGTGGTGCCATTGCCTTTCACGAAACCGATTTTTTGGAAAGCCGTCCCATCCAAACTCCGCTCAATGTCGAAACCTTCATTGTTTTTTTCGGATGCGGTTGACCAAGCAAGGAGATTGGTACCCTTCGTATTTTGGGCATCAAAGCGGGATAGTTCAATAGGGAGCACAAATTGTGTTAAAGCATCACAGCCTCCACCAACAGTCCAACCACTGGTTGGTGGTAAAGGATTTGACGTAGAGGTAGTATGATAATAAAATTCAAAGCCATCGCTTGTTTGTATTATTTCCCAACGATTCTGACCTATATCCCATCTTACTCTGATTACCAAACCACCACCCATATCTACCTGATACACGTTACGCCCAGTAGCATCAGTACCCGTCTTGGGAATAACAGTGTTGTTAAAACAATTTCCTGCGCTATTGCTTATTGTGATGGTTTGAGTGTGTCCGATAGCGGAAAGGAAACACA
The DNA here is from genome assembly GCA_013298955.1 of Chitinophagales bacterium. Lineage (GTDB taxonomy): Bacteria > Bacteroidota > Bacteroidia > Chitinophagales > Saprospiraceae > JAAFJT01. Next base: position 7,873 of record JAAFJT010000124.1, read on the forward strand.
AATAACTACAAAGTAATAATTTTAAGTTCATATTTTTATTTTTTTTAAATTTTAAAGTTGGGTTGATAAGTTTAAACACTGCCTAAACTTATCAACCTATAAAAAAATCGCCATAATGCTTATTGTCTACTTGGATAGATTCCTTCCACTGCAATACAATAATTCATACCCAAATAAGGCGACATAATGCTCACAGGCAAATTACTACCCACAGCAGCTGTCGAAGCATTTCCTGTCACGGGAGCAGTCGTTTGGATCGGTACATGCACCGACCCCGAAACAGGTAAATTCAAAGAGGTTTGCGGAATCTTGGTTTCCCCCTTCGTCAGGGGAATCCCCTTGCCTGAATAAATACCATTAGTTGGGCTGCCACTATATATCGCAGTAGCAACATTGCCCAATATACCTTGGCTCGGATCCTTAATAGTGGTCGAAAAGCCTCCCTGTGTATTGACAGGAATCGCAACCTCTCCTCCCGTGACAGCCACCGTCGTTGCAGGAAAATTACCCGAAGCCGTTGCACCCGCTTTAATAGTACCTGTAACGGTCGTGTTAATGCTCACCTGTGCACCCGTCAAAGTGACGGGGTGGCTGTGTGCAGGCATCTGAGCAGTGGTCAAGGTTACAGCTGCAGCTCCTCCCTGTTGACCTTGCGTAATGTTAGAAAGCCCTGGTCCCTGTCCCATCCCAATCGGTGCTCTACCGCGCAAATCGGGCACGCCAAAAGTAGTTTGTCCGTCGCCGCCATACGTCGTGCCAAGCAAGGAGAAAAGGGCGGAATTTTGGGCGATTGACAGCAACTGACCGTGGCAAAATGCCCAACCGCGTGGGGCGAAATTGCCCGCAAAAAGCATGAGTTGACCAATATATTGATCCATTGTTAAATATGGTTTTTTGTTAACTAAAAAAGTTTGAGCTTTTGATTTGCATCGCAACCCGAGTCACACGGTCGTGAAAGGCGTTCCCTTCCTCCGTATAAACACGGCTGCGATTAATCCCGCGATGGATAGATACCTTCCAAAGCAATAATAAAATTGGTTTCCCCATAAGGCTGCATCTTGGGTAAAGCAAACGTCCTTTGACCATCGCCGCCATACTTTGTCCCGATTATGGAAAAAAGCTTTTGGAAATTTTGAATAAGCAACAGTTTGCCGTCGCAGATAGCCCAGTGGCGTGGTGCGAAATCGCCCACGAATAAAATAATTTGACCAACAAAAGGATCCATTGTTAAATATGGTTTTACAGATTAAACAAAAAGTTTTATATTGAAATTTACATTACAGCCTTTGGCACTCCTTCGACGTGAAAGAGGCTCCGAATCTATCGAATCCCTAAATGCTTCATTTAGGATTCAAGGGGCTTAAAAACGGGTTTACAAATGAAGCCGTTTCCGAAGGCGCGATAAAACGCACCTCAAAAAGAGCTTATTTGAGTTCTTCTAAATTATTATCATTTTAGTTCAAAAAAGAATGTGTAATCCTCTGAATTATTATCATTTTGGTTTAAAAAAAGATTGTTTAAATTCTTATAAATTGTTATCATTTTAGTTTAAAAAAGAATGTGTAATCCTCTGAATTATTATCATTTTGGTTAAAAAAAAGATTGTTTAAGTTCTTATAAATTGTTATCATTTTAGTTTAAAAAAAGATTGTTCAAATGGTTGTTTTTTTTTACTTTTTAAATTGCTACGACAAAGGTAAGAACCGTTTTTTAAAAATCAAAAAATCATTTATATTTTTGTAAAAAAAATCATAAATGATTTGAACCAGCAGAACAATCCTCTTTTTGCTACGACTTTTAAGGATGATGCAAAGGTAAAAAGATGCAATAGTTATTTCTAACTATACAACTCTTAAATTATTGATAATCAATGATTTCTATTTTTTTTATTTCTTGTCACGGCAATTTCCGTTTTGGAAAATTTGTGAAATAGGATGCGTATGATTTGAAGGATAAAACGGATTTTTTCAGTTAAAATTGCCACTTTTCAACTGAAAAATTCCTTAAAAATCCTTGAAATCAGAAGCATCCTATTTCACAAATTTTCCAAAGCGGAAATTGCGGGTCTTGTCATTCCGCAGGAAACACTATCTTTGTGTTTTAGACATTGTTTAAAATTTAAAAAAAAAGAAATGTAAACAAAAACATCGGTGAAATTGCTATAAGAAAGAACAAAAAATCTAAAAGCAATGCAGATTCAACAAGAACCACTCACCGATGCACAAAGATAGAGAGAAAACCGTACAATCTTCGGAATCAATGAGCTATATTGCTCAAATTCAGATTTTATTAAATCGACATTTCAAAGTAGCCAAATAAAATTTTCAAACAATGTCTAAGAGAAAAAGTGCGGCAGTTGCAACTTGCCGCACTTTGGATTCGATTGTTGCTTTTCAATTATAATCGAATTGGTATTTTTTTGTTATGTAAAAAACGCTTTAAATCAGCGATTT
>JAAFJT010000125.1 GCA_013298955.1 Chitinophagales bacterium
CAAAAGTGATTAAAAAAATCTTATCCAAATTTAAATTTTTAATTTGATTAAAAAAATCTAAATAAGATTCATCATTGCGCTTAACTCGCAATAAAATTTGGTCAGAAGCTAAAAACTTTAAATTATTGGCAGCTTGTTCATGCGTAATAATCCAAATTTCATGCTCAGGAACAGATGCATAAATCTGAGCGACCGCTTCCACTAAGGGCGGATGCCCTCTCGGAGCTAATTCAAAAATACCTATTTTCATAAACAAATCGAATTAAATACGTTTTGGCTGAAAATAAAAAATCATTTTCAGCCAAAACTTTCCCCACTACTCCATTGGGTATCAATCATTTATCATTTCAATCTTGATACGATAATTCCCCACAATTTTTCATAGGGTATGACTTCCAACTCCGTCACTAACCCGCGATACCGAAACGGCATTTCCGTTAAGCGACCGACATATTTTTCGGTATTGCCCAATTCATCGGTTTTATAATTGCTTTTCACCATTTGTTGCAACAAGCGGATGAATTGTATCAATCGGAAAAATTCTTCTTTTTTCAATTGGCGATTGGCATAATTTTTCAATCGATCCACCAAATCTGTAACGTGTGAATATTGTTTTGCCTCCAAATGGAACAACAATTGCGCAATCAACATGAAAATCGTGAAAATACGCATGTCTTTTGAATACAAAACAGGGTCACTCAAAAATTTAGACACTTTGAAATTGCGTCGATTTTGGCGGCGCAAGATGGGATTCGTATCGCCAAATACTTCAATAATATAATTCAAATACGCTTCATAGACTTTCCATTTCTCCCGATTTTCGGGGTCTAACTTCCTAAAACGCGCATGTGCAGTCGCTTTGCCCCAAATCGCCATCGCATTGATGTAGTTTTCGGTGTGCATCGCCAACAATAAATAGTATTCCATGAAGGTAAACCAAATGTCGCTCCCTTCTGGAAAACTTTGCAAACACTTTTCCGCATTCACTTTGCCGCGCTTGTAATCCTTTAAATGCAAAAACGCAGACATTTTTTTCAATTGGAAAGTCGCCATCTTATCATCTTGATGATAGATAGGATTATCTTTCATATATTGTTCTGCCCGCGAACACACTTCAATCATCGCTTCGTAGTCTTGCAACATTTCGTAGCGATACGTCCAGACCAAATACATATTGTAAAAAACAACAGGCGAATCGTACATTTCCGATAAGCCAATCAACGCATCACAATACGTATCAATGCGTTCCCGCAAATTGTTGTTTTCTTCGGGCGGCTTGAAATAATTCAACATCACCCGCTGATACAACTCTTCGGAACGAATTTCGGCACTTAAAATATCCGAATATTGCTTAATATGTTGGTCATATTCTTCAAATTCGCGTTCTGAATCCGTTTCAGTCGAATAAGTGCGCAATATTCGCGCACAATTGACAATCATATCTGCAAATTTGTACTTCAAGGAAGTGGTCAAAATCTGTCTCGCTAAGGTTGCCGCCGTAAAGGGAGCTTCATTAGATAATAAAATTTTAACAAGCGTCCACTCCTTATTACAGGAATAGTAGGCACGGTCATACCCTGAAGTATCGGGCAGATTCACATCCAAAAAAAACAAGGTATTCAACAGTCGCTTTCGGAAACGCGACTTCAACTGACGATACTTATCATCTGTTGGACTACAATCATAGAGGAACGTTGCCGCATCACGGTCATTCCGAAATTTGTTACTCAGGAGTGCCTCATAAAATTCATTGAATTTACTCGCTTTGTTTTTCAGCGAATTATCATCAAAGATTTCGATTTTCCGAACCTTCTTTTTGGTAACAATTTTTGCGATTTCTATTAAATTTTTCATCTGTCGTGGTTTGTGACATAAAGGTAGCAATTTTTTAACCAAAAAGTCAAATGCAATGTCACATTAAGTCTTTTTTTTTTTATAAGTCTGCAAGTATCGATAAATTGAAATAAACGTTATGATTCAAAGTATCGATTATAATTAATTTACTATCAATACTTTATATTTTAAAACAATAAAATTTTGGTAAAAATAAGAATTTACAAACAAATTCTTATTTGAAAATAAAATATAAATCGAAAAAAAAAGTACTTAATTATCGTTTCTATAATTGTGACGCGTCTTTTCATTTTTTTAGCTTTATACACAAACGATATTCTCTTACAGAAGGTTTTAAAAAGCATCAAAAGTGTTGCATCCTTTTGAAATAAAATCAAACATTTTAGCGTTTTAAGTACAAATTTTCTTGTTTTTTGAAAAAAAAGTTAATTTTGCAGAAGCTATATTTTTCTAACCCATTTTATAAAAATTTTAAAAATCAACAAGCATGAAGTCTTGGAAAAAAATCATCTCTGCGGCACTCTTATTGGGTTTTTTTGCAGTGTCAATCTCGTCTTGTCAAAGAGGTTACGGTTGCCCCTACAAATTTCAAGCAAACGCACAGGTGAACCAAGTTAAATAATTTTAATTATAAAAATCAATATATGATTTCTTGGATTCCGTTAGTCGCTGAAACTGATTTAGATACGATTGTAGAGCGTTCTCATCAAACGCCTTGTGTGTTGTTTAAACACAGCACAACGTGCAGTATCAGTGCGATGGCAAAAGCCCGTTTGGAACGCAATTGGTCGTTTTCAACACAGGAAGTAGCAGCTTATTATTTGGATTTATTGGCATATCGCCCTATTTCTGCTAAGATTGCTGCCCGTTTCAATGTGCATCATGAATCGCCGCAATTGTTACTCGTCGTCAACGGCGCGTGTACGTATGATGCGTCGCATTTGGATATTACAGTGGATGAATTGCGAAGCGAATTGCCTATATCAACAAAATAGTGTTTGTATAAAATGTTGATAACCACAGAAGACGGGTCTCATTCGGTTTATACCGAACAATTTGATGCAACGTATCATTCCCGACATGGAGCGATAGGCGAAACCCTGCATGTCTTCATAGAGGCTGCATTGAGACCCGTTTTGGTTCAAAAACGGGCGGAAATCCGCATTTTAGAAATGGGTTTTGGGACAGGACTGAACGCTTGGATGACTTTTTTAGAAACCCGAAGCCATGAAATTCCGATTTTTTATGATACGATTGAAGCCTTTCCACTTCCTTCGGAAATAGCGCGGCAACTCAACTACCCACAATTGACCGCATCCACTGATTTAGAAAACATTTTTTTTAAAATGCACGATGTGCCTGCACTCGTGCCGATATTGCTTTCCGATGTAAAAGCTCCTTTTATTTTCAAAAAATATTTACAAACGATTGAATCGATTGATTTTGAATCTAATACAGATATAATTTACTATGATGCTTTTGCGCCACAAGCACAACCGCACCTTTGGGAATTTGCTATTTTAAATAAAATGTTTCAAACCTTAAAATCCGGTGGCGTATTAGTAACGTATTGCGCACAAGGCGCGTTCAAACGAACCTTGAAACAAGTAGGCTTCAAAGTAGAAGGGATTCCCGGTCCCGCAGGCAAACGAGAGATGACCCGAGCGTTCAAACCTTAAAGAATAACCCCTTATAAGGAGGTATTTTGAAATTTGTGACTTGATTTACATAATTTTTTATTTTTTTTCAATGCAATCATTTTAAAGTTTTTATTTTCATAAATCATTGATAATCAATTAATGATTTAACGGAAATATTTTGTTAAATAATAAATTGATGTCACAATATTTATAGATGCGATTCCCTAATATTTTGAATATTCGGACAAATGTTTCTATCTTGCACTCGAAATATTGAACCCACCATCTGAAAGCCCAAAAATTGAAATCGTGTTACCCAACTTGATTGTTGCACTGCGGACTTTCCGCATCACTACCCTATAAACAGAGATCCAAATGAATGTTTTTTCGGTAACAAGTAGTGTGAACAATCTGCATATTTCCGCTTGCTTCGATACGTTGGAGCAGGCTTTTTTTTAAATATATTTTAAAGCCCGTCGAAGTTGCAATAACTGGACGGGCTTTGAGTTTTTATACTTCTTTTCGACCGCTTCTATCAATAAAATGATTGCTTGCTTGCTGCGTTCCCATCAACATAATGTCTTGAATATTAACATATTCTGGGCGCGTTACGATGAAATAAATCGCTTCTGCCACATCTGCTGCTTTCAAGGCTTGGAAATCGGCATACATTTTACCTGCTTTTTCTGCATTCCCTTTGTGGCGCGTCAAAGCATGTTCCGTATCTTCCACATGTCCGGGCGCGACTTGGCTCACCCGCACACTGTGTTTGTACAAATCCAACCGCATCGCTTTCGTCAAAGCATCCACCGCATGTTTGGTAGCGGCAAATACATTGCCATTTGGCGAAACTTCTTTCCCCGCAGTAGAACAAATATTGATAATATGACCTTTCTTCCGTTGCACCATATACGGTGCAATAGCGCGTGTTACGTATAACAAACCTTTGATATTCGTATCAATCATCGCATTCCAATCTTCCACATCGCCTTCATGAATCGGCGATAAACCTTTTGCCAATCCCGCATTATTAATCAAAATATCCACATTCCGCCATTCGGGGTCTAAGGTTGCAATCGCTTTTTTCACGGCATCCAAATTGCGCACATCGAAATTCAAGGTTTGGATAAGATTGCGGTGTTCTTCCGTAAATTCATTTTTGATTTCCTCTAAACGGTCTTCTCTGCGCCCTGTGAGAATCAATTTGAACCCATTCCGCGCAAAAACTTCCGCCGTAGCCCGTCCAATCCCAGAAGTCGCGCCTGTAATCAAGACGACTTTATCCGCATTCGGATTATGCACTTCCGCGAGTGCCGTAATCGGGATTTCATATTTAAAAATCTCATCATTATAATCCGTTTTGTAAATCGGATTCACGAAACACGCTTGTTGATAAAATTTAAACGCATTCGGTTTATCATCTTGCTCATAAAACGCCGTTGCCAAATCAAAATTCGCTTTTGGATGTCTCGGATTGAGTTCCAATGTTTTTTCAAAATGCGAAATGGCTAATTCATAATTCCCATCAACTTCCAATTTGATAACCGCGTGTTGATAATACGCATCTGCATTTTGCGGGTCTCTGAGGAAGGCTTCTTTGAAATATTTACCTGCATTTTTGCGCTGTCCTTTGAAATGTTCATTGTTCAACAAGCCCAATTTGTAATAAATGCCCGGATAATCAGGATTTACAGCGACGACTTTTTCCAAATACGTTCTGGATGTCGGATAACTTTTGTTTTGTTCAGCCAAATATGCCAACATCACATAGGCATCACAATGAGTTGGCGTATTTTGAACCAACGTTTCCAATTGCTTCACCGCTTCCCCAAAACGCATGTTTTGCGCCAACAAAGACGCGTATTGATACCGCAAATCACTTTGTTTTGGATTTTTATCCAACATATTTTTGAAAATGAAGAATCCTTCTTCAGCCCTACCACTTTGAATCAATCGAATGGCTTCTTCAGTCGGCACATTTTCCAAAGGCGCAAACGGCGGACGCGGAATCGGGGTTTTAGCAGCCATTTCAGCTTTTAAACGGGCATCTGCGGCGGCTTTTTCCTGTTTGATTTTCGCTAAACGCGCTTCTTCTTCGGCTTGTTGGATTTTGGCTAAACGTGCTACTTCTTCCGCTTGTTGGGTTTGGGCTAACCGCGCTGCATCTTCCACTTGTTGGATTTTGGCTAACCGTACTGCTTCTTCAGCTTGTTGCATTTTGGCTAAACGCGCTTCTTCCGCTTCTTTTTGGGCTTTTGCAGCAGCCAAAAGCGTTTCTTTTTCCGCCTGTTCTGCGGCAAGTCGCTTGATTTCAGCATCTTTACGCTCCGAACCATTGTTTACAACATGCCCATTTTGCCCATTCGATTTCCCATTTCCATTCAATTTGACCTCAAATAAAGGACTCGTATCTAATGATTTTCCATTATCATCCGTGTAAGCAGGTGGTTTCGCACTGCCATTCATCGAACCATTTCCATTACTACTGCCATTGGAAGTGGCAGGTTCTCCTTTTTTCTGTTTTTTAATATCGTCAATCAAGGTTTCCAACATCGACGGCGAATCCACACCACTATTCATCAATTCGCGGAAACGCGATTCTAAATCTTTTTTATCGAAAGGAGACCCATTTGCTTGATTGCGCATCGGTTCCGCATAGATGCCATTGCCCACCGAAACCAAAGCAGGCTCTTCCACAGGAGCCATTTCCGGTTTTTTAACCACAATCGGCTCTGTTTTTTTGCTTTCAGTCGGTGCTTTTTGCACAGACGGCTCTGGAATCGACACTTCAGACGGTTTTTTCGACTCCGACGGCGGTTTGCTTTCCACAGGCGGTTGCACCGTATATTTGATAGCAATACTATCAGACGGCTCCTTGCGCACAGGCACACTCACGCCCAAATGCGTAAACAGGGGCGCAAAATCCCGCGCTAACAATTGGTCATAAACCCAATAATCAATGGAGCGCATGTAGCGCAACATCTCGCCAATATCGGTCGAAATGCCCCGCGCAACCCGCACTTTTTCCGCATGAGCATACTCATCTTCGGGACGCATGCGGCGCAATTCTAAATATTTGTCTTGCCAATAATTCATATATTGGATGACATTGCTCACCCGTTCAAACGAAGTCGGCACACTCGCGTACTCGCCCGAATCCCCTTTCTGATACGTGCCATCTGCCACCACTGGAATCAAGCGTTTTTTATTGCCCAACTCCTGCACGATGCCTAATGCGTCATTCATACAAGTCTCTGCTTTGAGAAAATTGTCTGTTATCAGCAAAAGGACAGGCGCATTCGGACTCGCTGCCACTTCTTTTTTCAACGTCTCAATACCAGATTTATCGTCAAAAACGATTTTTTCAACAGGCAATCGCGTAGCAATAGCAGCAGCGATTTTTGAGACAACATATTGGTTTTCTACACAATACGCAATAATTAATTTAGAATACGACATAATGATTTGGATGTTGAAAGTTAAGATTCGGGTTTTCTCTTTTTACCTAATCTTTTTTAAAATATAATTTGGTAAGTTTTGTCTGATAAGATAGTGACTCAATAGTCTGTTAAAAAAAAAGGATCATTCCTTTTTACACCGTTTGGAGGGTTTTAAACCCTCCAAACGGTTCTATTGCGGTTATTATATTAATAATTTTTTATTTTTCATTCGCTAATTGCTTCACAAAAACGTCAAATTCTCGTACAAATTTCGGGTATTCAGTTGTTGCGGGTCCATCAAACCCTGTATGAATTTTGCGAACAACGCCTTTTTTATCCATGAAAATCGTTGTCGGATAAGCCATGACATGGTTTAATGCAGGCAATGCCTTAGCAGCCTCTTCTTTGTTAGTGGAAGTCCCAGCGATTGCAATCGCATAAGGAATGTTCATTTTAGCGCGATATGTTTTTATTTGCTCCTGCGCACTTTCGGGCGAGCGTTCAAATGCAAGCCCAATCACGGCAACGGGAATACTCGGATTATCCCGCAAATACCCTACCAAAAATCGACTTTCATCCTTACAATTCGGACACCAACTGCCCATAATTTGAATAATTTTAACTTTTCCTTGATATTCAGGCGCGTTTGGACTGATTTCTGCCCCTTCTGGCGTTTTAAATTTGAAATCAAGCGTCTTGTAACCCGGTTTCAAAAACGTTAAACTATCGGCTTGGCGCAATTGAAAGTTTTTATTACGCACCGCCGTCCAAATGGATTTGGCACTTCTGCCCGACCGAAAAATGCCCGTCAATGTATCGCCCACATGCCATTTGGCTTCAAAAAGAAAGGCATGTGCCGCATCAAAACACGATAAATACACTTTATCGGCTTGAATTTCGCCTTCCAAAAACCGATAATCGCCCGTTTCGGTGCGAAAAGTCCCTGTCAATTGATTGCCCGTTTGTTTAAATTCACCAATGGCTTTTTCTGGAATCGAATCGCCCACCCCAAAAGTGGTTTCCCAAGCCCCCGTCAAATCCGCTTTTGGTTTTTTTGCCAACGTCGTAAACCGATGATTTTGACCATTATGCGCCACAAACGGAATGGATAATTTTTTAGCTGGAACCACCCAATCGCCTTCCATCACTTTTTCATTATAAATCGCTTTAATATAACTATCGTAAATCGGAAAACGAATCATCAACGTATCTTTTCCCGTTTTTCGGTCGCGCCCGAAACTTATTTCATCACTTTTGACCAAAATCCGTTCACTTGCGTTGATAAGTTCGATGGTAAACGCCGTGTCATTCATATATTTGACCTCCATCAAAAACGGTAATGCACCACCTGTGGCTTCCTCGAAACGCACATTTATTTTTTCAAAAGCATTGGATGGCAATCGATTCGGCGCAATGGTTTTGTCGTCTAATTGCAATTCGGCGCGCCAATAACCGGGCGCAATAACCGAAAAGCGATTTGGAATCGTGATACAACCCCAAAAACCATTACAAACAAGCATCAGCAGCGCGTAAAAGGCTGATTTGTTATTTAAATTAAAAATTTTCATATACAAAAAATAAATTTTAAGGGTAACGTTTGGCATTTGCCCGCAAAAGTAACGTTTGGAATGGATATTTGGTTGATAATGAGCATAGATTAGGATTGCGTTAACGCGTTTATTCTCAGCAGTTTCCGCTTTGGGAAATTTTTTAAATAGGATGCGTATGATTTCAAAGATTTGAAGGATGGTTTCGGTTGCAGAACCCAAGGAGAACTCCAAAAATCCTTGTAATCCTTCCAAGCAGAAGCATCTTATTTCGAACCTTTTCCAAAGCGGAGATTACTGCTTAATTCCTGATTCGATTCATAACTAATTGATGTATTTATTGTTATGAATGAAAATTATCAAAATCATATAAATTCAATGAAGCATTTGATTCGCCGCCTACGCGCCACTTGGCAACCCGATATGTATCACGGTTGGGGCAAAACGAACCGATATTTTGAAGGTTGGTATCTTAAAATCGTCGATAAAACGGAGCAATACGCTTTTGCTTTCATTCCCGGTATTTCAATGGCGCGGGATGGGAAGGCACATGCGTTCCTACAAGTCTTGAATGGAAAACAATGTACGTCTGAATACCATCGTTTTGAGGCAAGTGATTTCGTTCCTTCTGAGTTTGATTTTAATTTACAATTGGCTGATAATCAATTTTCTACGCAATCTTTAAAAATTAATTTGCCGAATATCAAAGGCTGTTTGACTTTTCAAAATACAACGCCTTGGACAAAGATGTTGGGTGCGCCCGGGATTATGGGTTGGTTTTCGTTTGTGCCGTTTATGGAATGCTATCATGGAGTCGTGAGTTTGAACCACACGATTACAGGTTCGCTGGAAATCGATGGGAAAAGCGTTGATTTTGGAGGCGGGCGCGGTTATATAGAGAAAGATTGGGGCATTTCGTTTCCACGCGGTTGGATTTGGTTGCAAACCAATCATTTTAACAATGATTTGAATGCACCGATTTCGTTGATTGCGTCGGTTGCGCATATTCCGTTTTTGGGAATGCATTTTATTGGATACATTGTTGGGTTTTGGTTTAAAGGCAAATTACATCGTTTTGCAACCTATACAGGAGCAAAAATGAAAGCACAACTGGTTGATAATCAAGTCTTTTTAAGTTTTAAAGACCGTCAATATCAATTGGACATCAGCGCGACCAAAGCAGGAACAGGCAACCTCATTTCACCGATTCAAGGCGAAATGACGGGCAAAATGAGTGAAAGTTTACAAGCGATGATTCACATTCGTTTTTTTGAAAAAGACCAATTGATTTATGAAGGAACGGGTAGAAATGCAGGTTTGGAAGTCGCAGGCGAAACCGATGTTTTATGGACAACTATCTGGCGGCGATAATTTTTTGTATGCAAGAATACAAAAGGCAATCGGGTTGCTTCACTCAAACTTATTTGAAATGATTATCTTTGCGTTTCCATTTTCCAAGACAACATTTCAATATGAGTTTCAACGCTATCCTCGACAACTATCGAAAAGATTCCTTCTCCGAACGCGACAAAGGCGAACGGTTTGAACGTTTAATGCAAGCCTTTCTGCAAACCGACCCCAAATATGCACATCGGTTTCAAAACGTTTGGTTATGGGACGCGTTTCCTGCCAAAAACGATTTAGGCGGTTCGGATACGGGCATTGACCTCGTTGCAAAGACGTTTGAAGGCGATTATTGGGCGATTCAATGCAAATGTTACCTCGAAACGACCGT
>JAAFJT010000126.1:0-5296 GCA_013298955.1 Chitinophagales bacterium
TCCCGCAAGTCGTCAATAGATGGATAATTTGAATTATAAGATAATTTCATATATTAAATTTCAAACTTGAATTTTTATGGATTTATTGGATTGTGCTAAGTAGTTAACAGACAACAACGTTTGGAGGTTTTTAAAACCTCCAAACGTTATACTCCATAGCAGGTATAACTTGTTTAATTTCAATTACTTATAATCCAATAAATCCAAGTCAATATTTTTTTAAACGAATCGGTGGATAAACATTTGGTTTTGAATTCCAATCATCATGAATCACAGCCGCAGCACCAAGCGCAGATGCTTGTGCGATTTCAGCCGCAAAAATTTCTAAATCTGGAAAGCCTGCTGCCAATAATAACATGAAAATTTCATTGTTTGCAAAGCCGCCATCTACAAATAGACGTTTAATTTTTGATTTTGAATCAAGTATTAAATGAATAGCATCTATTTGTTGATTTACAATTTCTAAGACCAAACGATGATACGCCATTTCATAATCTTCAAAACCTTGTAACTCATTGATTTCCAATGATTCCAAACGCAATGATGTTATAACAGTTGGATTATAACAAATCGTCTTGTAATAATCCAACGATACTTTAAAACGGGTTGCCAATTGTTTGGTTCTAACCTCATGATTGTAACCCGCAAAAAGACGTGATGCTTTCACAGGTCGCCCATTGTAAGCCAAATAACATAAACAATCTTGTTGTAATTCATTGTAAGTCAATGGATTATCATTAAAAGGATTCAATGCAATATTCCAAGTACCTGTTGATAAAAGTAAAAAAGGTTCTTTAAATTGTAACAAATACGGAATCAATGCCGCCGAACTATCATGTAATCCAATGCCAATCGCAATTTTTTTTGAATTTAAAACCGTTGAAATAGCAGCTTGTGTAGGATGAATTGTTGGTAAAAGATGCGTTAAATTTTCACTTGCAACCCAATAATGATATGTTTTTTGGTTAAAATCCCAAAAATTAGTATGACAACCAATACTTGTAATGTCTGTAAAACATTTTTGAGTTAACAAAGAACTTACATATTGTGGCAGGTGCAAACAATATTTTACTTTCTCAAATACATTTGGTTGCTCCATTTTGAGCCGATAAAGTTGCATACCAGCATTCAAACTACTTAAAACAGGTGATGCCGTCGTAACCGAAACGTTTTCTTCGCCACCATATTTTTTGTAAAATTGGTTTTTCAAATCTTTCGGGTACGGTTTCAGATAGTTATATATAGGTGTAAGCGGTTTTCCATTTTCATCCAAATACACCAAAGTCGCCCCGTAGGTGCTAAAATTAATCGCTTTTATGGGATATTCGGATTGAATTGCTTCCCAAATAGCCGTAATCCATGCTGATAACAAGGCAATATCTTCACAAATATCGCCATCTTCATCAGTCGTTTCGGGCAAATTGACTGATTCTTGCCAAACGATTTGATAATTTTCGTCAAAAATAAAGGCTTTTTTATTCGTTTTGCCAATATCAAAAATAAGAACCATACGATTTCAGATTAGGACACGAATTTTACGAATTTCCACAAATCATTCGTGAAAATTCGTGAAATTCGTGTCTGTTTTAAAGACCTGTTGCGATTGTTTTTGCTCCGCGCTCTTTGATTAAGGCTGCTCTGATTTTTGAATTCCTAAATAAATTTAATGGGTCAATTGCCGCACCCGAACGCAAGCGCGCTTCAGCAACCAATGCACGCACATCTGTTTGATACGCCGTTTGCAAAATCTCTTGACAACGTACCACATCATTTTCATTTTGCGCTTGATTCAACGCTTTTCGATTGACTAACAATGATTTTGCATAAGCCTGCATAATTGCCTCAATGGATTGCAATAAATCTTCTAATGGATCTTTTACGTTATGTGAAGCGTCAATCATCCAGCCTAAATCGGTCGCATGATTCATGCCGCGCACATCCATTCCATCCACTAACTCATTGAAAATCAAGAACAATTGATACGGATTGATGCTGCCAACGGTCAAATCATCATCGCCATATTTGCTATCGTTGAAATGAAAACCTGCTAATTTGCCTTCCATCATCAGTAATGCAACAATTTGTTCAATATTCGCATTCGGCAAGTGGTGTCCCAAATCCACTAATGTAAAGGCTTGATTTCCAAGCTTTTGCGCGTACAATAAAGATTGTCCCCAATCGCCAACTGTCATGGAATAAAAATTGGGTTCAAATGCTTTGTATTCGATAAACATTTTCCAATCCGCAGGCATTTTTGCGTAAATCTCTTGCAAACTTCCTAACGTTCGTTGAAACGCTTTTCTGAAATTTAGCTGTCCTGGAAAACACGAACCGTCTGATAACCAAACCGTTATGGATTTTGAATCCAATGCTTCACCATGCCGAATCACTTCAATATTATGGTCAATCGCTTGTTGACGCACCATTTTGTCAGCGTGTTGCAACGAACCAAATTTATACGAATGTTTTTGATTGGCTTGGTCTTGAAATGTATTGGAATTGACCGCATCGAATTTTAAACCATGTTGCGCCGCTAATGCCTTGATTGCAGTTGGATTTTGGGGAATATCCCAAGGGATGTGCAACGAAATCGCTCCACTTGACGCATTTAAGGCGTGTAACAAACCGACATCAGCTATTTTTTCTTCCAAATTGCGCGGTTCACCGCCGCTTGGGAATCGCCCAAAACGAGTTCCGCCCGTTCCTAATGCCCATGATGGAATCGCAATTTGAAAATCTATTAATTTTTGAAGAATAGCGCGTTCTCCTTCGATTTCTGAACATAGAAAATCTAACCGTTTTTTATGTTTGGCGTAATGCGCTTCATTGTGCGCAGCAATATCGTGTTGATTTAATTCCATTTTTAATTTAATGTAAAATCTAAATAATTGATTATCATTTATTTATCATTTTTGAAATAGGATGCTGATGATTTGAAGGACAAAAAGAATATTGTTGAATATCTTTTTCATCCTTCAAATTATCAGCATCCTATTTCAAAAAATGCTAACGCAAAAAGCCCATCGCAACACCACCATCAACATTTAAAGCATTGCCCGTTGATTTGTTTAACAAACCACTTACAAGCACAAATGTTGCATTTGCAATGTCTTCAGGCAATATAATTTCGCCAAGAAGCGTCCGTTTCGCATAATAATTGGGCAATTCAGCAACCGTCACGCCATACGCTTTCGCACGACCTTCCGCCCAGCCACCTGCCCAAATATTGGAACCCACAATTACAGCATCTGGATTCACGGTATTAACGCGAATTTTATCCGCACCCAATTCTGCCGCCAAAAGGCGCGTCAAATGGGCTTGAGCCGACTTCGCAGAACCATAAGCCGCATTGTTCGCACCCGCAACAACGGCATTTTTAGAAACAATATTCACAATATCACCTCCAAAACCTTGTTTACGCATCGTTTCAACGGCTTCACGACTTACTAAAAACTGCCCTTTTACCAAAATATCATATATTTTGTCCCAATCCGCAACAGAATGTTCCGTCAAACCTTTGGAAAGGCTAATGCCAGCGTTATTCACGATAATGTCAACACCGCCAAATGCCAAAGCTGTATTTTCAAGCGCGTCCGCAACAGATTTGGAATTCGTCACGTCTAACAAGGTGGTTGCAACTTTATCTTTGCCGAAACGTTTTAAAAATTCATTTTTAGCATCGTTCAAACGCTCCTCATTGATGTCGTTGAGCATGATACACGCACCTTCTTCCGCCAACTTTTTTGCAATCGCTTTGCCAATACCGCCCGCCGAACCCGTTATTAACGCTACTCGACCTGTTAATGGTTTTGGTTTCGGCATTCTTTGTAGTTTTGCTTCCTCCAAAAGCCAATACTCAATGTTGAATGCCTCTTGACGCGGCAAGGAAGTATATTCAGAAATCGCTTCTGCACCTCGCATTACATTTATTGCATTGATGTAATACTCTGATGCTAAACGCGCTGTCGTTTTATCCTTCGCAAAGGTGAACATGCCAACCGTCGGATATAAAATTACAACGGGATTCGCATCGCGTATTGCGGGACTGTTTGGATGCTTGCAAGCAGCGTAATAAGCCCGATAATCGTTGCGATAAGCCGTAAAAACCGTTTCTAAATACGCTTTATCCGTTGCTTTTTTCGGGTCTAAAACCAAAGGCGCGATTTTAGTTCTTAAAAAATGGTCAGGACAAGACGTTCCCATTGGAGCTAATTTGTCCAAATCATTGGAATGAATGAATTCTAAAACTTTTAAATCATCCGTAAAATGTCCTATCATCTTGCGTTCAGACGAACAAAAACCCCTTAAAATCGGTGCAATTTTAGCGGCTTTCGCTAACGTTTCGGAAACTTTCAAAGTTTCCGAAACGTATTCAGCTTTTTGACCACCAAAAACAGGTCGCTTTTTACCCGCATTCGATTCAATAAAAATAGCACATTTTTCAATCACTTCCAAACTATTGACATAACTTTCATACGCCGTATCGCCCCATGTGAACAATCCATGAGAACCTAACATAATTCCTTTTAATTTAATGCCTTTGGATGCGGCTTCCTGCAAACACGCCCGAAGTTGCAACCCTAACTCAAATCCTGGACGCTGCCAACCGACCCAACCAATTTCACCTTTAAAAACTTGTTCGGTAAGGCGTTTTCCATCTTTTGCGGCGGCAAATGCAATAGACGCATCGGGATGTAAGTGGTCAATGTGCTTGAATGGCAAAAAACCATGCAACGGCGTATCAATCGAAGGTGCTTTTGAATTTAAATCAAAAATACAATGATTGAATAGCGCGACCATTTTATCCTCTTGCTCAACACCTTGATAAACGTTTTCTAAACTGCGCAATCTTTTAAGGTAAAGTGCCGCGCAACCTCCTTGCGTGAGCGTTCCGAGGTCTCCGCCAGAGCCTTTTATCCACATGACTTCGACCGATTCGCCTGTTAAGGGGTCTTTGTCCATAATTTTCACGGACGTATTGCCGCCGCCGTAATTCGTTAGGCGCAAATCTGCGCCTAATAAGTTGGAACGGTAAATGAATAAGGCTACTTCGTCGCCTGCCATGGTTGCGGCTTTTGCGTCATCCCATAAGTAGCTTACATGATTCAATTTCAAATTCATTATAGGTATAATTAATTGGTTAACACATAGGTTACATAGCGTTACATAGTACACATAGCCTATTTATTTATGATATTTTAATATATTTAAAAAAATCACGCTATGTGTCCTATATAATCTATGTGACCTATGTGTTTAAGAATTGCCGTAGCCAACAATGACTATAGATAATAAA
>JAAFJT010000126.1:5306-10196 GCA_013298955.1 Chitinophagales bacterium
GTACACATAGCCTATTTATTTATGATATTTTAATATATTTAAAAAAATCACGCTATGTGTCCTATATAATCTATGTGACCTATGTGTTTAAGAATTGCCGTAGCCAACAATGACTATAGATAATAAATTGGTTAACACATAGGTTACATAGCGTTACATAGTACACATAGCCTATTTATTTATGATATTTTAATATATTTAAAAAAATCACGCTATGTGTCCTATATAATCTATGTGACCTATGTGTTTAAGAATTGCCGTAGCCAACAATGACTATAGATAATAAAATCGTCGCAATCCCAAGCACAAAAGTTCTAAACACTTTTTCGCTCACATTCGACCACTCTTTCAAATACAATCCCCAAATATTTGCGGTTAAAATAATGGTCGCCATGTGCAAAATCCATGAACTTGCGCCATTTCCTAATTTGCTCTCGCCCATCCCGTAAAAGAAAAATTGTAAAAACCACATCGTTCCAGCAAGTCCCGAAAACAAAATATTTGAAACAATTGGTGTATTGGAATTGGTGTAATCCTTGAAAGTCTTGTTTTTATAGTTTAAATAAAAACACCATATTAAATTCGTCGTCAAACCGCCCCATAACAAGACAACGTAAGTCACATTGTTTTGAAACAATGGATTGAAGCCTTGTTTAACCGCTTCAGCCGCCATTGGCTTGCCCGCTTCAATCCCAAAATTGAAAAAGGAACTCAATATCCCAGAACAAACAGCGATTATCAAGCCTTTGACCAAACTAAATTCGTTTTTTTGACTACTTTCCTTATCTAATTCGGCTTCTTTCATCATGCCCGCTTTGCCAGAAATGGCGATTCCGATAATGCAAACCAACACGCCCAATAAAACTAATTGTCCTCCCGAATGTTGTAACATGTCAGTAAGAGAAGTTTTACCTGTTGTTGGGTTGAAAGTGTAGTAAATCGCTGGCACTAACGCCCCAAATGCCGAACAAAATCCTAAGGTTATCGAATTTCCTAACGACATACCCAAATAGCGCACACCTAAGCCATACGTCAACCCGCCAATGCCCCAAAGTAATCCCATGAGGAAAACAAAGGATTTGACATCGCCGCTTGCCGTGCTGATAATGTTTGAAAAGTTTGGAATCGTCAAATACGCTGCAATCGGCGGCACGATAAGCCATGAAAACAGTCCGCCGACTATCCAAAAACTTTCCCATGCCCATCCTTTCACCTTTTTGAAAGGCATATAGAAACTGCCCGATGAAATACCACCGATGGTGTGGTATAAAATACCCAAAATAACTTGCATAAAGATTGTTTTTTTAAACACATAGGACACATAGGTTGACATAGGACACATAGGTTGACATAGGATACATAGGGCATTTATTCCAGATGTTTATATTCAATGAATGCCCTATGTGTTCTCTGTCAACCTATGTGACCTATGTGTTTCATTGTTAATTACTTTTCATCAAAATTGTCACAGGTCCCAATAAGCCCGATGGCAATAATGGCGCATCCGCTTTGTAAAAAGGCATCGTCGTAAAGGTTATTTTATTGGTAACATTGGGTTGTTGGTCGCCAATAATTCGGTTCACCCAAAGATTCGTTACCTTGATTTCCAATGTATTTTGACCCTTCTTCAACGCAGCTGCCAAATTCATTTTAAATGGTTTTTTCCAAATAATGCCTAATGATTTACCGTTTAAAACCACTTCTGCCAAATTTTTAACTTCGCCTAAATCAATTTCATACGTCGCACCTTTGACTAATTTTGGTGCTTTAAACGTAGTTGAATACGTTGCCGTACCAGAAAAATATTTGATACCTGTATCTGCATTTTCAGTCCATGATTGCAATTTAGTGAAATTTGCACTTTGCGGTGCGCCTCTTTCCGCTTGAAAATCCACTTTCCAAACACCTTCTACTTTGACAATCGGTTTTACAACAGGTTTTTGCATGGTAAACGAAGTCGGCGCATTGTCTTTGAACACAATGAAATACGCATCCCAAGATTCAAAATGTAATGAAATCGTCGTTCGACCCTCTTTGCTTCTGTAAGAAACTTTTTCGACCTCGCCCGTTTGCGCATTCCAAATTTCGGGTACTTTTCCTGCGATTCTGAAACTAATTTCTGCATCGGTTGGATTTTCACCTCTGTTATTCAACCAATAGATTTCTTGGTCAGCCAATTGACGATGAACATATAAAATTTTGTTTTGAGCATTGCTAACCAATACATCTTCTTGAATATTCGCTAATTTCAATGCGTCAGCAGCAGTCACCGTTCCTTTTCCCCAAACTTCATTTACAATATTTTGAAATTCAGCAGAATCATCCATCAAACTTGGTGATTTTTCAGGCTTTACACCCGCGATTTTAGCACCTACTTTAACTAAATCTCTGATTTTACGCAATACAGGCAAAGTCATTGTTTTAGCACTTTCGTCCAAGACCAAAACCGAATAGCTCATACCACTTGGTGTAACCAATTTACCATTTTTGACTTGAACAATCTCTTTCAAGGCGGTCGCATTCACAAAATCGTATTCGTAACCAACAGGCACATCTGCCAATTTTTCCTTGAAACGCCATGTAAGATTGGTGTTTTCACCATAATAGTACAACACATCCGCCACAAATTTGCCTTGTTGCAACAAATAACTGCTCCGTCCTAAATAACTCATCCAAGGTTTGGCTTGCTCACCCCAAGTTTCTTGGCGCGTGAAATATTGTCCAAACGGTCCGAGTGAAAATCCCGGTTTTTTATCATCCAACGGTTGATGTACCGACGTGTGTATGACGAAACGGTTCAAACCCGAAGCCATTTCTAAATCTGCGGTGCGTTTCAATTTCTCAGGATGCCATGAAAACGCATTTTGTATGGAAGTCATGGATTCTGCCGCAACAATATTTTGCCCGTAAAGGTGCGCAACCGATGCCGCTTCTCGAATATCGGCTTCACTGCGAATTTCTTCGTTTCCGCCACCCGCCAAACTGCCAGGTGTCCACATCGCCGCCATTGGAATATCCGCATTTCGTTTGACATCCATGCCGTCCGCTAAATAAATCCGTTTATCTTCATGCGATTCGGTGTAACGCTTCATGCCGCGTTTATGCAATTCTTCGCCAATCGCATCGTAATGATTTTCTGCAATCAATTCGCCAATCGTTTTTCTGAAATCCCAAAGAAATTTTTCACTGGCTTCGGCATCTTTGACGACCCTGCCCGTTAAGACAGGCATCCAAGTTCTAAGGTCGTAGCCGCGTCGTTTGGCGAATTCGTCGGGAAATGATTTTGTCCAAGTCATGTGCCCCGCTTCGTAACTGTCCAAAATCATATATTGAAGCCCTTTTTCACCCATTGCGCCGCCTGTCGCATCTTTGTACATGTCCAAATAGGTATTGATGTACTTTTTGACCGCTTCTTTATCCAATTTATCCACTTCTAAACCTGTCGCTTCGGGCGATGCAGGATGATTTTGACGACCCGTCAACGAATAACCAAAACGCATAATCACCCAATTACCTGCGGGTGCCGTCCATTCCAAACGACCGTCTGTTTTCAATGTAGCAGTCAAATCTATCACCATTTCGGGCGCAATCGCATCTGCATTTTTGGGCGTAACCGTTTTATTATCCTCTTTCCAAGGCGTAAAACCTGCTTTGTCTTCAACTTGATCCATGCGGTCTGTGTTGTGTAACACAAATTCTGCAATGTTGACCCCATCGGATTTTTCACCCATTGGATTGCCTCCTGCCATCGCCGCGAAAAGATTGAACGGCGGCGGCAAGGTTTTATACGCCATGCGCCAATATTTTGCCGTCGTGGGCGCAATACTTACCGTATTGAATGGAACCGTACTTCCAGTTAATTGGGTGATTTCTTTAAACTGAACTCCATCATCACTCACTTTCAAAGAACGGTTGAGTGGCCCGCCTTCAAAATCTTGCATCGCACTTTGAACCGCCCCTGCAATAGAAAATGCTTTGAACGTTTGAGGCGTTTCAAATTCGTATTGTAACCACATCTCTTCGCCCACCTTCATCGGCGGTAAAAAAACGGGGTTGCTTAATTTGCCATCGGTCAAATCGTTCAATTGAAATTGCCCTCCACTGGATGTGATTTTGGGGTTTAATGTCGTAAAAAAAACCTCCTTTTTGGGCAACTGATACGCAATAACAAGCGCATCTTGATAGAAAGTGGGTTGTTGCCCAATGAAACCACCTAAAAAAGAGGCTGAATTGAGTTGCGCATCTTGAAATTTGCCGATATTATCCGCAGGTTTAGGTAAAACGCCTTTGAAAACTTCGCCACCTTTGACTCGCGTTTCCGTCCAAACGTATTTTTTCATGCCATCTTTGGGTTCAACCCAAGGACCACCCGTAACGCTCCAACCCGGTGAACCTGCAATCGCCATTTCCAAATTCAACTTTTGAGCTAAATCCGTCGTGTATTTAAATGCCTCTTTCCATTCGGGAGTCATAAAAACTAACTTTTTAGGCACGACAACAGGCGTGAATAGATTCGCATCAAAG
Source organism: Chitinophagales bacterium (assembly GCA_013298955.1). Taxonomy (GTDB): domain Bacteria; phylum Bacteroidota; class Bacteroidia; order Chitinophagales; family Saprospiraceae; genus JAAFJT01. Next base: position 9,831 of record JAAFJT010000126.1, read on the forward strand.
TTTTGAAATCCACCGATTCCAACCCGATTCATCCATTCAAGGTCTTTTTGAATGCCGTCTTTGGTAATGTTGCCGTTCATCCAGTGCCACCAGACACGCGGTTTTGCGGCATCTGGCGGCGTTTGGAAATTGGGTAAAAGAGGGTTTTGCGCCTGTATTATCAGCGAGACGCAAATGTATGTGAATGTTGATATTATTTTTTTCATTTATATAAATTATTTAAATCATTCGCAGTTCACTATTTTTGAAAAATTTGCGGGTACTTCCGAATGAAATAAACGGGCGTACAACTCCATGCATGACAATAACTATTCACTAAATACGCATTATAAGGTGAAAGAAAATCATTTTTCGGGTCGTAAACTT
>JAAFJT010000127.1 GCA_013298955.1 Chitinophagales bacterium
TGTTCAACAGGGGATGCCAGTACCGAAACCATCAAAAAGTATATTGCAGAACAAGGATAACCAAAACAACTTCGCTTACATCCCCGAGCCTGAAGGCATCGGGGTTTTACGCTCAATTAGATAAAAGCGGTGAAGTTTCTGTAACATTCCAGTCATCGAATTATCAAATCGCCATACTTTACATTGGCACGAATAATACTCTTGGGATTTGCCGCACCTGCCGATTTACCTTGAATCGTGCGCAATTTACCATTAGATTTACTAATATTTTGTTGGAAATTAGCAGGTTTTTGAATGTCCGCATACGCACCAGACGCATCCAATTGATATTGCGCACCTTCTTCAATACCCACCATAAAATCCGTATAATTGCCTTTCAAATACACTTCTCCAAAATGGCGCAACAATTTTTCAATCTTCACCGAACCATACATCGTCGAAAAATCTGCATCATTATCAAGCCGCGCCACTCGAAAATTGGTATAATGACTTTCCACCGTCAAATGATTGACTTGATTAATATTAAAATCACCATATCGGGTCTCCAAATTTAAAGTCGTTGCTTTACCCACAACGCAATCATCATACGTCGAATTTAGATTGACATGATGCACATTTTGCAATTTTAATTTTGAAAATTTACTTTTTATCAAAACATCATTTGCATTATCAACCCGAAAGGTACCATAGCCAATATTTCCAGTCAAAGTAGCACATTTCGTAATGATGCCTGTACCATAACCCAAAGCAATCGTCGCTTCGGTTGCACCCTCCAATTTGAAATTCCCATATTTTTGGTCTATCGAAACGGAACTGCCCGTAGGCGCGACGGCTGTATTGCCATACTTATTACTAATATTTAATTTCGTTCCAACGGGCATAACGACTTCATAATCAATGGAATAGTCCGAGTTGCCGCAGCCCGATTGTTCATCCCACCATTTTCGACTACAATCCGAAGCATCTATAACCGTCTCCGTTTTGACACTTTTCGCATCTTGAGAAAATTTAATTTGAATGCGGTCAAACACTTCATTTGCCTTGCCTTGTTGTTGCGCATGAACGGTCACCGTTACATTGACGCGCACTTCCTTACTATTGCCGCCCGTCGAAACATTGATTTTGCCATATTTATTATGCAGCAAAACCGTTTCATTGGCATTCATATTAAATGTTTTTGTAAAAACGCGTGTAAAATCTTGCAATTCACCTCCTTGAACGAGCGAATCTTGGTGGACTGGATTGGATTTTTCATTATCTGCATTCAAAAGCGTTGTCGGCGCAGGTGCAGGAAAAGGGGGAAAACACGCCATACTTTCTGGTGTAAGCATGGTTGGAGTCACTTTTTCAGCATTTGCCAAATGGGTTGACAAGAGTAAAGTGAAGTATAAAATTTTGTTAAAAATGCTACAAACGTTCATTTTGCCTTCTATTAGATTTTTCTTCCGCATTTTGTTCGGAATATTCTAAAACGCGTTCCAAAATGCTCAATTTATGGTGATAATTTTCCATCAAAGTCCTCAAAATTTCTTCCCGACTGCTGCGCGGCGCAATTTCCAATTCCCGACGCAATTCCAATTGGACTTCATCCAACTGTTTTAAATCAGCCATCACGGACGGGTCAGGGTTTTTAGCTTCTAACTCAGCGACTTTTACATTTATTTTTTCATCATAAAAGGCTTTTGCCTTCTGTAAATCATCTGTAATTTCCACTTCCGAATGCGTCTCCACAATCGGCATCGTTTGAGCATCGCGCACCCACCACCCCGCACCTGTACTCATTGCAATCAACAAAATCGCAGCCGCAGCAGCCCGATACCATTTCAAATGCGTCGTTTTAGGCAAGGCGATGAGCCGATTTGGAAGGACATTTTGCTCCAAATTGTTTTGAATTTTGTCCCATAAGCCCTTCGGAACAAGTTCTGTATCCAAATCTTTTCGATGTTGCGCAAGCCAATCTTCTATCGGGTCTGACATTTTAGATGATTTAAATATAAAATAAAAATAGTATTTTTTAAAAATTCTTGCTTCAAGATTCAAACATCTTGTATCAAATGGCGCGGCGATTTCAAGACATCTCTCAATTTCGCTTTGGCACGACTGTATTGCGATTTGCTGGTAGCTTCCGATATATTCAAAATACTTGCAATTTCTTCATGGTCATAACCCTCTATCGCGTACAACGAGAACACGACTCGATACCCTTCAGGCAGTTGCGCAATCGCCGTTTGCATCGCCGCCACATTTAAAGTGGAGGTGGGCATCTGCGTTTCTTCCACAATCGGAGACGGATGAATGCGGTCATCGAGCGATTCAAAAAATAATCGTCTTTTTTTCAATTCATTGATGCAATGATTGACCACAATTCGTTTTATCCAAGCCCCAATCGTCGATTCAAATCGAAACGAATCGATTTTCCGAAACACATCTGCAAACGCATTTTGCAAAGCATCTTCGGCTGTCTCCGCGCTATTCGTCATGCGAAAACAAACGTTGTACATCGCTCGTGCATAGAGTCGATACAACTCAAATTGCGCTTTTCGGTCAGCTCGCTGACAAGCGCGGACAATATCATCGTGCCGATTGACTCGCTCCAAAATGTATTTTACTCGAATAGAATGATGATAAAATAGAAACCCTTTTTCGGTAAAGGTTGCGTAATCTATCCCTATTTTTGATTTTTTTTAGAACAAATCATGCAAATATTAGACGAAATGAGCTATTTTTACACCCACAAATGATAAAGGTTGGGTAAACTGTAACTTGGATTTTAAAACACATAGTTCACATAGGGAGCAATAGGACACATAGAGGCAATCTTTTAGAGAGATGTCTTCGATTTAATCCATTGGTTTAGGATTTTTTACATCTCAAAACAAACAAATATATAAATAATTGTTGCTGTGTGTCCTATGCCTCCCTATGTGAACTATGTGTTTTAAAAATTCGCTATCAAAATTTAACAATGATTTAAAATATCAAAATAATATGTCTCGAAATGGTTATTTATTAATCGTTGTATTTGTGATACTTACAACTGTATTTGCGATTTGGAATCATTTAAATCCACATTTCGATTGGCAAGAGCGATATCAAGACGGTAATAAAGAGCCTTATAACACTTTCGTTATAACGGAATTATTGAAGCGTTCTTATCCGAATCAACGCTTTGAAGTGTTGTCGAAACGCATTCATCAAGCCTTCAAGGATTCGACACAAACGGATGCGAATTACGTTTTTGTGGGGCAAGCGGTGTATGCCGATAGCGCGGATGTTGCGCAATGGTTGCGATTTGTGGCGCAGGGCAATACCGTTTTTTTGGCGGCGAATGTCTTACCTCAAGAATTGTTTGAAAAAATCGACCCCGAAAATTGTGATACTACTTTTCAACTGCCTTTAAATCCGTGGAATCTTTTTGAACAGAACGGATTGTATCAAGACAGTTTAGTACATGTGAATTTATCACATCCACAATTACATGAAAATAAAGCGATTACGTATAAGTATGTTGTTGAAAATAAACCCCAATCGACACAATGGCATTACCTTGATTCAATAACCTCTCAATGTAAAACCCGTCATTTGACCACACTTGGCACGTTTCAAAACAAATATGTCAATTTTGCTAAAATCAAATATGGTAAGGGTAATTTTTATTTTCATAATAATCCAATTCTTTTTACCAATTATTTCTTATTGGATAGCAATCATTTACGTTATACTTCCAAAGTTTTCGGACATTTGACGCAGGGTACGATTTATTGGGATCCAACAAGTCGCCTTCCTGATGCGGCAGGTCAGAAAATGAATGATTGGTTTGGTAAACATCGGCAATTTGATAAAAATAGTCCCTTGCAATACATTTTGTCGCAACCTCCGTTGGCTTGGGCATGGTATCTTTTTTTGGCGGGTATTTTTTTGTATATGATTTTTGCTGCTAAACGAATACAACGATTGATACCTGTTTTGCCGCTTAAAACGAATGATTCGTTAGCATTTATTAAAACCGTTGGGCGTTTATATTTTGTGCAAAATGATTCGGTAAAATTATGTTCGGAAATGCTCCGATATTTTCAAATTTTTGTTCGGGAAAAATATCGAATTTCAGAACAATTGTTTGTAAAAAACGCGCCTGCACAAGCTGCTTTGATTGCCAAATCAGGCGTTGATGCGCAAATTGTGCAAACGATTCTTGGATTTGAACGTCGGATTGACAATCGAAATATCATTGAAAGTGATGCCGTAGAATTATATGGCTTATTAAAAATATTTTATAAAAATTGCAAATAGTAAACACATAGGATACATAGGGTGACATAGGACACATAGAGGCTTTAATTTATTTATAAATTCATTATATAAGGTAAAAATAAATAAAAAATGCCTCTATATGTCCTATGTGTCCTATGTCACCTTATGTGTTCTATGTGTTACAAAACAAAAAAATGGAATCTAATACAATGGGCGATGCTTGGGGACAAAACCGATTGGATGTGAGCATGATTGCAGACCTGAATTTTAAAGTCAAAACGGAACTTTCCAAAGTGATTATTGGTCAGGAAATGTTGCCCGAATTGCTGTTAACAGCCTTGTTGTGTGACGGGCATGTCTTGTTAGAAGGCGTACCGGGAATTGCTAAAACGTTGATTGCTAAGTTGTTAGCTAAAACAATTGATGCCGATTTTAGTCGCATTCAATTTACGCCTGATTTGATGCCAACGGATGTAGTTGGAACGATTGTTTTAAATATGCAAACGGCTGCTTTCCATTTCAATGCGGGTCCCATTTTTTCAAATTTAGTGTTGATTGATGAAATCAATCGCGCTCCTGCGAAAACGCAATCCGCCCTTTTTGAAGTCATGGAGGAAAAACAAGTCACGGTGGATGGGAAAACCTATCCAATGGAATTTCCATTTTTCGTGGTGGCAACTCAAAATCCAATTGAACAAGAAGGTACTTACAAGTTGCCCGAAGCGCAATTAGACCGTTTTTTGTTTAAACTCATCTTAGAATATCCGTCCGAATCCGAAGAACAACAGATTTTGCGTCGTTTTAAAAATGATTTTAAACAAGTTGTTAAAGAAACGGTGCATAAAGTCGTTACTAAATCGGAATTGCGAGCTGCCCAAGCGTTGGTCGAACAGGTTCGTATTTCGAACGAATTGTTAGATTATATTGCTGCGATTGTTTGCAAAACGCGAAATCATGGCGATTTGTACTTGGGCGCGTCTCCGAGAGCGTCTCTTTCGATGTTAAAAACGGCAAAAGCGACGGCTGCTTTGCGCGGACGCGATTTTGTGATTCCAGATGATATACAATTTGTGTCTTATCCTGTTTTGAATCATCGGATTATCCTCACGCCTGAACGCGAAATGGAAGGTTACACGACCCGCGAAGTGATACAAGATATTATAAAAACAATTGAAGTACCGCGTTAAACTACTATTGGAACGCGGATGACGCGGATTGGGCGGATTTTCGCAGATTTTTATTTTTTGTAAAATTTTATTTTGCTTTTTTGAATTATAAAAATAAAAAAATCCGCGAAAATCCGCCCAATCCGCGTCATCCGCGTTCCAATTCATCTTAATTTGAAACTTTTTACCACCAATCTCTTTACGACTCATGAAAAACTGGCAAATCAAATTATCATTATTCATCAACTATTTCGTATTCGCCATTTTGCTGAATAGTGTTGGAACGGTCATCCTGCAAGTGCAGCGACAATATGGCGTTTCGCAATCGGCGGCAAGCATTTTAGAAGGTTTTAAAGATTTAAGCATCGCCTTTTTTTCGTTTTTGCTCGGCGCGTACTTGGTGCGCATCGGTTACAAACGCGCTATGCTACTCGCCTTAGCCGCCGTAACTGCGATTTGTTTGGCAATGCCGCTATCAGGAGGCAGTTTTTGGATGACCAAATTGCTTTTTGCGGTCACAGGATTCAGTTTTGCCTTGATAAAAATGTCGGTTTATGCCACCATTGGCTTGGTGACGACCGATTCCAAAGAACATGCAGGTTTGATGAATTTCATTGAATCCTTTTTCATGGTGGGGATTTTGACAGGTTATTTCATTTTCGCCGCCTTCGTTTCCAACGATGAAACCGTGCAAAATGCCCAATGGTTGAACGTGTATTATGTGTTAGCAGTGCTTTCAGGACTTGCATTTGTCTTGTTATGGTCTGCCCCATTGGATGAATCTGCGATTACGCCCGTTGAAAATAGACCATTGATAGAAGATTTTACCGCAATGTTTCGATTAGCGGCGCGTCCTTTGGTTTTGACTTTTGTATTTTCTGCTTTTTTATATGTTTTAATTGAACAAAGTATCATGTCTTGGTTGCCAACTTTTAACAACCAAATTTTAAAATTACCTGCGGCATTGAGCATTCAAATGGCGAGTATTTTGGCAGGTTCAACGGCGTTAGGGCGATTTTTGGCAGGTTTCGTGATGCAGCGATTCAATTGGTTGACCGTTTTGAGCGTTTGTTTGGTGTCGGCGGCGGGCTTGGTTTTATTGGCGATTCCATTGGCACAAAATGTTTTATCTACGAATGTTCAAACTTGGGCAGACGCGCCCCTTGCAGCATGGATTTTTCCATTGATAGGATTGCTGCTTGCGCCCATTTATCCCGCGATTAACTCTTTGATTTTAAGCAAATTACCCATTCAAGAACATGCTACTATGGCAGGTTTGAGTGTTGTTTTTTCGGCATTAGGTGGAACGACAGGTTCCATCATTACAGGTAAATTATTTGAAAAATTTGGTGGACAAGTTGCTTTTTATGGTTCGCTTGCGCCGATTTTTGGATTGATAATCTGTTTATTTTTCTTCAATCGATTTAGCCAAAAATAATTCATTTTTTAAAAAATTAATTCCAAAAATGACTTTTATAACAAACTTAATAACTAAATATTTTCGAGACCGTTCTCAATTTTTATCGTTCACTTATTTGTTCATCACCAGCATTTTTGGTTGTTTGATGATATTATTTAGAATGCAATTAATTGATTTTCAATGGAATACGCTCAATACGTTGAATGATTTTAAAATATTAAGAGGCGTTAATTCTACTTTTTTATTCTTAGTTTGGAATCTATTTTTAGCATGGATACCGTATTGGTGCGCTATCGCGTTAAACCGAATGGCGCGGGACAAAACCAATTTTTCCTACATCGGTGCGGGCATTTTAGGACTCTTTTGGCTTTTATTTTTTCCAAACGCGCCCTACATCGTAACAGATTTATTACATTTGAAATATCGCGCACCTGTACCGCTTTGGTACGACGTAATGATGATGATGACTTTTGCATGGAACGGTTTAATGTTGGGTTATGCGTCGCTTTTTGAAATACAATATTTTTTAGAACAGCATTTTTCCAAAACATTTACTTGGTCAATTGTCGTTTTGGCGATAGGATTAGGCGGATTTGGGGTTTTCATGGGTCGTTTTCAACGACTCAATTCATGGGATATTGTAACCAAACCATTCGCATTGATTCAAGCTGAAATTCAAATTTTAACGCACCCATTACAATATTCGCAAACGCTTGGAGTCGCAGTCATATTATCAGCATTTATGTTGTTGGGATATTTGACAATCAATGCTTTGCGTTTAAAAAATTAGATAAAAATAGGTCATCGTTATCAAAACGATGACCTATTTTTACCTAATGAATTTTATTTTTGGGTACTGCTTTTTTTGATTGGGAAAATAATATCCTCATAAATATCTGCCATTGAGATTTCTACACCTAAGGCACGAAGCGATACTTTTTGTTGTAAATCGGTCACCGTGCGAATGCGCCAGAGGTCATCTTCTTCTCGAAAGCGCGTTTCAACCGCAGGTGTATCCGCATTGACTAAAACGTATTCTTGAAAACTGGGTAATAATTTATATAATTCAAATTTGCCTAATCTATCATAGGCTTGCGTTTTAGGGGACAATATTTCGATGACCACCAATGGATTTACAATCACATCAGTTCGATTGCCCCAAAATTCAGGCGTTTCGCAAATCACGATGGCATCAGGATACACACTTGTAGCTGCTGATTCGATGTGGATTTTCAAATCGCTCGAATATAAACGGTATTTTCGGGGCAATGGGCGTATCACCATTTTGATAGCACTCCGGATATTCATAGCAAGTTCGCTATGCGTGTGCGATCCATCAGGCATTTGAATTATTTTTCCGTTATAAAATTCATGTTTCTCTGTGGATACTTCTTCGCGTTGCAAATACATTTCAAAAGTATAGGCTTTGGAAGTACGCACTATTTTAATCGCTTTTGGAATGGATACCATAGTTACCTTTTTGAACGTAATGTAAGTAGTTGATTCGAAATAAACTATCAAAACGTAAATAATTGATAATCAGCGCATTCGTATCGAATTAAGGTCGGCGAGGTTGCAACCTCGCCGACCTTTTGGATCGGTTCTTTCAATTGAACTACTTATCGCAATTTAGGCAAAGATAAGCACTTTTACTTTTAAAGGCGTGTTTTAACTCAAAAATAGTTGCACGATATCATTATTTTTATTTGCATAACATTGTAAATATTTTGTATTTTTGTAAAAAATATTTGTGCAATTATGAAATCAGTAACGATTAACATGAATTTAAGTTCTTTTAAGCAACAATTTGATGCCAATATAAATGAGTCGCAAAAAGCAAAAATAAAAGATGTTTTATTCCATAATTTAATGATATTCAAAGGTTTATCAATAGATAAAAAAATTAAATTATTTCATAATTAAACTATAAATCGATTTTAAAATGTTTTCTATAGAAAAAGCTACCGAATATATTTTGGGTATGATGACCGAAAATGAGGTCATTAAAAAATTCCCTGCTGAATTTATACATGAATCGGCAATTTGGATTCGCTCTTGGTTTTTGAAAGATGACCCAACAACCGAGAAAATCTTGACAAATCCTAAAAAGGCAGAAATCATTAAAAAAGCCATTATTGAAGGCAAATTGGAAGATTTGCAAGATAATGTGCAATTTGTTCAAGAATTAGCGGCAAAACTTAAAGTTTTTGAAGGGCATAAAAGTCGCTTGTTAAATGTTATCGACCAATCCGATTTGGATGTACAAGGCAAATTTCATATAGGAAATACAGGTGCTAATGCTGCTTCGGGGAATTATGATGAAAAAAATGTCATCAAAGGCAGTAAAATTAAAGTTGGTGGAGATTTTAGATTGGGCGACGACCTTGTTCAAGGCAATAAAACCGAAGTACATAATCATTATCACGCGCCGCTGCCTGCTAAAAATGCTCCTGTTTTGGTAGAAAAGGCAACTTTACACAAATTATTAAGGGAAAATAAGCTGGGCGAAGTCATCAACCGTTTGTTAGAAAGGACTGATGGAAATGATAACACATTGTACTCAACCGTTTCTTTGTTATCTGCCCGATTTTACCAGATTAATTCTGAAGAGCAACTTGGCACTGCATATAAAAGTGATGCAAATGTTGAACGAAATAGAATTAGAAATGGTTTGATTCAAGTCATTGAGGAATTATAACTTATCCAAAACAATATTTTACTTTACATTTTAAAATAAAATATTGTTTTGAAATTAATGCTGAAAACAATGATTATTCAAACCAAATTGAGACAGCGCAGCACCAAAACGTCAGGGTGAATGAAAAATTGTTTTTCAAATATGTTTTATTTGAACACGTTTCGGAAAATTTCCAATTTTCCGAAACGTGTTCAAAAAGAAGTATTGCATCCATCAAGAATGCAGCCTTATAAAAAATTTGTTCCTGTAAAATTTTAAGTGACAAAAAAAAAGGGCGTTTGATGCTGGAATTGATTTTCGGAATGCCCTTTTTGTAAAATGAAACTCTTTTTTTCGCTAAAACAATTATCTTTGTGTATTGTG
>JAAFJT010000128.1 GCA_013298955.1 Chitinophagales bacterium
CTTGTTTTTTGCAGGTGGGATGATAGGATTTTTGGGCGTTGATTTGGATGCGAGTATTGCAATGGTTTTTACGGTCGTATTTGGGATTGCGATTGATGATACGATACATTTTTTGAGTAGTTTCCGTTTGAACCAATCCAAAGGCGAATCGGTGGAAAAAGCCCTGCATACAACCATGATTGAGACTGGAAAACCAGTGTTTTTGACCACAATCATCCTGTTTTGTGGGTTTTTGGTGATGTTATTCAGCCATCATCCGCCGAGTGTGATTGTTGGAAAATTGATTGCAGTGACTTTATTGACCGCTTTGGCGAGCGATTTATTTATCAATCCGTTGCTGATACGCGCTTGGATGAAAGATATTTAGCCCACCGTTTTTGTCATTCCGAAGGAATCTTTTGTCGTTTTGAAAGGTTCCTTCGGAATGACAAACGGTAACTGGTCTTTTAGTAAAAATCACTACCTTTGCATTTTAATCACACCAATTCATATCATGGATTTTATTGCAAAAGGCATCGAAATGGGTTACATCGCCTTTGACGATGACCGCAAAAATATTAATTATTGCTACCAAGGCAAAAAAAGGCGTTATACCGACCCCGAAGAACAAGTACAAGCCCAAATTTTTTGTCGCTTGATTTTGGAATATGGTTATCCCAATCATCATATTACGATTAATGAAACGGTGACGCTTGGCAGTTCGACCAAACAAGCCGATATTTTGGTGTATCACGATGACGCGCTTTCGCAACCGTATCTCGTCGTCGAGTGCAAACAACTCAATATTTCGGAAGCAGAATTCAAAAATGCGGTGCTTCAAGCCTTTGCATATGCACACGCGCTCGCGGGAACGACGAAATATGTGTGGGTCACCAAAGGCGATAAAGATGAATTTTACAAATTTGATAAAAATACGAATAAACGTGTGGAAGTTGCCAATATTCCGCAATTTGGGGAATTGGAAACCATGCCATTTCAATTTGTCAAAGGCGGCATGTATCGGTTCAACGCGGAAAAAGTGGTTTCCCTCCATGATTTGAGTAAAGTTGCCGAAAGTGATTTGATTCGTACCTTCAAACAGGCACATGACGCGCTTTGGGCGGGCGGCGAACTCAATCCGTCCCAAGCCTTTGATGAATTGGATAAGTTGATTTTTTGTAAAATTTGGGACGAAAAGCATACCGAAAAAGGTAAACCGTATCAATTCCAGATTTTTGCGGAAGAATTGCCCGATAATTTTAAAAAACGCATTGACGCGCTCTACGAACAAGGCAAATTACAAGATGCCGAAGTCTTCAATAAGCCGATTGACTTAACGCCCGAACGCATGCAAACCGTCGTCCGTTATCTCCAAAAAATCAATCTCACGAAAACGGATTTGGATAGCAAAGGCAAAGCCTTTGAAACTTTTTTAGATTCGTATTTTCGGGGCGAGTTTGGACAATTTTTTACGCCGCGACCGGTCGTCAAAATGATGATTGACGCTTTGCCGATTACGAATTTATCAAAAGTGTTGGATACGAGTTGCGGCAGTGGTGGTTTTTTGTTGTATGCGTTGGAAAAGGTGCGTTTGAAAGCGGCTAAAAATTATGTCAATTACATGGATGACCCCGATGATAGAGAAAGTTGGAAACGGTATTGGCACGATTTCGCTGAAAAACGTTTGTTTGGCATCGAAATCAACGAACAAATTGCTCGTGTCGCTAAGATGAATATGATTATTAACGATGATGGGCATACGAATGTGATTGCTTGCGATGGTTTGTATCCGATTGAGGCGATTTTGAATCAAACCAAAAACAAAGGTTTTACCGCTAATAGTTTTGATTGTATCGTCACGAATCCGCCTTTTGGTTCGACGATGCGCCAAACCGAAAAAACCTATATGCAATTTGAAAAAGGGCAAACGCCTTATTATGATTTTGCGGTCAAAGAGGTGCACTGGATTGATGCGGCGGTCAAAGCCAAACAAGCACCGACAGGTCGTGAAAATCAAAGTACGGAAGTGTTGTTTATCGAACAATGTCATAAATTTTTGAAAGCAGGTGGTTATTTGGCGGTGGTGATTCCCGACGGCATTTTGACGAATAGCAGTTTGCAATATGTCCGCGACGACATTGAACGCAAATTTAGGATTGTTGCAGTGGTTTCGCTGCCGCAAACGACGTTTACGCATACGGGCGCGGGTGTGAAAAGCAGTGTTTTGTTTTTGAAAAAGCATCCGCAAGCGATGACCGATTCCATTAAAACCATTCAAGACGATTTGAAACAGGCGATTTTGCTTGAAAAAAAGGTCGCTAAAACCTTTCAACAATGGGAATCGGAGAAAAAAGAAGCGTTAAAACCGTTGGCGAAAGCCAAAGATGACGCGACTCAAGCCAAAAAAGACGCAATTAATGAGGCGTTTACCGAAAAATGGAACGCTTTGCAAGAGGAACTTGCCGAAACGTTTCAACAACGCAAACAAACGGCGTTGCCGAATTATCCGATTTTGATGGCGATGGCGGAACATATTGGTTATGATGCAACTGGAAAACCGTCGAATCTCAATGATTTGCCTGAAATTAGTCAAACGATTGAGCGTTTTATTGCAAACCTTGAAAATGGTACGCTCACAAATTTTCAATTCCCCCCTTTGTAGCCCAAAAAATGTTTCTTGTACAGAGGGGGGAATTATTGAATCGTTTTGATCCAAGTGCTTATAAATCAACGTTTTATTTCACTTCCAACCTTTATCCGATGGAGAAACTTTCAAAAGTTGCCTTCATTAATCCCAAAACGACTTTTGATAAATTGGAGGTTAATAGTGAAATTTCATTTATTCCAATGGAAGCCGTCAATGAATATAGTGGTGCCGTTTCAGCGATTTATTCCAAAAAAGTATCCGAAACGAAAGGTTTTACGCGATTTGTAGAAAATGACTTGATTTGGGCAAAGATTACACCTTGTATGCAAAATGGCAAATCAGCCGTTGCACGAAATTTAAGGCAAGGTTTTGGCTGCGGTTCTACCGAGTTTTTTGTCATCAGACCCAAATCTGGTGATTTATTAGTGGATTATCTGCATTTTTTGCTTCGAGATAAAAGAATATTGGAAACGGCTCAAAACTTTTTTGGCGGTTCGGCAGGACAACAACGGGTTGCCATTGGTTTTTTGGAAAATTTCCCTGTGCCAATTCCAACAATGGATATTCAACAACAAATTGTTGCTCAAATGCAAGCCGCTTACGCGGAAAAACGCCAGAAAGAAGCCCAAGCCGCCCAATTATTGGCAAGCATAGATGGTTATTTGTTAGAAAAGTTAGGCATCACGCTGCCGCAGGCGGTGGAAAAGAAAAAAACATTTGTGGTTTGGTCGGATAAAGTGAGTGGTGGGCGATTTGACCCCAAATTATATTTGCCATCCAGTAAAAATTTATTGGATTGTCTTTGTACCAGCAAATATGAATCTACTTTGTTGAAAAACATTGTAAATCAATCGGTTAGCGGCGATTGGGGCATTGAAGATGCGAAAGAAGGTTATTCCAAATGTTTAGTCATTCGCGCTACGGAGTTTGATAATCGGTATAATTTGAAATTAGAAAACAGTCGCGTGAAGTATCGTTATATTTTGAATGAAAAATTAAGTAAATTAGATGTTCAAGCAAATGATTTGTTGATAGAAAAGTCAGGCGGCAGCACGGATCAACCTGTTGGCAGAATTGCATTGATTACAAACGACATTTTGAATGAAAATGCAATCGGATTTAGCAATTTCGTTCATAAAATAAGGCTTTCATCTGCTGTGCATCCCGAATTTGTATATTATTTCTTGAAACTGATTCATAATATCAAAGTTACGGATTTGATGCAAAGCCAAACCAATGGTATTCGGAATTTAATTATGCGCGAATATTTGAATATTCCTATTCCAATCCCGCCGATGAATATTCAAACGGAAATTGTAACGCATATCAGCACGCTACGGACGCAAGCGCAACAATTAGAAACCGAAGCGAAAACCGCACTCACGAGCGCGAAAGCCGCCGTCGAAAAGTCCATTTTAGGATAAATAAGTGACTAAAAAGAAAAGGAGGTCTGTGTGTAACCACACGACAGACCTCACAACTGTGTTAAGCCAAAAGTTTCTTCAAAAACCAAAGCCCAATACTGAAAAATGAGTAAAATCAATCAACTCCATGATCAAGCGATGGATCTGGCTGAAAAAGCGTTCTTAGCTCAACAAAAAGGAGATAAAATCGGGTTCGTTCGCTTGTCCAAAGAAGCATTTCTGTTGGAAAAAGCTGCCGCGATGTTGCTCAAAGACAAGCCCGAAATCGAACCAAGTCGTTCGATTTTGTTTAAAAGTGCTGCTTTTTTGGCGTATGATGCACAGGAATATCTCCAAAGAAGCATTTCTGTTGGAAAAAGCTGCCGCGATGTTGCTCAAAGACAAGCCCGAAATCGAACCAAGTCGTTCGATTTTGTTTAAAAGTGCTGCTTTTTTGGCGTATGATGCACAGGAATATCAATCCTGCCGCGATATGATCACCTACACGTTGCTCGGAAAACCCGATGCGATTATCAAAGCCGAAATGAAAGCCTTATTTTTAGAAGTGGATGCGCTTTTGCAAAAAGTACCTTCTAAATTGGAAGAAATTAAAACAAAAATCGCCCTTTTAGAAGGTGGTAAAGAGATTATTCGAGCAATTGAATTGCGATTTGCTCGATACGGTTTGATATAGCGATTTCGGAAGGTGGATTTCGGTTCCTACGGAATGACAAAAAGAACTTGTCATTCCGTAGGAATCTTGATGGTTTTGAACGGTTAAGATTCCTACGGAATGACAAAAGTTCCTTCCAACGCAACAACTTTTAGAATAGATAAACGTTTTATTTGCGATTTCTTCACAAATTTCAATTTTAAAATACATTTATTTATGCTTTTAGAATTTAGTATTGGCAATTTCATGTCTATCAAAGACCTTGAAACCATTCGTTTTGTGGCAACAAGTGTGGTTTCAAAAGACAAAGAGGTGGATGCAAATAACGTCTTTCAAGCAACCTCTAAAATTAAATTACTTAAAACCTTAGCGATTTATGGTGCGAATGCAAGCGGCAAAAGTAATTTCATCAAAGCAATGATTTTTTTCAAATCTATCATTCAAAATTCTGTTACAGAATCTGAATTATTGAAACATGCTATACAACCCTTCGCCCTTTCTACGGAAACAACGGATAAACCAACGTATTTTCAAGCTTTTTTCCAACTGAATGGGCGCATTTATCGTTATGGTTTTGAAGCAACGAATCAAGAAATTGTTTCAGAATGGCTCTTCGCAACGCCAAATGAAAGAGAAGTGGTTTATTTCAAACGGAGTTTTCAAAACGTGGAAATTAATAAAAAACAATTTCCAGAAGCCCATAAATTACAATCGTTATTGTTGGCTAAAAATCCTGTATTTCGCAAAAATGCGTTGTTATTAACGACTTTAGCAGCATTTAACAATCAATTAGCGGATGCCATTGTTCGATATTGGGTAAGTATCCCTATTTTTTCGGGTTTGATGGATGTGCTGATGAGAAACTTGACCGATTTTATTCTTTTTGCTTCCAAAGACGACTTGCTTCCAAAAATCCTTCAACTTTTGCAAACTGCAGATATAGGGTTATCCGCAATTCAAATTGTAGACGAGGCAAAAGAGAATGAAGCCGTAGGTGATCAAATGCACAAGTTGTTAGCGGATAAACATCCTCAAAAAACGGAACGCATGTATAAACTGATGGAAGAAGTCGTTACGGGACAACATCCGAAAAAAGTGTTGACTTTCCATCAAAAATTTGATGCCGATAAACAACCTTTAGCGAAAAATGTTTCTTTTGATTTAGATGTTCAAGGTTCGGAAGGCACTAAAAAATTATATGAAATGTCTTATTTTTTGTTTCAAGTCCTTGAAATGGGCGGCGTTTTAATTATGGACGAGTTTGACGCACGGCTGCACCCGAAACTTTCTAAAAAAATCATTGAACTTTTCAACGACCCAAATACGAATCCTAAAAATGCTCAATTATTAGTCGTAACACATGATACGAATTTGCTATCTGCTCAATTATTTCGCCGTGACCAAATTCTTTTTGTGGAAAAAGATAAATATGGTGCAAGTCATTGCTATGTGCTTGCGCAATTCAAAGGGGTTCGGAATGATGCTTCTTTTGAAACCGATTATTTGATGGGGCGTTATGGCGCGGTACCTGCATTGAACGATTTTATCACCCTTTTTGAAACTCAAAAATAGTATTTATGTCTCGCAAATCGGCTGATATGAAAAAATCCGACCAACAAAAAGGTTGGAATCGCCAAAAACAACTTTCTAAAACACAGGTGGCAACGCGGGAACAAAGTAAAACGTATTTAATTGTTTGTGAAGGCAAAACCGAAGAATGGTATTTTCGGAGTTTTCCAGTTAAAACGGCGACTGTTACCTCAAAAGGCATTGGCATGACACATTTTGATTTAATCAAAAAAGCCAAACAAATGATGAAGGAAATGGATTATGACGAAGTTTGGTGTGTTTTTGACATGGATTTTAACCCTGAACGAAATGGGCAAATCGCTTCTTTTAATGATGCGGTATTTGCGGATAAAAAACAAAAATTGCGTTGTGCTTATTCCAATGATGCATTTGAATTATGGTTTTATTTACATTATAACTATACAGAAAGCAAGCACTTACGCACTTTTTATTACGAACAATTGAGTGAATATTGGTCTATGAGTTATGAACGGGATGGGAAAGCACAAGCCTTTTCCAAAACGATTTATGAGCGATTAGCGAATGACCCAAAAGCCAGTCAAAAAAAAGCGATTCTTCGTGCTAAACAACTTTTTGAAAAATATTCGGATTACGTACCTCCGCATGAGCGCAATCCCGTAACGACTGTTTTTGAATTGGTAGAGCAACTGAATAGCCACTTTTAAAGCAGCAAGTGATTTAGGGCGCAAGCACAACAATTAGAAACCGAAGCGAAAACCGCGCTCACGAGCGCAAAAGCCGCCGTCGAAAAGCAAATTTTAGGATAAAATGAGTCGCATCTGTTTCGGAAACGTAATAATGTTTCCGAAACAGGCTATTAAAAAAAGTATATTATTTAAAATAATGTTTAAAAATTTTAGTTAAAGTTGTTACGAAATTAAAAAATAATTTCAAAAATGCGTAATTTTGTAACAAAATTACCAATCTTACAATTAAAAGTATCAACTCTACAACATTTATGGAAACCAAAATCATCAATCTTATTTTAGCAGAAAACTTAAAGCTATTGCGCGATAAAATGGGTTATACTCAAGAGCTTGTCGCCAACTATCTTGGAGTACAGCGCGAACTTATTAGTTTTTATGAAAATGGGCAACGTTCTGTTACCGCACCGCATTTGGAAAAATTAGCGGATTTATTTCACGTAGAAACGCGGCAACTGAAAAAAGAAAAATTAGAGGTGGATGCCTTGCGGATCGCTTTTGCATTTCGAGCAGACGGTTTTTCAGAAACCGATGCCTTTGCCATTGCTTGGTTTCATCGGGTGATGAAAAATTATTTGCGCATTCAGAAATTAAGCAATGAAGTAAAATAAATCGTTTCTAAATTTGCTGTAAATCAATGATTTACAGCAAATTCTAATTTAAAAAAAAAACGTATGAGTGAGACTTTTCTTGAAAAAAAAGCGGATGATTTCCGCCAAAGATGGGGTTATGGCACGGATAAACCCATTCATCTTCCGAGTTTATTGTTGGAACTCAATGTACCTACCTTTTTTACACCCATGAACAAAGTATCAGGCATGGCGATAAAATCTGAAAATCAAACCAAATTTATGTTGATTAATAGCAGTGAAACCTTGGGTCGCCAAAATTTTACGATTTGCCATGAACTGTATCATTTATTTGTACAAGAAAACTTTGAATATAAAGTTTGTATTACGCAATGTTTTGATAAAAAAGATAAAGAAGAATATTACGCAGATACTTTTGCCGCTTTTTTATTGTTACCGTCCAAGGGGATTCGAGACATCATTCCCGAAGAGGAGTTAGAAAAAGATGCGATTACATTAGATACCATTATCAAAATGGAACAAATTTACCAATGTTCACGCAAAGCATTATTGCATCGGCTTAAAAAAATGAAATTTTTAAGTAATACAAAAGTAACGGATTATCAATATAATGTAAAACAATCTGCTTACGCTCGCGGGTATCCATTGCATTTGTATCAACCGACGAATCGTTGTGAAGTTTGGGGCGATTATGGGCAGCGCGCCCATGAATTATTTCAAATTTCTAAGATTTCGGAGGGCGATTATGGCTCTTTAATGATGGATATCGGCATTGATATATTCAAGAGTCAAATGGATGAAACACTTGATTTTTAACTAAAACCCGAATCATGCAATCCAAAACAATTATTTTATTAGATTCCGATGTCTTAATCCATTTTTATAAAGCCGATAAACTTTTTGATTTACCCACTATTTTCAGGACGACTCCATGTGTTTTATTAGATTTAGTTTGGGAGGAATTGAAGCAAACTGCCATTGGATATGGGATCCAATTGTTAATGAATAATGGTTCTATTCGCCTCATTGAGTTTCCAATAGATGATGACTTAATGGATTATGAATATGAGTATTTAAAATCTATTGGCAAAGGAATGGGCGAGAGTGCTTGTATGGCTTATGCGAAACACCATAAAGATAATATCATTGCGAGTTCCAATTTAAAGGATTTACTTCCTTATTGCCATAATAACGATATTCCATATTTGACAACGGTTGATTTTCTATGCGAAGCATTACGAAAAGAACTTTATTCTTTATCGGATTGTAATAATTTTATTACAAAAGTCGTGAGCAAAGGCAGTATTTTGCCTGTTAGAAAAATGGAGGATTATGATTGTGCTAAAAAAATGGTTTTAAAATCAAGCGTTTCCGCAAAACGAACGAAGTAAATCGTAAGTAACTACTTGCGGCGCGAAACTTTCCCCAACGTTTATTTGTGAAAACACTACTTAGGATAAAACGAGGGCAAATATTACGGAAATCTTCGAGGTTTCCGTAACATTATACCATAATTCAAATTTTATCGTTTATATTTGCAAAAAAATTGCATTTTTTAATGATAAAAGAAGAATTAAAATGCTCATAGAATTTAAAATCAAAAATTTTGCGTCTATCAAATCGGTTCAAACATTGAGCATGATTGCTTCTGCCGATGATACCTTAGAAGATTATTACATCATGCAACACGGCAATTTGAAATTACTTAAATTGGCGGTATTGTATGGACCAAACGCTTCTGGAAAAACCACCATTTTAAAAGCCTTAGATTTTTTGCGACAACTTGTTTTGAATCCAAAAAATCAAAAATCAGATACCCTAAATTTTTTGCCTTTTCAGTTTGACGAAACGAGCAAAAAAGAACCGTCTTGGATGCAAATATCCTTTCTTCAAAACCAAATTAAGTATGATTATGAGGTGCTTTTTACGCAAAAATGTGTTTTAGAAGAAAAATTACATTATTACCCTAAAGTTGCGGTCGAAATTAAACAAAATACAGATTTAAAGGATTATTCTAAACAGCAAGATTATTATCATAAAACCAATTTGTATAAAGTGTTGTATCCACTTTTGGAAAATGCTCTTAAAAATGCTGCATTTTTAGAAAAAGAC
>JAAFJT010000130.1:7913-9610 GCA_013298955.1 Chitinophagales bacterium
ATGACCTTGAAATCGGGGTTTCAAGGACGAAAGGATAATTGGTCGGTATATATGGTGGACCAAGGTCGAGTTAATGTCTTTTGTGCCAAATACGAAGAAAAATTTTATTTTTCCAAGAAAATCCCAAATGACCCTGAAAATGAGGTTTCAAGGACGAAAGGATAATTGGTTGGACAATTGGTCGGCAAAGTAGCCAGAGTCAATGTCTTTTGTGCCAAATACGATGAAAATTTTCAGAAAAGCGTACATAACCTCAAAATTTTGTTTCAAGGACATTTATTATCCTTAATTGTCCTTAAGTCACTTAACTATTCACCAAGGCCGATGATGAGGTCAATATTAGGTGTTTTGATAAAAAGTTGTTTTTTTTTATACTGAAGCTTACACTATCTAAGCAATGCCCTTACGTCTCATAATATATGATGCCGAGTTTATACTTCCGTCACAATGTAATAGCAAGACCAAACGCTCTTTTTGAATTTTTTTCGAGTCGCTCGAAGATATTTTCAAAAGCCCCTATTAATAATACAAAAACATAAAAATATCTTCGTAGCAATACGATGATATTCATACGACGTCCAATGCAAGTAGCCATGAATTTTTTTACAAGTTCGTTTTTTAGTCCTAAATGAGTTATTATCCGACTATGACGGTGATTTTATGCTAGCACTCTATATTTTTTATTTTTTTATTTTTTGTAAGTTCGTTCCGAGTCAAAAAACAACACTTTTTAATAAGAATCCAATAATTTTAATGCCAAATGTGATCCGAAAGCTCTTTTTTTATTGAATAAAACAATATCTAAACAAGATTATTATAATATTCATTTCAAACGTGATCAATAATGTAGAAATTATTCTTCAAAGTTTTTTTTTTTGCATTAAAAACACAATTTTCTCAACAACGACGATGATGTTGAATGTTTTTAGTATATTTTTCATCATAAAAAGCAATATTTAAACAAGATCACTATAATATTCATTTCAAACGTGATCAATAATGTAGAAATTTTTCTTCAAAGTTCTTTTTTGTATTAAAAAATACAATTTTTGCTACAACGACGATGATGTTGAATGTTTTTAGTATATTTTTCATCATCAAAAGCAATATTTAAACAAGAACATGATAATATTCATATCAAAAGTGTACCGGTGAATTATTTCAAAGTTCTTTTTTGCATTGCAAAAAGCAATATTTAATCAAGAATACTATCAAAAGTGACCAAAGCACCAAGCATTTATCATTTTTTATATTAAAAACACAACTTTTACGATGATTTTGCGTCGAAAAAATGACAAATATTTAGTATACTAGTGTTTATGCATCAAAAAAGCATTTTTCCACCGATGATTATTGTACCAAAAGTGTACTACTAATTTTTTTTATTAAAAAACACAATTTTTACTATGACTTCGTGTCGTAAAAATGACAAATATTTAGTATACTATTCATATACTAGTGTTTATGGATCAAAAAAGCATTTTTTTTTCTGTGCGTCACCCATGATTATTGTACCAAAAGTGTATTACTAATATTTAAACACGTTTTTTAGTGTATTTTAGTAGTTTAAAGTATTTTTAAGGGGGTAAGAAACTTGAGAATTATCTCAAGTCTCTAGTATTTAGTAATTTTAGCTACTAAAACTTCCTTCTCAATCTAACGCAATTTACCTACATGTAGTATAGGTAAGTTTGCGA
>JAAFJT010000013.1 GCA_013298955.1 Chitinophagales bacterium
CGACTCCCGTACGGGCTACTAAACAAATGCAGCGTAATTAATTGATTATCAATTGGTTACGCTTTTTTTTATTTTTAAGGGAACGAATAAAGAAACGTTTTTACGGTCATCCGCACTTCAAGGGAGCCTAAATGAAAAATGGTTGTCGCACCCGCGACAACCATTTTTAACACCTGTTCCAAAATCAATCTAAGATTTGAGCGCAGGGCGACGAGTTGAGTTCGGTATCGGTTTAACGACCTCGCCTTTCGATAGTTTTTGAGCTTCCGCAAAAGCCTTTTCTGCAAGGGCGCGTTGTCCACCTGCTAACAATGCTTGTCCATACAACTCCCAAGAACGCTGACGGTGTTTGAAATTCGGGTCTTCAACTTGAAAAGGTCTTTTTGAAACAAATTGCAATTCAAAAATGGCTTTATCATATTGTTTCAATTTCAAATGACACTCGCCCTTGACACGGCGTGCTTGCCAGAAAATGGGCTGCAAAGGTACTGAATTTTCAATAGCCGACTTGAAATCGCCAATCGCGCCTTCCAAATTGCCTAAAGCCATTTGCACTTTGCCGCGTCCAAAAAACGCTTCTGCGGTTGGAAACAATTCGATACTTTGGGTAAAATCCAAAGCCGCATCTTCCAACTGACCGAGTTTGAATCGAGCGTAACCGCGCAAATCAAACGCATAAGCATTGCGGTCATACTTTTCCAAGGTATCGTCAAAAGCCGTAACCGCAAGTTCATAATCTTTTGCTTTTACCGCATTCGCGCCTACAAGGTAAGCCTTGACCACGAGTTTCTCGTTTGTCGGTTCAATGATGTGTCGTTGCAACACCTCGTTTTTGTCGTTGCACACCCACAAAGACATCTTACCTGCTACAGCAAATTGTGCGGCATCGCGCAAAAAACCAACTGTATTGCGCCACGTTTTTTCTGCACACATGGGTACAATTAATCTTGGTACAACGATATTTGAGGTCTCTGCTTGAAAATAAGCTTCCGATTTCAACAAATAATCATGTTTGTAATACACTTCCAATTTTTGTAGAAGTGTTTTCAACATCGTTTCATAGGTTTTGGAGGTACCAAATTCCAAATTGCCTTTTAAAGTAATTTTAACAGTCATGGCGTTGCCGTATTTTTGATGCTTCAGGTAATTGACACAACAAACATCATGCTTGAATCAACAAAAGTTGATTCAAGCAGACAAAAAAATCTATTAATCCGTAATCCATTGAAAATTACGGCATTATTAATACGTTAAATCTCTCTAAGTTTGACAATTAAATTTTTTGACGCTACAACAACACTTTCGATGTTACACAATTCATTAATGACTTATTAAATTAGATTAATATTTCATAAAATGATAAAACCACATATTTTTCAATTGTTGAGTGCATATTGCAATGCTTTCTCATATTTTTGTTAGATTGGCACTTCGCTGTTGCGAAAGCGAAGCGAATAGGATTCCGCTCAAATGGTGTATTTTTGGAGTTAGTTATAGCATAGCAGAAGTCGATGCAAAGGTATAACTTCCTTTTGGATTTGTCAACAACTATTTGAAAATAAATAACTTACACAAAGATATTTATATTTTGTAAATTCATTGTTACTTGATATTGTTTATTTTCAATGTGTAAAACATTATAAAAATCAGCTTTTTACACATATAACTACTTTTTTGTGTTTTTTATAATTGGTTGTAATTTTTTTTCAAAAAGGCTATCTAATGCCCAATATCCTGTAAAAACGCCGAAATGAAACGCATGTCCAAATCATTCAAAAACATTCAGAGCAAGACGGGCGAAAATGGGATGCCCCAAAAATAAAGCCGCCCCACTACAGGGCGGCTTTCAACTTTTTGCCTTCAAAATGAATTTACTTATTTCTCTCTGACTTCTTCAACCAAGTATGCAATAACCAATCCATCTTTTGCTTCATTCATAACTGCCTCAAACACACTGCCTTCGGATGGATTTGAATTTAAAATAAATTCTGCTAAAGGGTCTTCAATGTATTTTTGAATCGCTCTATGCAACGGACGCGCTCCAAATTGTGGGTCAAAACCTTTATCTGCCACAAAATCTTTTGCTTCCGCACTCAAACGCAATTCGTAATTCATCGTTTTCAACCGTTTGTACAAATCACGTAATGCAACATCAATGATTTTATGAATTTCTTCAGTCCCCAAACTGTTGAATACAATCACATCATCAATCCGATTCAAAAACTCTGGCGAGAACGTCCGACGTAAAGCATTCTGAATCACCGCTTTACTGGAATCGCCTTCTTGCTCTTGACGCGCTTGAGTGGAAAAACCAACGCCTTGACCGAAATCTTTCAATTGGCGTGCGCCAATATTAGAAGTCATAATAATCAAGGTATTTTTGAAATCCACTTTCCGCCCCATACCGTCCGTCAATTGTCCATCATCCAAAACTTGCAACAAAATGTTATAAACATCAGGATGCGCTTTTTCAATTTCGTCCAATAACACAACGCTATACGGCTTCCGACGCACTTTTTCCGTCAATTGACCCCCTTCTTCATAGCCAACATAGCCCGGAGGCGCGCCAATCAAACGACTTACACTGAATTTCTCCATGTATTCTGACATGTCAATCCGAATCAACGAATCATCACTATCAAACATATATCGCGCCAACGCTTTCGCTAATTCCGTCTTTCCAACCCCTGTTGGACCCAAAAAGATGAACGAACCAATCGGTTTTTTCGGGTCTTTCAAGCCAACGCGGTTTCGTTGAATCGCTTTCGTGATTTTAGAAATCGCATCATCTTGACCAATGACCATTTTGCGCATATCATCGGTCATGTTGACCAACTTATTGCTTTCCGTCTGTCCCACTTTGCGGACAGGAATGCCCGTCATCATGGAAACCACTTCTGCAATATCGTCTTCCGTAACAGGGTATCTACGCGTTTTGGATTCTTCTTCCCACTCCAATTTTTGCTGCTCCAACTGCCGCGTCAATTTCCCTTCATCATCGCGGAGGTCTGCGGCGCGTTCATATTGTTGATTTTTGACCGCTTGATTTTTCATTTCTTTGAGGTCTTCAATCTTTTTCTCCATTTCTTCGATGTGTTTCGGCACTTGAATATTTTTCAAATGCACCCGCGCACCGACTTCATCCAACACGTCAATCGCTTTATCGGGCAAAAAACGGTCTGTAATATAACGACTGCTCAACGTGACACACGCTTTAATCGCTTCTTTGGAATAATTCACATTGTGAAATTCTTCATATTTTGGACGAATATTGTCCAAAATATGGATACAATCCTCAATGCTTGGTGGTTCGACCAATACTTTTTGAAAACGACGGTCTAACGCGCCATCTTTTTCAATATATTGCCGATATTCATCCAATGTCGAAGCTCCAATGCACTGTAACTCGCCCCTTGCCAAAGCAGGTTTGAAAATATTCGACGCATCCAACGAACCTGTCGCGCCACCCGCGCCTACAATCGTATGAATCTCATCGATGAACAATATAACGTCTCTACTTTTTTCCAATTCGTTCATAATCGCCTTCATGCGCTCCTCAAACTGACCGCGATATTTCGTCCCAGCAACCAAAGCCGCCAAATCCAACATCACCAATCGTTTGCCAAACAACGTGCGGCTCACTTTTTTCTGCATGATGCGCAAGGCTAACCCTTCCACAATCGCCGTTTTACCCACTCCCGGTTCTCCAATCAAAATGGGATTATTCTTTTTACGGCGACTCAAAATCTGAGAAACCCTTTCAATCTCCGTTTCGCGCCCGATAATAGGGTCGAGTTTGCCTTCTTCTGCGAGTTTCGTGACATCGCGTCCGAAATTATCTAACACAGGCGTTCTGGATTTAGCCCCCGGTTGCCCTTTGCGCTGGAAACGCCCTTCTTCATCATCGTCGTAACGGTCATCTTCATTGCCCGATGCTTGATTGAAAATAGTTGGCGCAGGCCCATCTTGAAAATCACGTTCTTGGCGTACAAATTCCAATTCAGCTTTGAAAATATCGTAATCTACATCATAATGATGCATCAAACGTCCGACCGTTGTATCTTTAGATTTGAGCAAAGAAAGCATCAAATGCTCCGCATTGACCTCATCACTCCGCAAGGCACGCGCCTCTAACATCGTGATTTTCAATACTTTCTCGGCTTGCGAGTTGAGATTGATGTTGCCCACATTGAGGTTGGAACTCGGTCCGCTATACCGTTGAATATTTTGCTCCACGTTGCGGCGCAAATCGTCCAGATTGACTTCCAAAGAACCCAATACCTTAATGGCAAGGTTCTCTTTATCCAGCATCAACCCCAATAGCAGATGCTCTGTCCCGATATAATCGTGTCCCAAGCGAACCGCTTCATTTCTGCTTAAATTCAGAATTTGTTTAACGCGGCTTGAAAATTTTCTATTCATTTTTGGTGTACGGTTTAAACTTGGCAAAAATCCGGGCGAACCGATTTATAAGTATTGATAAATATATGCAAAAAATTCGGATGCGCAAAATCAACGTTTGGCTATGAACGCCCAAATGTAATAATAATTTGGAATTTCAATGCTTTTACCGAAAAATTATACCAGTTACAAATTTCGGTAACATTGTCACTTTCCGCGCCCTTTTTGGATTTTAAACAGACAAGTTTGCAGGTGATACCCTATAAACAACGTAGTTTAAATTTTGTTTTTATAAAATATGTTATCGTCGTTTTTGGTTGCCGTCACATATCGGGGTTAATGTATGCCCTTTTTCGATATTCACAAAAAAAATTTTAATTTTTTTTTCGACGAAACCCCATTTACCTACACTCATACGCAATCTATTTTTATTTGGTTTCAAAATACAATTTATATTAAAACGTAAAAAACGAGTCAACAATACTTTATACATTCATTTTTTTATGTTAAATTTTTCGCTTTGCAACCCTTTTGCTTCTTTTTAAATAGATGCAAAGTTGATTCATTTTCCTCAAAAAAACTTGCTACCAAAATGATATATTTCTGACAAACCTTTTTACATTTGTCACACATTTTTATTTAGTTGATAAGATTAACGAACAGTCGATTTAAAAAAAACATATTGAGATGAAATATTCAGTTGACAAACAGGAAAAATACGCGGTTTTCACGCTTCATGAGGAAAATCTAAATTCTCGGCTTGCGCCAGAATTGCGTAGTGAGTTCTACAAATTGCATAGTGAGGAAATTCAGAATGTTATTTTGGATTTATCCGATGTAAAATATGTAGATTCTTCGGGATTGAGTGCCATTTTGTCAGGCAGACGGGCTTGGGAAGATTTCGGTTCGTTCATTGTGACAGGTGTGAAAAGCCCACATGTGAAGAAATTGATTGAAATTTCTAAATTGGATGCTATTTTAACTATCATTCCGACGGTGGAAGAAGGCATTGAATTTGTATTCATGGAGGAAATCGAACGCCAATTGAATGAGGAAGAATAATCATATACAATTGGAACGCGGATGACGCAGATTGGGCGGATTTTCACAGATTTTTATTTAATCATTTAAAAAATCTGTGAAAATCCGCCCAATCTGCGTCATTCGCGTTCCAATTGTATAAAAATACGTATTTAAAAAATGGATTATCAACCTTTTACGTACATCACTTCTTTCACAGCTTTGATAATTTTGGTTGGATTCGGCATATAGGCTTCCACCAAAGACGCTGCATAGGGCATGGAGACATCCGCGCCATTCACCCGCAACACAGGCGCGTCCAAATAATCAAACGCATATCGTTGCACTTCATAAGCAATCTCCGCCGAAACGCCAAACATGGGCCAAGATTCATCCACTACGACCAATCGATTCGTTTTTTTAACCGACTCGACCACTGTTTTCATATCCAAAGGGCGAATCGAACACAAATCAATCACTTCCGCAGAAATGCCTTGTTTTTCCAATTCCATCGCCGCGTAACAACATTCAATCACCATTTTATTGAAAGAAACCAACGTTACATCCGTTCCCGCCCGCCGAATCGACGCTTTTCCAATCGGCACGATATAATCTTCCTTTTCGGGGACTAATCCGAACGATTCATACGGCAAAGGACGCACGACTCCATTTTTATCCTTGCCCATCGTTCCTTTTGCGTCTGGGAAATTGTACAAAATTTCGGATTCAAACACACAAACAGGGTCATTATCCCGAATTGCCGCTTTCAACAACCCTTTTGCATCATACGGGTCAATCGTCGAAATCACCTTGATACCGGGAACATTGCCCATCCAACTTTCAAATGTTTGCGAATGTTGCTGCGCCAATTGCCCTGCCGCGCCTGACGGACCCCGAAAAACGATGGGACAGCCAAATTGTCCCGCCGATTGCGAAAGCGTTTTAGCAGCATTATTCACAATCTGGTCAAACGCCAAAATCGCAAAATTCCAAGTCATAAACTCCACTATCGGACGCAAACCATTCATCGCCGCGCCGACACCAATACCCGCAAAGCCCAATTCCGCAATCGGCGTATCAATGACCCGTCTCGCGCCGAACTCGTCCAAGAGCCCTTCACTCAATTTATACGCCCCATTGTATTCGGCAACTTCCTCGCCCATCAAAAATACAGAGTCATCGCGGCGCATCTCTTCCTGCATTGCTTCGCGCAATGCCTGACGTAAGGTTATCCTTCTCATTTTGATTTAAATTATTGAAAAACAAATGTTTACAAAAAAGGATTATCTTTTTTGTAAACACTTGTTTTTCCAATTTTACTAAATAGGTTGTTCGTGTGGTGGCTGCTCCACAGGCGTTATCATCGGCAAATCCACCCATTTCTTTTCAGCTCGACTAATCGTCGCAAAACCTAACATCCCGCCAGAAGCCTTTGCAATTTGTTTTGCAAAACTTACAAAAGATTGATACAACAAATACCCAAATTTCGGTTCCAATTTTGGAAACACATCATTTAATTTAGCCAATTCTGTATTCAAAATCGCTTGCCGTTTTTCCGTATCTTTGGGAAGTTCATGCAAGAAACTACCAAACTTTGTATTGAAATTTGGGTCAATGGCATCATAAAATGCTTGCAATGATTTTGGGTTTGCGTATCCCCTGATATGCGTTAATTTGGCAGCCCAATCTTTTTCATCTTGGTCAATATTGCCATCCGCGCCCGCTATTAAAATCGCAATTTGCGGAATCGCATTTTCTAATAATTCGATTTCGCCTTTCGTAAGGTTTTCAAACTGGGTCATTATCAAATTTTTTTTCTGGATTTGTAAAGGTGATTACTTATAATAGACTGCAAAAGTAGCAATATTTTTAAAATTGCATGCTAAAAAAGGGATTGTTGCAAGTGATTTTCTGCATGATAGCTTTTTTTTGTTGCGATAAAATGATTTAAATTGTTTTAAAAAACAACTTTTACGCTACTTTACTGAAATTGCACCCCTGCATCCATATCAATAATGTAGGCTTTCCCACCTGCTGATTCAATGGCTGCGGCAACTTGTTCCGTATTTTCGGGCGCGTACGCAAACATACAACCACCACCGCCTGACCCATTAATTTTCCCGCCCAAGGCACCTGCATTCATTGCCATTTCCAACATTTTGTCAATTTTAGGTGTAGAAATTTTTTGAGCATCTCTTAATATTACATGGTGTTTTGAAAGCAATTTTCCCAATAATTGATGATTTAAATCATTGGTTTCCAATACTTTTTTAGCTGCTCGCAATAAATCTCGATTCGTTAAAGTGCCTTCTAATAAAAGGGTTTCGGCTGCATTTAAAAAATGTTTGGGCAAATGAATATCTGTTAAAACAGCATTTTGCAAATTAAAAGAAGGTTCAATAGATTGTATTTTTTGAACTATTTGTTGTACGCCGCCGCGCAATCTGCCCAAAATCGTCAGCGTATCTTTGGGTTCTTGCGAATCACCTAAAACAAATTTGCCTAATTTGGGATGCAAGGTTTCGATAAAAATCTCGGGTTGCGATGCCAAATAAATGACATTGCCCACTGCTGTCGAATATTGGTCCATCATGCCGCCCGGTTCGCCAAAACACAACACTTCGGCTTGATATGCAATTTCACCAATCGTCTTTTGATTATAAACAACTTGTTGGTCGCTCATCGCCGCCGCAAACCCAACATACGCCACCACCAGCGCGGACGAACTCGAAGTCCCAGAATTAATGGGAATATTGCCTTGTACTGTCACTTCAAACCCTTGTGAAAAGGTCAAACCGCGCTCCATCAAGACATTTAAAACACTTTTGAAATAATCTCTTGGTTGCGTGTAGGCAAGTGGTTGATTATGATTTAAAACAAAATGTTCTTTTTTGCCTACATCAGGCAAGTGGAGTACCACTTTTTGGTCTTTTCGCAGTGCGCCTTTTAGATGCACTCGTTTTGAAATAGCTGCTGCAATTACAGGCAAACCTAAATAATCTTGATGTTCTCCAAAAAGGCAAATGCGCCCTGGTGCGGAAATGTGAATAGACATGATGGATACAATTGGATGAAATGAAGCGACAAATTTAGAAAAATTAGGAACAACAACCACTTATTTTTCTACTGGTTGAGATTTTAAAACGTTGCGCTCTGCCTATGATTTTTCTATTTTTTAAAATATTATTTTGATTTTAATTTAAAATCAAAATAATATTGCTTCATTTGAGAGTGAAAAAAAAAAAACCATTCAAATTGCCCAAAATCCATGCTATCCATTCCACAATGCTACAAAATTTAACGACATTTGCCCCGCCATTTTTCGGCAATCCAGTTCACAAAAAATCGGAACAGAAACCGTGCAAGAGCAGATTAAAGAGTTAAAAAAATTGTTGAGCATGCCCAAAGACATTGTAATCACTTCGCACCGCAACCCAGACGGTGACGCAATTGGTTCTTCTTTGGGATTGTATCATTATTTGATACAATTCGGACACAATGTCCGAGTGGCGTTTCCGTCCGAGTATCCATTGGTTTTTGCTTGGATGCAGGACAGTGATAAAATATTGATACATGATATCGAACCCGAAACCGTTAATCGGCATTTGGAGCAGGCAGATATTATTTTTACATTGGATTTCAATGCTTTAGACCGCGTTGATAAAATGGGGGAAGTCATTAATTCGTTGCCGAGAACCTACAAAGCGATGATTGACCACCACCTCAATCCAGAGGGTTATGCCGATTTTATCCTTTCGGACACGACGGCGAGTAGTACGAGTGAGTTGGTTTGGGATTTTATCAAAATGATGGGCGATGCAGCGTACTTGGATAAAAGGATTGGCGAATGCCTTTATACGGGTATCGTGACGGATACGGGTTCCTTTAAATTTGGGACATCCCCAAAATTATTCCGCACCGTTGCCGATATGTTGGAGCATGGCGTGAACGATTATGTGTTGCAAGACTTGATTTTCAATCGATTGCCCGAAAAACAATTGCGCCTTTTGGGGTATTGCCTCAATCGCCGTATGGAGATTCTGGATGAATTTAAAACAGGCATTATCACGTTGACGAAAGCAGATTATGATTTATTTGATATACAACGTGGTGATACCGAAGGCATTGTCAATTATTTAATGACTTTGAAAAATGTCAAAATGGCAGCTTTCATTGCAGAACAACCGACGATTGTTAAAATTTCGTTGCGCTCCAAAGGCGATTTCAATGTGCAAGAAATTTGTAAAGAGCATTTCAAAGGCGGTGGACATAAAAACGCTTCTGGTGGCTTTTCCTTTGCTGGTTTGAAGGCAACGGTGGCGCGGTTGAAAGAAGTTTTGCCCCGTTACAAGGATAAATTGAATGAACCTTGGTAGGTTTAAATTAAACTATCATTAAAACAAATCCATATCAATCATTTAAATTTTAAAAAATTATAATGAAAAAAATGCTCCTGCTGTTTGGTACAGCAAGTCTTTTGACAACTTTTGCTTGTAAAAAATCACCTAAACCCGGTCAATATGCTTATTGTCATCTTACGGTTCGATACGATGATTCGGTTGTGTTTTCGAGCCGCGAACAAGGTGATACGGTAAGAATGCCGATGAAAGACCCGCAAAAGATGGATAATGCTGCGGATGGCACTATTAAACCATTGAATGAGGCGATTTTGAAAATGCGGGTGGGCGATACGTCGAATGTCGTGCAATTGACAGACACGATGAAAGTAAAGCCACCTCAATTGGCGAATGTGAAGAAAATTACGTATGGCATTAAATTGTTAGATGTCAAATCGGAAGCACAATTTAAAGCAGAATCCGAAGCCCAACAAAATGCACAAAAGGCTAAACAAGAAAAAATTTCAGCCGTTTTGCAAACCATGACGGCAGATTCAACGATAATGCGCAATCGTCAAAAGGCAGTTGCCGATTCTACAACGGCTTTGGCAAAAGATTATTTGGCAGGCGCGTTGAATGGCAAAATCCAAACAACAGCTTCTGGTTTGAAATACATTATTTTGAAAGAAGGTACGGGTAAAAATGTTAAAAAAGGCGATGTTGCGGCAATGCAATATTATGGTGCCTTGACAACGGGCAATCGTTTTGATGATTCGTATTCACGCGGGCAATTTTTTCCTGTTCAAGTTGGAGTCGGTCAAGTGATTCCGGGTTGGGACCAAGGTTTGCAATTGTTGAAAGAGGGCAGTATCGCCGTGTTATTTGTGCCGTCTAAATTGGGTTATGGCGACCGAGCGATGCCGGGACAGAAAAAAGGGGAAGTAGGCATTCCTGCTAATTCAGAATTGGTTTTCTATATGGAAGTATTGAAACGTTTTGATTATCAATAGATTAGCATTTTTGAATTGGGATTCTTAGGATATTTAAAGGATTATTAGGATTCATTACATCCTAATAATCCTTTAAATACCCTAAGAATCCTAATTCAAACTTATTTTTGATTAACTTTGTGTAAAAATAATATCAACTCATTTTTAAAAAAAATCATAATGACAATTGAACAATTGCATCATTTAAAAGACCGTTTAGGGTTATTAAGGAGGTATCTTTGACGTTGATAAAGCCCATTTCGACATTGAAGATAAACGACAATTAGCAGGAGACCCCCATTTTTGGACAGACCCTGAACGCGCTGAAACCCTAATGCGCGAATTACGCACCCTTGAAAAACGCGTTGCGCATTTCAACGAGTTGCAAACGGCTGTCGATGATGCCGAATTGGAAGCGGAATTGTTCCGCGAAGGCGATTCGGATGAACTATCGGTTGCAAATGCTTATAAAAATGCCTTAGCTGCCCTCGAAGAAGTGGAATTTCGTTCCACTTTGAACAAACCCGAAGATGCTTTGTATTGTATTTTGGAAATCAATGCAGGGGCGGGCGGCACGGAAGCCTGCGATTGGACGCAGATGTTGGGACGCATGTATAAGATGTGGGCTGATAAAAATGATTATAAAATTTCAGAACTTTATCGGCAGGAAGGAGACGCAGCAGGTTATAAATCAATTGGTTATGAAATCATTGGTGAAAATGCTTATGGGATGTTGCGCGGTGAAAATGGGATTCATCGGTTGGTTCGGGTGAGTCCGTTCAATTCGCAAGGCAAACGGATGACTTCGTTTAGCTCTGTTTTTGTGCATCCGATGGTAGATGATACGATTGAAATCAACATCAATCCTGCGGATTTGGATTGGGATACCTTTCGTTCTTCGGGCGCGGGTGGTCAGCACGTCAACAAAACGGAATCGGCAGTTCGATGCCGACATTTGCCGTCTGGGATTGTTGTCGAGTGTCAACAGGAGCGTTCACAACATTTAAATCGGGAAAAAGCGATAAAAATGTTGAAATCCAAGTTGTATGAACAAGAATTAGAGCGTCAATTGGAGGCAAAAGACAAGGTGGAAGCCACCAAAAAGAAAAATGAATGGGGTTCCCAAATTCGGTCTTACGTTTTGGACGACCGCCGCGTGAAAGATCATCGAACGGGTTATCAAACGAGTCAAACCGATATGGTTTTGAATGGCGATTTGACTCCTTTTTTGAAAGCCTATTTGATGAATGAAACGGTGGGCGCGGAAAATGAATCCGAGTAAGCGTATATTTAGTCATTGAATCTTGATTGTCACAGCAATTTCCAAAACGGAAATTGCTGTTATTGCATAATTGCTTTCGACATAACGGGCGGCATTGGAATCATAATTTGCTCCATTTCAAATCTTTTTTTAATATTTTCCAATAAATCAGCATAAATGGCTTGCCCGTCATTGAAATCCTTCACCCAAGCATATCCGCGCAACATAACAGCATAATCGCCCAATGCTTGAACCCGTATCAGCACTAATGGCTCATTCGCTTCTTTTTGCGCATTGGTTCTTGTATCTAAATATTTCGGATGTTTGGCAATTTCATCTGCCATCACCGCTTTCGCTTTGGCAAGATCTGTCTCATAAGCAACACCAATTTCTATATAGCGGCAAATTTTACTATCATGGTAATCCAAATTCAAGATAATTTCATTGCTCATCAAGGAATTGGGTATCACTATCCGCCGATTTTCCAAATCGCGCAACACCGTATGACGCAAGGTAATATCTTCAACCGTCCCAAAATATTGATTTCGGATGTTCAAACGGTCTCCAAGTCGATAGGGTTTAAACAAAATAATGAAAAAACCACTGATAATATTGCTCAAAGCGTGTTGTGATGCAAAACCAATCGCCACTGCTGCAATTCCCGCACCAGCTAATAGTGAACTTGCAACACTGCGCAGCACTTGCAATTCTCGTCCCGCAATGATGAAACCAACAATGTAAATGAGCCCTGTTAAAACATGTCCTAAAAACTTGTAAGTTGTCGGGTCTCCCGTAATTTCAATCGCTGATAAGCGCAAAAATCGGTTAAAAGTGCGGCGTGTCAGCCGTTCCAAGACAAATGTGAAGGCAATAATACCCACAAAAGCACCAGAATCTGGAATTTGGTCAATGACCGCTTGGATTTTATCCATGACAAAGCAATTGATTGGGGATTAAAATGATGCAAAAATAATATTTTTCAAGATACTTTGTCTAAAATATTTTGTTATCTTATATACAACTTCCGTAGGATACCTTCACCACACAAAGTTACAATACTTTTTTTAAACGTTAATCAAGTGTTAACAAAAATATTTTAACACGATGTTTACCTGTTGAATACATAGAGATTCCTATATTTGTTGCGTTTTTGCGAAAAACCTATTTTTAAGCATGAATTGGTTTTTTCAATCCATTTCAAGAAATAAAATTTGGAAATTGTTTTCTAAAAATAACAAAAAAATGTTTTTAAAATTATTTAGAATCTATCTAAATAGCTTTAACGTTTTCTGAACTATTTGTGGAAACAAGACCATATTGTACTTTTGTGTCATTAAAATTTGACAAAGAAAATTTTTTAAAATATGACCGACCATTTTTCAATACAATTTTTCTATTCAATGAGGTCTAACTTTCTGAAATTGAGACTGTTATACATTTTGCCATTTTTGTTTTTGTCGGGTGCTTTGTCGGCTGCCGATATCGCTGCGGGTAAAACATTGTTTTCTAACAATTGCGGTACTTGTCATGCCAAAGACATGAAATCCAAGCTCACGGGTCCCCCTTTATCGGGTGTGCAGGCAAAATGGGGCGATGATAAAGCCTTATACAGCTGGATTCGCAATTCACAAGCATCCATTGCCGCAGGTCAACCTAACGCGGTTGCCATCTGGAACGAGTACAAACCAACCGTCATGACGGCGTTTCCCAACTTGAAAGATGATGAAATCGCGTCTATCTTGTTGTATGTGGCAGATGCTGCAAATGGTGGTGGTAACAAAGGAACGGCTGTTGTTGCAAAACCAGGTGCCAAAAAATCGGGCAATGGCTTGATGTATGGACTTGTTTTCGCGCTTTTGGCGGGTCTTGCATTGGCGTTAGCACGTATCATTAGCAATTTGAACCGAACCGTTGCAGCAGCAGAAGGGGCAAATGTTGCGCCAACCACTTTGGTCGATACGTTGACCAGTAAAGGAGTGATTGGTTTTGTGGTGTTTGCTTTAATCGTTCTTGGCGGTTACACGACGGTCAATAATGCGATTTCGCTCGGACGCTCTCAGGAGTACGCGCCCTCTCAACCAATTAAGTTTTCCCATGCAACACACGCAGGTATTCAAAAAATTGATTGTCAGTACTGTCATGATGGTGCGAGACGGTCGAAACATTCGATTATTCCTGCTACCAATACGTGTATGAATTGCCACAAGGCGATTACCAAAGGTTCGCAATACGGTACGGCGGAGATTACTAAAATCTTTGCATCTATCGGTTTCGACCCGAATACAGGTAAATACATTCCAAATTATGACAATTTGAAAGAGGAGCAAGTGGCTGAAGTCTATAAAACATGGATTGCAACCAACTACGCGGCGGATAAGAAATTAGACCCTGCGACGGCGGCTGCCAGCAAAGATGTCAAATTGGTGGCGGATGCGCAATGGAATGATATTGCTAAATCGTTGAAAACGGAAATCAAGGATAAAGTACAAGGTCCGATTCAATGGAAACGCGTCCATAATTTACCAGACCATGTGTATTTCAATCACGCTCAACACGTTACGGTTGGAAAAGTGACTTGTCAAAAATGTCATGGTGAAGTGGAAAAAATGGGTACTTTGAAACAAGCATCTCCTTTATCTATGGGCTGGTGTGTGAATTGTCACCGCGAAACGGAAGTCAAATTCAAGGATAATGATTATTACAAATCTTATGCGCGTTACCACGAGGAAATTAAAAAAGGCACTCGTGAAAAAGTAACGGTCGAAGATATTGGTGGGTTGGAATGTCAAAAATGTCATTACTAATAGGTTTGAATTAGGAGTGAAGGATTTTTAAAGAATTAAAGACACATTTGTTAATTCCTTAAAATCTTTGATTCCCCATTCAAATAACACAATGGTTTGCAAACTTTAAACAATAATTGAAATGTCGGTTTCCTACGGAATGACAAATTTTTTTGTCATGACAAATTTTTTTTGTCATTCCGTAGGAAACCGAAATCAAAATAAATGCTAATTTCAGTCATGGAATTAAAGAATCAATCGGTTTGGACAGGCGTAGAGGATTTGACGAAAAGCGAATCCTTTATCGAACTGGCAAGCCAAGAGTTTACGGATTTGCCTCAGTTGCCTTCGCAAGAAAATAATGGGTTCACTGCTACGCGCCGCGATTTTCTAAAATATTTAGGATTTAGCGTCGGTGCAGCGACAGTGGCGGCGAGTTGCGAAATCCCTGTGAAGCGGGCGATTCCGTATGTCACCAAACCGGATAGTATTGTGCCGGGTATTGCCAATTATTATGCGTCTTCGTTTGTGAATGGCGGTGATTATGCAGCGATTTTGGTCAAAACGCGGGAAGGTCGTCCGATTAAAATTGAAGGCAATGATTTATCAAAAATCAATGGCAGTGGTACGAGTGCGCGCGCTCAAGCGGCTGTGTTGAGCCTTTACGATACGAATCGGATTGCAGAACCGTCTGCTATTGCGAATGGCAAGCCGACGAAAACGACTTGGGCGGAATTGGATAAGGTGGTAGCAGGTAAATTGTCTGCTGCGTCTCAAATTAGAATTTTGACGCATACCATTTTAAGCCCAATGACGAATAAGGCAATTGCGGAGTTTACTAAAAAATATCCTAATACGAAAGTTGTTACGTATGACCCTGTGTCAAGCGCGGCGATTTTGGCGGCAAATGAGCAATCTTTTGGCGATAGAGTGATTCCAAATTACAAATTTGATGCGGCGGATGTGATTGTGAGTGTTGGGGC
Organism: Chitinophagales bacterium; assembly: GCA_013298955.1. Lineage (GTDB taxonomy): Bacteria > Bacteroidota > Bacteroidia > Chitinophagales > Saprospiraceae > JAAFJT01. The sequence goes on from JAAFJT010000013.1 coordinate 15,775, forward strand.
AGATTTTTTGGGAACTTGGATTTCGCCAACAGAATATGCGACGCAATATGCGAAAAATAGAAAAATTGCCAGTGCAGCCGAAGCTAAGATGTCTCGTCATATCCAAGTAGAAAGCTATATGTCATTGACTGGCTCGAATGCGGATAATCGGGTTTTAATCAAACCAAGCGAGCAAGGTGCGGCAATTGCGGCGTTATATAATGAAGTGGCGGCTTTATCAGGTGGGATTGCGGTAGCAGCTCCTGCGTTGAATGCAAAAGCGGCAAAAGCGTTGAAAAAAGTAGCGGCTGAATTGGTTGCTGCAAAAGGTAAGTCGTTGATTATCAGTGGTTCTAACAATGTGGGCGAGCAAGTTTTAGTCAATGCGGCTAATAATTTGTTGGGCAATTACGGCGCGACGATTGATTTTACAGAGGCTTCTTTGCAACGTCAAGGCGACGAAGCGAATGCACAAGCCTTGTTAGCGGAAATGTCGGGTGTGAATGCGGTATTCATTTTGGGTGCAAATCCTGTTTTTGAATTGCCGAATGGAGATAAATTTGCGGAAGCGTTGAAAAAAGCGGATTTGACGATTTCGTTCAATCCAATGATGGATGAAACGACGGCGGTTTGTAAATTTGCGGCTCCTGCAAATCATGGTTTGGAATCATGGGGCGATGCACAACCAAAACGGGGTCATTATAGTTTGGTTCAACCAACGATTAAACCGTTGTTTAATACGCGTCAAAGTGAGCAATCTTTGTTGACTTGGGCGGGTGCGTCTCCTGCAACGGAACAACCGATGTATGATTATTTGCGGGCGACTTGGCAAGCAGATATGTTTTCTAAACAACGAAATTATGCAACATTCAATGCGTTTTGGGATGCTACGTTACACAATGGCGTTTTCCAAGTTGCGGCAAATGCTGTAAAACCAACTTTCAAAGGCGATACAAACGGGGCAGCAGCAACGGTTACGCAACCTGTGAAAGCGGATGTGGAGATTACATTTTACGAAACAGTGAATATTGGCGGTGGTCAATATGCTAACAATCCTTGGTTGCAAGAAATGCCTGACCCAGTGACGCGCACGGTTTGGGGCAATGTATTGAGCGTTCCTGTCAAATGGGATGGCATCAATGATTTCAATGGTTTCAAGGATTTGAAAGATGGCGATAAAGTAGAAATTGAAGTTGCTGGTAAAAAATTGAAATGTACGGTGGTTCGCCAGTTTGGTCAACCTGAAGGAACGGTTGCGATTGCAGTCGGTTACGGACGGACTCAAGCGGGCTATTGTGGAACAGGTGTTGGAACGAATGTTCAAGCCGTGTTGCCAATGAAAGACGGACGCGTTCAATATTTCGCTACGGCGAAGGTTTCGGGCAAAACAGGTGAAGATAAATCGTTTGCATCGGTGCAATATCACCACACTTTGGGGATAACAGGCATGGGCAAAGAGGAGAAAGCCATTATCAATGTGGATGAAAAAGCATTGGGTTACAAAGGTTTTCAAGGTTCTTTGACGGCGCGGACGGTGATTCGCCGTACGAATTTGAAAGAAGTCAAAAAATTTGCGGCTGAGTTGCAAACTGAACGCGCTCATCACCAAAAATTGAATAGTTATACTTTGTATCGCGGTCACATGGATAAATATACTTCGGGTCATCACTGGGGTATGAACATTGATTTGAATGCGTGTACTGGTTGTGGAGCCTGTACGGTTGCGTGTATGGCGGAAAATAATGTACCTGTTGTTGGAAAAGACGAAGTAGCAAGACATCATGAGATGGCTTGGTTGCGGATTGACCGTTATTATTATGGTGATGTTGAAAATCCAAATGTGGTTTATCAACCGATGATGTGTCAACATTGCGATAATGCACCATGTGAAAACGTTTGTCCTGTCAATGCGACAAGTCATAGCAGCGAAGGTTTGAATCAAATGACGTATAATCGTTGTATTGGTACGCGGTATTGTGCGAACAACTGCCCGTATAAAGTGCGTCGTTTCAACTGGCAAGATTACACCACCGCAGACATTTTCCCTTGGAATGAACGCGATTTGCGCGGCAAAACCTTGGGTTTCAGAACAGAAATGCCTTATGGTGCGGACAATTTGACGCGGATGGTTTTAAATCCAGACGTAACAGTGCGTACACGCGGTGTGATTGAAAAGTGTAGTTTATGCGTTCAACGGATACAAGAAGGTAAGTTGACGGCGAAAAAAGAATCACGTCAATTGCGCGATAGCGATGTGAAAGTGGCGTGTCAAACGGCGTGTCCGACTGGCGCGATTGTGTTTGGGGATAAAAACAATCCAGCATCGCAAGTGTCTAAGTTGAATCAATCGGATATGAATTTTATCGTATTGGAAGAAATCAACGTCAAATCGAATATGACCTATTCGGTGAAAGTGACCAACCGCGACGAAAAATTGGAGGCTTAAATTCATGTTTCGGAAATTTGAAAAAGTTTCCGAAACATCCAAATACTTAAAAAATAATTTTAATATGAGTGCAAGAGTTTCTCCACTAAGAGAGCCGTTGATTCTCGGTAATAAAAATTATCACCAAATCACGGAAGATATTTGCGCCCCGACGGAACGCGCTCCGAGCAGACAATGGATTATCGGATTTATGATTGCGGTTGCGGGTTTAGGTTTATATTTATTCAGTGTGATATGGACGGTTTGGAATGGTATCGGTTCATGGAACTTGAATAGAACGATTGGTTGGGGATGGGACATCACAAACTTTGTTTGGTGGGTCGGTATTGGTCACGCAGGTACGTTGATTTCGGCGATTTTGTTGTTGTTACGTCAGAAATGGCGGACGGGTGTAAACCGTGCAGCAGAAGCGATGACGATTTTTGCGGTTATTTGCGCGGGTCAATTCCCGATAATCCACATGGGACGGGTTTGGATGGCGATTTTCATCTTCCCGTATCCAAATACACGCGGTCCTTTGTGGCCCAACTTTAACTCGCCCTTATTTTGGGACGTATTTGCGATTTCGACGTATTTCACCGTATCTTTATTATTCTGGTACACAGGTTTAGTACCCGATTTTGCAACAGTGCGCGATAGAGCAACCGGTTGGAGAAGAAAATTATATGATAATTTAGCTTTTGGCTGGACAGGTTCTGCGAAACACTGGCAACGGTGGGAAGCGTTATCCTTGGTTTTGGCAGGTATTTCAACGCCTTTGGTACTTTCTGTACACACAATTGTAAGTTTTGACTTCGCAACTTCGGTGATTCCGGGTTGGCATACGACGATTTTCCCACCATACTTCGTTGCGGGAGCGATTTTTTCAGGGTTTGCAATGGTTCAAACGTTGATGTTAGTCGTGCGTAAGTTGTTCAAGTTGGAAGATTATATTACCTTGCAACACGTTGAATCGATGAATAAAGTCATCGTTTTGACGGGAACGATTGTAGGGGTTGCCTATTTGACCGAGTTGTTTATCGCATGGTACTCAGGTTACATTTACGAACAATTTGCTTTTTACAATCGCGCAATGGGTATCTATTGGTGGTCGTATTTCGGAATGATGTTATGTAATGTATTGTCACCGCAAATTTTCTGGGTTAAAAAATATCGCCGCGATTTGTGGGTGACGTTCTTTATGTCCATTTTTATCAATATTGGGATGTGGTTTGAGCGTTTTGTCATCATCGCAACGACGTTAGCACGCGATTATTTACCATCATCTTGGTCTTATTATTCGCCAAGTTGGGTCGAAATCGGTTTATTTGTTGGTTCATTGGGCTTATTTTTCACTTGTTTCTTGATATTTGCTCGGATTGCACCAGTAGTTGCGATAGCAGAAATCAAAAGTATTTTGAAAACCATGGGCGACCAATACACAGGGGTCAATGCTTTAAACAAAAAGCATGATGACCACGATTTACATACAGAAGATGCTCACGGACATCATTAAATCGTAGAGATTATCATTTAAAACGTTCATTATCAACGATTAAAAAATATGAAAGTTTATAATAAAGAAATTTTATACGGCTTATATGATGACGAAGTACCTTTGTTAAGAGCCGTAAGCGCAGCGCAAAAATCGCATTTAGATATATGGGACGTGTTTTCACCTTTTCCCGTACACGGGCTTGACCCGATTTTGGGATTGGAAGAATCACGTTTGCACCAAGCAGGTTTTATTTTCGGTATGACGGGAACCGCAACTGCTTTGGGTTTTATGAGTTGGGCATTTTTGAAAGATTGGCCCATCATTTTTGGGAATAAACCATATTGGCCTTTGCCATCGTTTATTCCAGTGACGTTTGAGTTGACGGTTTTATTTGCGTCAGTGGGGATGGTTATCACGTTTTACACCATTTGCGGCATGGGACCTGGGGTTAAAAACCCAACGCTGCATGACCGTATTACAGACGATAAATTTTGTATAGCTTTCGATGTAAGTGGCGCGAGTGCTGCGGAAGTGGAAAAATATCAATCTTTTTTCGCCAAAACGGGTGCATCCGAAGTGACTACAAAGCGAATTTAATGAAGAATTTTTGAAGTAGGATTCTTAGGATTTCAATGATTTTAAAGGATTATCTTTAAAATCAATCCTTTAAAAAATCCTTGAAATCCTAAGAATCCTACTTCAAAAAATTCATAATTACTTCAAAAAAATATTTCAAGAAAATGAAAAAGATATTTTTATACGGCATTTTAGCGACGACGGTAGTATTCTCATTCGAGGCGTGTTCGCCTGCGCATGGCAATCATCCTGGTCACGAATACATGCCAGATATGGGTCACTCGGTTGCACAAGAAGCGAATATTTACAATGGCTATTCGCTCAATACTTGGGATAAGCAAAGCGTCAAGTCCTTGAAAGAGCTTTCTCAACCGCGCAATACGGTTGCTGGTACGATTCCGAGAGGTTCCGTTGGGATGTCTGCGACAGGGAATGCTGCGGATATGATGGCGATGTTGACAGGTGCGGGCAATAGTGTTTCTACGCCTATCAATGGCAATGTGCCTTACTATTACGGCGATGATGAGGCAGAACGCACCCGTGCAACCAAAGAAATTGTGGTCAATCCATTCCCAATCACTAAAAAAGGGTTAGAAGAAGGGAAAGAATTGTTTAGAATTTACTGCGGGATTTGTCATGGTGAAAAGGGTGGTGGAGACGGCTACCTTGCGAATGGGCCCGATGCAAAATATTTGGCACAACCTGCAAATCTCTTGTTAGACACGTTTGTAAATGGCAATAATGGTCGTTTATATCATGCAATCATGTATGGTAAAAATGTCATGGGTTCTTATGCAGACAAGTTGAGTTATGAGGAGCGTTGGAAAGTGATTCATTACATCCGTGCGTGTCAAGCGGATTCTAAGAAGTTGATTTACAACGATAAACAGAATACATTTAAACCGAATTTTGGGATTCCAGATTCGATTTATAAGGCAACTTTGGCGGGTAAAACAGGGGTTCAAAAACCTGCTGCTGCTCCTGCTGTCGCAACGGCGAAACCTGTAACAACGAGTAAGCCCGCACCAAAAGGTAAATAATCGGATTAAAACACCTTGTATAAAAAAACAATGTGTTCATAAATTATAACTCTAAAATCGTAAGATATTATGCGTCATAATCACTTCACCTTTGAAGCGAAGCAGAAAAATGTGTTTATTGGGATGATGGTGATAGGCTTAATCAGCTTAATATGGTCTTATTTTGACAATACAGTACCAAACCATACTCGTTTCTGGACTAATTTTTTGCATAACGCTGCCTTTTTTACAGGTATTGGCTTTGCTGCTACCTTTTTGATTGCTGCTAAGATTACGGCTTATTCGGGCTGGCACACCGTTTTCAAAAGACTTTGGGAAGCGTATTCCTTATTTCTTTTGGTCGGTTTGGGCTTGATGGGTGTTGTTTTAGTGGGCGTTTGGGGCAATTTGCACCATTTATACCACTGGGCTGACGTAAAAGCAGTTGCAGGAGACCCTATTTTGAAAGGAAAAGCGTCGTTTTTGAACAAATATTGGTACACGTTGGCAACCTTTGGTTTCGTCGGTGTATGGTATTTCTTTGCTCAAAAATTTAGAAAGCTTTCGATTGAACAAGATAATGCTTCTCTTGATACCCGTTACCCAATTTATTTGACCGCTAAAAAATGGGGTGCTGGTTTCATGCCGATTGCAGGTTTTACGAGTGTAGCCGTGATTTGGCAATGGTTGATGTCTTTGGATGCACATTGGTACAGTACCATGTATGGCTGGTACACGATTGCAAGTTGGGTAGTTAGTATGATTGCTATCACTATTTTGATGTTAATCTATTTAAAATCATTGGGTTATTACCCACAAGTGTCGAAAGAACACTTACATGATTTGGGTAAATACTTATTTGCATTCAGTATTTTCTGGACGTACTTGTGGTTTTCACAATATATGTTAATTTGGTATGCCAATGTTGGGGAAGAAACGGTTTATTTCCGCATTCGGATGGGTGAATTTCCGATTTTGTTTTACGGCAATTTGGTTTTAAACTTCGTTTTACCGTTTTTAATCTTGATTCGGAACGATACGAAACGCAAAACGGGTTCATTGGGATTCATTGCGGCGATAGTATTATTCGGGCATTGGATTGATTTTTTCCAAATGGCTAAAATCGGACCTTACAAATCCGCTTTGGAACATCATGCAGCAGCAGGTCATGGCGCGAGTCATGGCGAAGCAACGCATGGGGCGGTTGTAGCAGACCCACATGCTGCCACTACTGCACCAAAAGCGGCGGTTCACACCGAAGAGACAGCAAAAACAGGTCATGCAACGCCTGCACCCGCAGATGCTCATGTCGCACATGAGGCGCATGAAGGATTGACGGTTGCTTCGGACGCACACGCGACTCCTGCAAAAGTGGATGTGATGGAACCCGATAATTATTTCCATTACAATCCAGATTTGACCCCAGGTTTTGCCTTTCCGGGATTTTTAGAAATCGGAACGATGTTAGGCTTTGCAGGTTTGTTTTTATTCTTTGTCTTTGGACAATTGACGAAAGCGAGTTTAGTGCCTACAAATGACCCATACTTGGAAGAAACGTTACATCATCACGTATAGCTTTTTTTGAATTAGGATTTTTTTTAAAATCCTAATTCAAAAAAACAGATTCATACAAATTATTGTAAATCAATAAAATAAAAATAAAATGACCGGCTTAATTGCGATAGCAAGTGTAGTGCTGTTGGGCGTAGTGGCAGTACAAATCGGTAAAATTAGTGATATATTTGCCAAAATTCGCGGGGAAGAGGCTTCTCAACATGAGAGTAACCTGTTTAACGGGCGTTTAGGATTATTTTTCGTGGTTTCATTTTTAATATTCTGTGTAGGTTCTGCATGGTATTACAAAAATGACATGTTAGGTTATGGTCCGCACGTTTCAGCGTCTGCGCATGGCGAATGGTTAGATTGGTTATTCAATGTAACTTTATTTTTCACAGGTATCGTATTCGTGTTGACGCACCTTGCCTTATTCTGGTTTGCGTACAAATATCGCGGTGAAACAGGTCGTAAATCCTTGTTCATCGTGCATGATAACAAACTTGAAGTGATTTGGACAGCAATTCCAGCTGTGGTCATGTTCGGATTGGTTATCAGTGGTTTGTGGGTTTGGAATAATGCGATGGATGACATTAAAGAAGGCGAAGATTATTTGGAAATTGAGGCAACTGGCTCACAGTTTCTTTGGGATATTCGCTATCCGGGCAAAGATGGTGCTTTGGGAACGAAAAATTATAAATTGATTTTACCCGGTAAAAACGATTTAGGTCAAGATTGGAGAGACGCTAAAAACTTAGACGACTTCAAAGCAGACGAAATTGTATTGCCTGTTGGTAAGAAAATTCGGGTTCGGATTACAGCGAAAGACGTATTACACAATTTCGATTTGCCCCATTTCCGCGTGAAAATGGATGCAATTCCTGGTTTGCCGACTTATTTCGTGTTTACGCCGAAGTTGACGACGGAACAATATCGTTTGCAATTGAAAAAATATGCAGACCAAAATGTTCCTTACGATGCGGCAGAACCGAATGGTCCAAAACGTTGGGAAAAATTTGAATACGAATTAGCTTGTGCGGAATTATGTGGAAAAGGTCACTTTTCCATGCGCAAATTGGTCAAAATCGTTACACCGCAGGAGTACGAAAAGTGGGCAGCAGCGCAAGTGCCTTATTACGAGCAAAATGTAAAAGGAAAAGAATGGGATACTTCTGTAACTGTTGAACCAACGCCTGCGCCTGTTGTTGAACCAACAGCAACAACGGCAGTTCCTGCGGCAGCAGCACCTGCGGAATTTTCAGCAGCAGCTGTAGAAAAAGCGGCAGCAGGTTCTGTTTTACAATTGAATCATGTTACCTTTGCATCAGCTTCTTCGGCATTGACTCCAGAATCGTCTAAGGAATTGGACGTGATTGTGGAACTATTGAAAAAAAGTACTAAAATGACAGTTGAAATTGATGGTCATACCGATAATGTCGGTGATAAAGCCAAAAATAAAAAATTGTCAGAGGATAGAGCCAAAGCTGTAGAAGCGTATGTGGAAAGCAAAGGGATTGCAAAAGAGCGCATGAATGCAATGGGTTACGGCGATGCAAAGCCGCTTGTCCCGAACACAACGCCTGAAAACAAGCAGAAGAATCGAAGAACCGAATTCAAAATTTTGACAAAATAATATTTAAATTTTTAAAAATATCTATCCATCATGGCTAACGTGCAGTATAAAGATCCAGAAGAAATGATTGCGGAAACCGGTTGGAATGACCATTTCCATGAGCATCATCACGGGGATAAGTATCAGTCTAATTTTTTTGCAACGTATATTTTTAGCACTGACCACAAAATGATTTCAAAACAATTCTTGATTACAGGGATGTTTTGGGCATTGATTGGTGCTGCGATGTCTATCATTTTCCGCCTTCAATTGGGTTTTCCAGAGGCAGATTTGAGTTGGTTACAACCAATTCTCGGCAAATGGATTGTCGTGAATGAGGGGATTGGTAAACTCGACCCAGAATTTTATTATGCGTTGGTGACAATGCACGGAACAATCATTGTATTTTTCGTGTTAACGGCAGGTTTGAGTGGTACCTTTTCAAATTTATTGATTCCATTGCAACTCGGCGCACGAGATATGGCATCAGGTTTTTTGAATATGTTATCGTACTGGTTTTTCTTCTTGTCGAGTGTGGCAATGTTTTATTCGTTATTTTTAAATACGGGTCCATTCGCAGGTGGCTGGACGGCTTACCCGCCATTGAGTGCCTTGCCGCAAGCCTCTTCAGGCTCGGGCGCAGGGATGACTTTGTGGACGGTTAGTTTAGCTTTATTCGTCGTATCGGTTTTGTTAGGCGGGATGAATTATATCACCACCGTGCTAAACTTGCGGACGAAAGGGATGACGATGTGGCGGATGCCTTTGACGATTTGGGCATTTTTGGTAACAGCTATTCTTGGTTTGTTATCCTTTCCTGTATTGTTATCAGGTTTATTTTTAATGTTATTTGATAGAGGTTTGGGAACAAGTTTCTATTTGAGTGAAATTTTCATTGGTGGTAAAGCCTTAGACCATGTAGGTGGTAGCCCGATTTTATATCAACATTTATTCTGGTTCTTAGGACACCCCGAAGTATATATCATCATCCTTCCCGCAATGGGTTTGGTGTCAGAAGTCTTAGCTACACATGCGCGTAAACCGATTTTTGGTTACAGAGCGATGGTTTATTCCATGTTGGCGATTGGCTTTTTGTCGTTCATTGTTTGGGCGCATCATATGTTTATGTCAGGTGTAAATCCTTGGATTTCAAACTTTTTCGTGGTATTTACCTTGATTATTGCGGTTCCGTCTGCGGTAAAAGTGTTTAACTGGATTGGTACTTTATATGGTGGTAATATTCGATTCAATTCTGCGATGTTATTTTCGATAGGATTCGTTTCGATGTTTATCTCAGGTGGTTTGACAGGTATCTTTTTGGGTAACTCGGCGATAGATATTCAAATGCACGATACGTATTTCGTGGTGGCGCATTTCCATATCGTAATGGGTATTGCAGCGTTCTTTGGCATGTTTGCAGGGATTTACCATTGGTATCCAAAAATGTTTGGTACGTTTATGAACGAAACATTGGGTAAAATCCACTTTTGGGGGACTATTTTCGGAGCGTATGCGATTTTCTGGCCCATGCACTACTTAGGGATGGCAGGTGTGCCGCGTCGTTATTACAGTTTTGACGCATTTGATGCGTTCAAACACTTCGCAGATACCAACAAATTTATTACAACAGCTGCGATTGTCGTATTTGCATTACAAGTTATGTTTGTTATCAATTTCTTCTATTCGATTTGGAAAGGTAAGAAAATGACAACGCCAAATCCTTGGTTGTCCACTACTTTGGAATGGACAACCCCGATTGAAGCGGGACATGGTAACTGGGTAGGCAATTTGCCAGTGGTACATCGCTGGGCATACGATTACGGGAAAGACGGGAAAGATTACATCCCACAAATCGAGCCAATGGGCAAAGATGAATCGGATTCTGACCACTAATTGTTGAAGGTGGATTTTGAGGATTTATTGGATTTCAATCCAATAAATCCTCAAAATCCATATTCAAAACTAATCCTAATTGATGTAATGATAAAAGTTGAAAAGGCGAGTTTCGGCAACGCGATTCGGCAAAAAATAACAGATATAGGCATTTTAATGAAATTCAAATTGTCCTTAACCGTCGTTTTTTCGGCAGTGATGGCATTTTTGATAGCATTAAAGACCCCTGTGAATGGTTGGGAATTGGCTATCCTATTTTTAGGAGGTTTTTTTGTGACAGGCGCGGCAAATGCACTGAATCAGGTTTTAGAAAAAGACTACGACCGTTTGATGAAGCGCACGGAAAACCGCCCATTGAGCGCAGGACGGATGAATTCGTCAGAAGCTGTATTAATCGCAGGACTTTCTGCCTTGATTGGTATTTCTTTTTTGGCATTATTCAACCCGATTTCTGCCTTTTTGGGTATGATTTCGTTGATAAGTTACTCGTTTGTTTATACGCCGATGAAACGCGTATCGAATGTAGCAGTGCCTATCGGCGCGATTCCGGGCGCATTGCCTATGGTCATTGGATGCACCGCCGCAGAAAACGGTACTCTAAGCATTTTAGCATTGACGCTTTTCGGCTTACAATTTTTTTGGCAATTTCCACATTTTTGGGCAATCGCATGGTTAGGAGATGAAGATTATAAAAATGCAGGTTTCAAATTATTGCCTTCTAAGGACGGCGAAAAAGATGAAAATGTTGGTTTTCAATCTTTTATATATGCTTTGTTTTTAATACCTATGAGTTGGGTATCGTTTGCATTCGGGATTACAGGGATTATTTCTGCTGTTATATTGACCACGATTGCGATGATTTATGCTTATTACGGATGGCGATTATTCAAAGAATGTACGCGAGAGGCAGCACGCAAACTCATGTTTTTTTCTTTTTTCTATTTACCAGTCATGTTATTTGCCCTCTATTTTGACAAAATGTAAGGAATGATAAATGATACATTGTTTGAATTAGGATTTTTAGAATTAGGATAGGATTCAAAAATCCTATCCTAATCTTAAAAATCCTAATTCAAAAATTAAAATTAAAATACAATGAAAGCGGTGATTCAAAACAATCAAAACAAAATCCATCCCCATAAATTAGCTTTATGGATAGGATGTGGCAGTGTTACCATGATGTTTGCCGCATGGTCAAGCGCGTATGTAGTGCGTCACGCGGCGGGCAATTGGTTGGAATTTCAAATTCCGACCCAATTTTTCATCAACACCGTTTTACTGTTGTTGAGCAGCGTAACCTTACATTTATCCTACAAAGCGTTTGTAAAAGGAGAAGAATTTAAATATAAATCGTTGTTAGTAACGACTTTTTTGATAGGGATTACTTTTTTAATCTTGCAATATCAAGGCTGGGTGGCTTTGAAAAACATTGGTGTTCCATTGACTAAAAACCCATCAGGCGATTTTGTCTATGTGATGTCAGGATTTCACGCAGCCCATTTAATTGGCGGATTAGGCGTTTTGACGGTAGCCATGGTTCACGCCTTTGTGTTGAAATTCAACCCGACTCCGCGCCGACAATTGCGATTAGAATTGACCCTTCATTTTTGGCATTACTTAGATTTTTTGTGGTTATATTTGTTTATATTTTTATTGTCGCAAAGTTAAGGTTTACAAAAACCTTAAAGTATTGAAAATCAAAATTTTAAAAATAGAAAAATACATAATTGAATAATGGCTCACGCAACAGTTGACCACGATGTACATCACGACCATGAAGAAAAAGCTGCTTACTGGGAAGGTGGCAGAGAAGCCTTCAAAGCCAGTTATGGCAAGTTGATGATGTGGTATTTTCTCTTGTCGGATGCGTTCACATTTGCTGGATTTTTGATAGCCTATGGGACGTTGCGTTTTAGCATGCCGACTTGGCCCGTTCCAGATTTCGTATTTCAAGCGTTTCCGACGTTTGGGGTGATTCCTGAAGCTTGGGCGCACCACATGCCTTTGGTTTTCGTCTCCATGATGACCTTGATATTGATTATCAGTTCGGTGACGATGGTTCGTGCCGTACAAGAAGGGCAGCAAAACAATAAAAGAGGGGTTGTTTTCTGGATGTTGTTGACCGTTTTGGGCGGTGCAGCCTTTTTAGGTTGTCAGGCTTGGGAATGGACGACGTTGATTAAAGGGGAAAATGTGTCGATAACACGCAATCCTTTTGGTCGCCATGAAGTCAATGGCACTTATACGGTCGATACACACGGAGAGGCATATAAAGAAGGTGTAAAAGCGGAGAAATTTGAAAAAGGACATGGCTATTTGTTACATGCGCAAACAGACCATGTAACGCATCAACCTGTTTTGGATGAAAACGGAGAACCGAAATTCATTCACCGCAGTTTTGTAACGGATAAAGGCGAAAAAGGCGAATTAAGTTTTGGACCCAAAGCATTTGGCGCATTATTCTTTTTCATTACAGGATTTCATGGTTTCCACGTATTTTCGGGCGTTGCTTTTTTATTAATCATCATGTTGAATGTAGCGAGTGGTTTGTATGAACGCCGCAACAATCATTATGAAATGGTTGAAAAAATTGGTTTATACTGGCACTTTGTCGATTTGGTGTGGGTGTTCGTGTTTTTAGTATTTTATTTGTTGTAAAACAAGATTATTGAAATATAATTTTATCAAGATAAAATTTTAATTAAAAAATGGTCAGTTACGAGGAAGGTTTAAAAACGGTGAAACAAGGTTTTATCCTTTTGTGCATTGTCACCGCAGTGGAAGTACTTATTGCTTTGTTAGGTAACGGTCATATTATTCCCGGTTTTACATTGCCAAAATTGATAATGTATCCTGTGATGATAGGGTTCAGTTTATACAAAGCGTATTATATTGTCTATAATTTTATGCACATGGCGCATGAAATGAAAGGCATGGCGATGAGTGTTTTGATGCCCATGTTGTTATTGGTCTGGGGCGTAATAGCCTTTTTCCAAGAAGGTGGTGCTTGGGGTGCGCGCCGAGCGCAAATTGAAAAGTTTAACGCTAAAACCGTTAAACCTGCGGCACCAAAACCAGCAAGCACATCCGATAATACCAAGCAATTGCCCGTAAAAAATAGCTAACAAGGTGCGTAGCACCGCAACATTTGTAGCGCGATATGGGTGAATAATCCAAAAATTAAAAGGGAGAAACAACAAAGTTTCTCCTTTTTTGTTGATTGTATGAAAATCACTATCCAGAAAAGGCGAACGCACTTTCTGATAGTCCAAATTTTTTAAAATGACTACTCAACAAAAAGTAACAGCAGGTATTCTGACCATTATTTTGTTAGTTTTCCCCATCCTTTCATGGCTAAATTTGCAAAATGGGGTGAACAAACGCAGAGAAATTAAGGCTGAATTGAATGATTTAGGCAAATTACCTGATTTCAATCTCCTTAATCAGCATGGTGAACCCGTCACAAAAGCCCAATTTCAAGGCAATATCTCAATTGTCAATTTTTTTTCGACGCAAGGAAAAGGCATTCAATCGTCTTTAGAAAGTTTCAAAAAATTGGAACAATTCAACAAAATTGATAGCCTTTGTTTTTGGCTTGTAACGACGAATCCAGCATTGGATTCACCTACAAATTTATTACAATTTGCTCAAAATCATGGGATTAAAGATTTTCGCAAATATAATTTGTTGACAGGTACGCCTGATGAACTTAAAAAATTTACAGATGCTTATGGTTTTGCTGCTGGGATGAATTTATCCGATGTTTCGCAATTTGCCTTGTTAGATACGACGTGTACGTTGCGCAATCGGTATGATGGTTCCAAATTGGCAGATATGCAGCGATTGGTACGACACGCAGCGTTTATCTATCCTTTGAAAAAAGTGGAAAAACCAGAAGTCAAGCATCAACCACAGAAATAATCACCTTTCAATAATCAAAATAAAATGGATTCAAACGCACCATTAATTAAAAAAATGAATACGGCAGCATGGATTGTTTCGATTGCCGTGTTAACATTAGTCGCGCTGATGCGCAAAATTCATATTCAAACGAATATCGATTTCAGTTTTTTGCCACCTGTCTATTCGGCGATGAATGCAATCGCGGCTGTTTTTCTAATACGCGCTTTAATGTTCATTCGCAAAAAAGAGGTTGCATCGCATAAACAAATGATTTTCATTGCATTAAGCATGTCGTTATTGTTTTTATTGTTATATGTTTTGTATCACATCACAACGCCCGAAACCAAATATTGTGGCAATGCAGGTTGGTTTTACTACCCGTTATTGATTACACACATCGTATTAGCGGCGGTTAGTTTTCCGTTCATCCTTTTTACCTTTGTGCGCGGATACACGATGCAAGTTGAAAAACATAAACAAATGGCAAAATGGGTCTTTTGGGTATGGCTCTATGTTGCGCTGACGGGACCAATATGTTATTTAATGTTAATGCCTTGTTATAAATAATTTTTTAATTATTAAAAATAATAAATATGCGTAAAATAATAATTATCAATATTTTAATTATTACATTTTTATTGCTTGCGCAAAACACTTTTGCACAATGCCCCATGTGTAAAACAGCCGTAGAAAGCAATTTAAAGAATGGCGGCACCACAGGCGCGGGTTTAAATGTTGGTATTTTAATCTTACTGATAATGCCTTATGCGTTAGTGGGCGGCATCGGTTACGTTTGGTGGAAAAATCGAAAACGGACTGCTGACATGGAGTTAGAAACAGCGATGAGCGATTTGAAGTGATTTTTGACAAGTACTTGGTAGCGGGGCAATCTATTTCTTGCTAAATATTTGATTATCAAATATTTAGCAGGAAATAAATTGCCCCGCTACCATTTCCGCTTTGGAATTTCTTCGAGTGCTTTTTTGAAAAAGTATTGCCTTACGCCAATGCTTGTAAAGTTGAAAAATCGACAATAGCGAGTGAGGATTACACACACACTACTCACTATTGTCTTGATAATCCATTTTTTATCCTTTTTTTTGATGTAATTTTTTATCATAATCGGCTATTAATAAATGCCCTTCTTCCTTGATAAGAACATTTAAACGGTATCGTTTCGCCACAGAAGCGACTTCAGTAGCTTCCATACTGCCTTTTAATGCCAATTCAATGGATAATCCGCGTAATAATTCCAAATGTCGATTCAATAATTCTTTGGTTTCGCCAACCAAACGCGTAATCATTTTTTCCACATCTACATCCGTTGTGCGCCATTCCATGCCATAACCGCGTTCATCAATCGAATAATTGGCTTGAAATTCATCGTCAAAACCATATCGCCGAACATAATCTAAGGTCATTTTAGTGGCTTCGGCGCGGTCTTGAATCCGTCCGATAGAGGCTTCCAAAGCACCAAAAATGACTTCTTCCGCAATTCCACCCGCTAAATAGATTTTTATCATATTTAACAAACTATGTTTAGTGGAATGGATTTGATGCGGAAAAGTGAATCCTGCCGCGTAACTACTCGCCACTTTGCTTTTCAATTGCAACGGTGCAACGCCCATCAACGCCATATATGCTACGGCATGTCCGGCTTCATGCACGCTGATATTCGCTACTGCTGCCGCTTGATTGCTTTGTCGAATGCGGTCAATCCGCCCGACATACGGTATAATTACTTGATGTTGAATGGTTTGTGTACCAACATCTGCAATAATTTTAGCATCTTTCCCAATACCTTCATATTTGATACTGATGTGCGTATTATCACTCATCAACGCATCGCAAAACAATTGGGATAATTGCGCTTCCAAAATATCCGTTACGCTCGAAAAAACAGGGCGAACCCCTTGTACGGGAAACACACCATTCCGATAAATTAATTTATGAATAGAATTATCAACATTTAATTCAATCCCTAATTGCTCTTTAGCATCGTGAATAACGCGTTGCACTTCGCGTTCAATCAATTGTTCAAAATCTCTTTTGCGTAAACTATTGTAAATCAAATGAATATTGCCAAAACGCGCTACTTGCTCAGGTCTAAATTTTTGAGTCAACGCATTTTTAACATCGACCATTGTAATTTTTTGCGTAAAAGAATGGAAAATATCAGCATCTACATCCGCTTCGGAAGTACGGTCTGCCATCTGAAAGGCTTCATCCAAATTGCCACTGACAATAATCAGCATTTTGGAATAATTCACTGGTTCATAAACGATTTTGCTTTTTTTAAGGCTTCGAATCAACTCAATAATGCTATCATCGGGCATATCTACCAATTCTTCCAAAGTGGTATAAATCCCCAATTTTTTTTGCAACTCTTGCGCTTCCCAATAGCTCAAAATTTCGACTTCATCTTCAGATTCATCTTTATCTTTGATTTTTTTCGCTTTTTTTCGTTCTTTTTCTTTACGGCGATAGAGGAATTTGATTAAAAGTTCATCAATCTCATTTTTTTCTTTTTTAGAAAGTCGTCCATCGCTTAACAATTCCCAAAAATCGGTAAATTTGGTTTGTTCTACTGGTTTGCCCTCCTCGTCTAATGTGTTAAACCGTTGAATTTCATCGAATAACACAATGGAAGGTTTGCCATCTGCAATGCCTTCATTTTCAAAAATATCTGCAATAGACGAAACCCATTTCGTTGTATCGCTGTTGCTCAACTCGATTTCGGCAAAACGGTCTTGAAATTCGAGTGATTTGACCATCTGGCGAATCAAATCCGTTTTCCCTGTACCCGTCATGCCCCAAAGATTGATAGTCACTGGACGTTTTAGGATTTCAGGGACGAGATACCAGACTTGAATGTATGATAAAAGGTCATCAATGATGCGGTCGATGCCGATAAAACGATCTTTGAGTACTTTTCGAGTCTTTTCGAGCGTTTGTTTGCGTTCGGCAATGATTGTTTTGTTAATATGAAGCATGTGACGCGTATATTGTGTATTTCCTGCGACTTTTTTAAAATGGACTGCAAAAGTAAATAATTTGAATTTAAATACACTATTATTTTAAAAATATTTGTGTAAATGGCTATTCCGTAAATATTGCAGAACAGGAGTCATCCTAAATTTGGAATGCCCCCTGTTCTGTAATATTTGTACACTATTTACCCACTTTGCGCGTATTGCGTTGTTTGGTAGGCGCGGGTGATGTTGTCGCAATTTCACTTTTCCATTCAAAAATCATAGTTGCCAAAGGTGCTAAGGTCAAGCCAATACATTGATTTTGACCATGTTGTGCATGGTCTATCGTGCGAACATGCCCATTTAAAACACCACTTCCACCATATTTATCTGCATCACTATTCAAAATTTCCTCCCATAAACCCGCTTTCGGAACACCGATATTATAATTATAACGAATCACAGCAGTCATATTCATCACCACCAAAACAGGAGCCGTATTTTTATCGCCGTAACGCATATAACTGATTACACAATTCTCCGAATCATCATATGCAACCCATTGAAAACCATCCCATTGGAATGCTTTTTCATACAAAGCAGGTTTGTGTTTATAAATATCATTTAAATCATGTATCAAGGTTTGAATCCCGCGATGCTGTTTGCTATCCATCAACCACCAATCCAATTGTTCTTGAAAATTCCACTCACCGCCTTGTCCAAATTCGCCGCCCATAAACAATAATTTCGTACCGGGATGCGTCCACATATAAGAATACAGTAAGCGCAAATTAGCAAATTTTTGCCAAGCGTCTCCCGGCATCCGTTCCAAAAGGGAACCTTTGCCATAAACGACTTCATCGTGGCTTAATGGCAACATAAAATTTTCCGTAAACGCATACGTCAAACTAAATGTAATTTCATTTTGATGCCATTTGCGATGTAACGGCTCTCTTTTCAAATATTTCAACGTATCGTGCATCCAACCCATCATCCATTTTTGGTCAAAACCCAATCCACCCATCCAAGTCGGGCTTGAAACCCCTGAAAAAGCAGTTGATTCTTCCGCAATGATGGCAATTTGTGGAAATTCTTGTCTCAAAGCCTCATTTAACTCGCGGAAAAGCGAAATCGCTTCCAAATTATGATTGCCGCCAAAAACATTTGGAATCCATTCACCTGCTTTTCGGCTGTAATCCAAATACAACATCGAAGCCACTGCATCGACCCGCAAACCATCCGCATGATAACGGTCAATCCAAAACAAAGCACTCGAAATCAAAAAAGCCCGAACTTCATTGCGTCCATAATTGAAAATCGCACTTTTCCAATCGGGATGATAACCCAATCTATCGTCTGCATGTTCGTATAAATGCGTCCCATCAAAATCGTATAAACCATGCGCATCCATCGGAAAATGCGACGGAACCCAATCCAAAAGCACCCCAAAACCAGCTTGATGCAGTTTATCCATGAGGTACATAAAATCCTGTGGAGTCCCAAAACGGCTCGTCGGCGCGAAATAGCCCAACACCTGATAGCCCCAACTCGGTTCATATGGGTGTTCCATCACGGGCATCAACTCGACATGCGTAAACCCAGTCGCTTGCAAATGTGGAATCAATTCATCCGCCATTTCCCGATAGGTCAACGAGCGATTGCCTTCAAAACCTTTGCGCCGCCAAGAAGCCAAGTGCATTTCATAAACGCTCATCGGTTTCGGCTGCCCTGCGGAGTCTCGTTGTTGCTTCATCCATTGCGCATCATGCCATTCATATTGCAACTGCCAAACGACCGAAGCCGTTTTGGGCGGCGTTTCCCAATGAAAGGCAAAAGGGTCTGTTTTTTCCAATAATCGTCCGTCTGCCGCCGTCAAAGCATACTTATAGATGGTACCCTGACCAATATGCGGAATAAAAAGCTCCCAAATTCCCGAACTGTCCCAGCGCGGATTCATCGGATGGCTTTCGACATTCCAAGCATTAAAATCGCCAATAAGGGCGATTTTCTGTGCCGTCGGAGCCCAGACCGCGAATAAAACGCCTATCGTCCCGTTATAACAGACGACATGACTACCCAATTTTTCATATAATTTGAAATGTTTGCCTGCTTTAAACAAGCTAATATCGAAATCCGTCAACAAAGAAGGTTGTTGAATCTCCATAATAACATCATTTGTGGTTGCACTTATTGCAATTTTGTCGCTCGCGCCATGTAGGGCGAAGGTTTTGTCGTTGTGATGCACGGGTTGGAATGGTTTTTAGTTGAGAAAAATCGTACAAAAGTAGTCTATTTCTGCACGATTCTTAGTATAAAAAAGAAAATGTGGTCAATTTTTATCTGTTATTGAAACAATTGAATGGGATGATGCACGGGATGTACACCCCTACAAGAAGTACTTGATGAACAACATTTGGCAACATCTTACGTAAGGGGACTTTACGTAAGTCCCCTAAAAATTATAAACGACTTCCGTTGCGCTCAAAACAATATCGCCTGACGATTCTAAACGCCGAATAATCTTTTCCAAATTGCCATTCATGCCAATTTCTTGATTGTTCAATAAGATGTATTTTTTTAAATCATCTATTTCGGTCGGACGCGTACCAGAGCGAATCAACCGCCGAATGGTCTCTCTTGCCGTGTCGTCTATTAAACTACCTCCTACTAAACCATTGGTTTCCAATTCTTTAGAATGATTTCCTAATGGCTCAACAGGTTCTGTTTCAGGGTCATCATCGTCTGCTATTTGGTTTTTTTTAACGCGTTGTGGAATTTCGGTTTGCGCCTGTTCCAGTCCAACATTGGGTTTGACGCGAAGACAATTCCGACCCGAGCCATTGATGAAACGAACTAAAGGGTCTAAACTCTCGTCATTCGACAAAACCGCAAATTCGATGTCTCCTGCTACTTTTTCATGGAGTTTACCCATAAAAAAACAGATATGATAATTTAAATCATCTGGATGCACCAAATCGGCTGTTGCAAGTGGAACCCATTTGACCGCGCTCCCCATTTTTTGCATGTCTTTGACTAATGCAAAGGGTATCATCGTGACTTCTTCTTGAATGAACACAAAAACTTTATCACAAATTTTTTCTATTTTTTTAAATTTAATGCGCGTAAGCGTATCAAAATCTACAAAGATGTAGCGTCTAACAGGCGTATTCATAATATGCTGCTATTTTATTGTAAAAAGGGTGTGAAATCGGCGTACAAAAGTAGTGTTTTTTAGAACAAAATTACAAAAGATAAGGTGTTTAACGAGTTATGAAATAAAATTGTGCAATTTATTTAAAAATCAATTATTTATAAATAAGCCAAGTTGCGCGGTACGGTCTGAATTAGGATTTGTAGGATTATTAAGATTTAATTAGGATTGATTTTTAGGATTTTATCCTAAAAATCAATCCTAATTAAATCTCAATAATCCTACAAATCCTAATTCAGACCGTATCGCATAATTTGAGTCAAGTTAACTAAAGTAGATATTTTAATTCGTCATATTGGCGCGTTTGGTTTCTTCTTCCGCGCCTGACTTGCCTTTTTTTCTTTCTTTAAGAAAGCGATTCCCAAATTTATATTTGGCAGAAAGTTCAAAAATGCGCACTTCCCACTTCATATCCACTGTATAATCTTGGTCTTTAAAATTGACGCGCCCATCGAATGTATTGGAAATCAAATTGTTAGCACTCAAATTAAGTTCTAAATGGTCATCCCAAAACTTGCCGCGCAAACCCATATCCAAACCATACATTTTGCCAATCGCTATCAAACCTTGAAAACCGCCTTGTTGATACCAACCATTCATTTCAAATTTAAATGTATTATTGATTTTATACCCAAATTGCATAAATCCAGTGTAAGAAATCGCTTTTTGAATCAACGGCGCATTCAAATACACGCCATCATAGCGTTGTTGATAAACCATCACGCCTGCAAAACCTTCCGCGCCTTTCGCAACCGTCAAGGGAAAAAAGAGATGTCCACCCAAATTCGTTACTTTGGCAACATTCCCATCAAAACGAAAACTGGATGCACCCACTCGTTCGGTCAACACTTGAATCGAATTATCGGTTTGACGATATTCGAGGTTGAAAAACGGCTGCCCGCCCCAAGTCAATGAAACTTGTCCTGTGTGCGTAAACTCAGGTTTCAAATTTGGATTCCCGCGTTCATACGTATAAGGATCCATAAACGTCACAAACGGATTCAAAGAACGATAATTCGGTCGATTGATGCGATAACTATATGCCGTCATCGCCGCTAATTGTTTCACAATTGGAATGGAAACGCTTGCACTTGGGAAAAATTTGCCATAATTAGGGCGTATTTGCACCGAATCTAAGGTTACAGAGTAGCCTTTTGACCAAGTATGTTCATACCGCAAGCCTGTTTGAAACTCCACTTTGCCCCATTTTAACGTCGCATTGGCGTAAGCCGCCCCAATCGTTTCGTCATAAATGAAGTGATTGCTCAACCGCGCATCGGGAATCCAATCCGTATTTTGACTTTGCGCCGCTTTCAATTCATTATCCAAATGGGCAGTACTGACTTTGCCGCCCGTACTCAATTTAATATTTTTGTTAATGGGATATGTAAAATCCAAGCGCGTCGCGCCCACATGAATCAAGCCCGGTTCAATGTTTTTGCGATTGGGATAATCCAAAATAGTTCCATCCCCATTCAGAATCGTTGTTTGCAAAACATTATTCGCATCGCGATAAAAACGAGAACCATTCGCCGCCCATTCTAATTTCGTTCCTGATGTATCAATTTCCCAATTATAAAAGGTTTCTGCATTCATATTGTACCAATGCCGATAAAACGTATTAACATTTTTCAAAGTCCGTATTGGCAAAGCATCCATTTTAGAAATTTGGGTCGTTCCTTCACTCGTGCGGTCATTGAACGCGCCGTTGAAACCCAATGCAAAACCAATATTATGTTTTTCAGCTATGGTATAATCCACTCCGCCGCGCACATTCACCGATTTTGGATTGAAAGGCATATAATTATTTTGCAAATATGCCAACGTATCAATGCGGCGCAACACCGTCATTTCCTCAAAACCTTGCCGATTGCTCAAACTCGCATTCAAATACACGCTCAAACCTTTCTCCCGCCGCGAAATATTGGCACTCAACCGCGTTTTAGGCAATTTTCCATAACCAAAACTCGCGGTCACACTACCATTCGTCCCCAAAGAGAAACTTTTTTTCATAATCACATTCAAAACGCCGCCCGTTCCTGCGGCATCATAACGCGCATCAGGCTGAGAAACGACTTCGATACGGTCGATTTGGTCAGCAGGCATTTCTTTGAGGAGCGCGTCGATGTCCATATATTCGGTTGGTTTGCCGTCCAAAAGGATGGTGACACCACTTTTGCCCGCCATACTCACTTGATTGTTGACAATCACAAGACCGGGTACTTTTTTTAATACGTCAGACAAATTACCTTGCGAACCAGCAATACTTTCCGCAACATTCACCACCATTTTACCTGCTCTTTGTTCTAAAAAAGGCTTTTTATGGATAATTTCGACCGTTTCTAACTCCGCAGACTGGGTTTTAAGGAGCGTAACAGGCAACATTAATTCTTTTTCCCCATTGACCACAATCGGTTCCGAAACGGTTGTTTTGAAACTCGTCATCATCGTTTTGACTAAAAAAGTACCTTTTTCGACGGATTCAATCGCCCATTTACCTGCGTCATCTGTGATGCTTGCCTTGATGAAAGTACTATCTGTTGCTTTCAACAACAATACATTTGCATACGGAATTGGTTTTTCTTGGTCATCTTTGACAGTGCTTTTAAGGGTTGTTTGAGCTGTCAACGTGCTTGTCATAGCGAGACAGAAGGTCATTAGTTGAAATTTTGTCATCATTTTTTAATATTTAAAACAAAGATGTGTTTAATGGCAAACAAGTTGCCAAAAAATTGGATGAATGGTTTAAAAAAAAAGATAAAACAAAATAATAGAGCCTTTGTCAGTATTTATGCGTTTAGATTTGAAAGATGGAAAATCGCCCATGCCTTTATCGGCACAACGTTTTGTTAAAAGAAATTTGTCAAAATACACGTTAATAGGTTGGGTTTAGGCGCAAATAATTTAAACAAAAATTAAAAAAAACGTTTAAATGATTTTATCAATATAATATTAATATTACTAATTTACTAATTTACTAATTCTTACATGATACAAGAAACCATCCTTATCGCAGGCGGCACAGGCTTAATTGGTCAACGCCTTTCCGAAATGCTCACCAAGCGGGGCTATAAAATCCTTCATTTAAGCCGAAAAGCGGATAAGAATGCCCTCTATCCTGCTTACTTCTGGAATCCTGCGACAGGCAAAATAGATGAAACGGTTCTTGATAAAGCCGATTACATCATTCAATTAGCGGGCGCAGGCATTGCCGATAGGCTTTGGAGCAAAGCCCGAAAACAATTGATTATAGAGAGTCGTGTTCAATCCAACGAATTGATTGCCAATACATTACGCCAATATCCGCATCATGTCAAAGCCTATATTGCGGCTTCTGCGATTGGTTTTTACGGAGACCGTCCTGCGGCAGAAATCTTGGAAGAAACTTCAGGTGCAGGTAGTGGTTTTCTAACCGAAAGTACGGTTGCATGGGAACGGGCGATTGAATCGGTCACTCAGAACTATCAAAATGAACGGATTCGCGGGGTTACGATACGGGTAGGCATTGTTTTATCCACCGAAGGCGGTGCTTTACCCAAAATGATGTTGCCTTTTTGGTTTCGGATGGGCAATTCGTTGGGCAATGGGCAACAAATGATGTCATGGATTCACATGGATGATATATGCGAAATGTTTATAAAATCCATTCAAGATACCCAAATGAAAGGCATTTACAATGGAGTCGCGCCTGCACCTGTAAGTCATAAAACCTTTATCAAGGCAATTGGGGAAGCGAAAGGCGGTTGGTATGCTTATTTGCCTGTGCCTGCTTTTTTATTGCGATTGGGCTTGGGCGAAATGGCAGATGTCGTCTTGAATGGGAATGGTGTATCCTCTCAAAAGATTGAAAATCAAGGATTCGTGTTTCAATACAAAACGATAGCGAGTGCGTTAAGTCAATTATTAAAAAAAATATAAAAGGAGGACTTTACGTACACTTACGTAAAGTCCTTTATATTTCGATTTTAAAGTTCTTTTTTAAAATCCCATGTATTTAAAAAACCTGTATGGAAATTACCTTTACGGAAATTTTCATTGCGCATCAATCGTTGATGAAATGGAACGGTCGTTTTAATGCCTTCAATGATAAATTCATCTAAGGAACGCTCCATTTTCGTAATACATTCTTCCCGCGTCCGCGCCCGGCAAATCAATTTCGCAATCATCGAATCGTAATACGGCGGAACCGTGTAACCCGAATAAACATGCGTATCCACTCGAACACCATGCCCTTTCGGAGTATGCAGTGACGTAATTTTACCGGGATGCGGTCGAAAATCATTGAACGGGTCTTCTGCATTGATACGACATTCCATCGCCCACATTTCTGGATAATAATTTTTACCCGAAATCGGAATCCCTGCGGCAATTTTAATTTGCTCTTTAATTAAATCGTAATCTATAACTTCTTCTGTAACAGGATGTTCCACCTGAATTCGTGTATTCATTTCCATAAAATAGAAATTCCGATGTTTATCCACCAGAAACTCTATCGTTCCGACTCCTTCGTAATTAATATATTGAGCCGCTTTAACTGCCGCATTACCCATTTCCTCTCGCAATTCGGGAGTCATAAACGGAGAAGGCGATTCTTCTACCAATTTTTGATGGCGGCGTTGGATGGAACAATCCCTTTCGGAAAGGTGGCAAACCGTACCAAATCGGTCGCCTGCTACTTGAAATTCAATATGTCGCGGTTCTTCTACATACTTTTCAATGTAAATACCATCATTACCAAAAGATGCTTTGGCTTCTGCCCGCGCCGTATTCCATTGATTTTCAAACTGTTGTTCTTCCAAAACAATCCGCATCCCTTTTCCTCCACCGCCCGCAGTGGCTTTCAAAATGACGGGATAACCAATATCTGCCGCAATTCTTTTACCCGAAACCACATCCTTCAACAAACCACCCGAACCCGGTACGACAGGAACACCTGCTGCAATCATCGTTTCTTTGGCAGTAATTTTATCCCCCATTTTACGGATTTGCGCAGGCGTAGGACCGATAAATTTCACGCCATATTGCGTACAAATCTCTGCAAATTGAGCATTTTCCGATAAAAAACCGTATCCCGGATGAATGGCATCCGCATTTGTAATCTCCACCGCCGCCAATAATCGTTGAATATTCAAATAAGATTGGGCAGACGCAGGGGGGCCAATACAAACCGCTTCATCTGCGAAACGAACATGCAGACTATCCCGATCCGCCGTGCTATACACGGCAACCGTTTTAATGCCCATTTCCCGACAGGTGCGAATGATACGTAATGCGATTTCTCCTCGATTGGCTATGAGTATCTTTTTAAACATAAATTTAATTTGATTTTGGAGGATGGTTGAAACACTATCCGATGGGGTCAACCAAAAATAAAACTTGGTCGTACTCCACAGGACTCGCATCATTGACGCAGACTTTAACAATTTTACCTTTGATTTCGGATTCTATCTCGTTGAAAAGTTTCATCGCCTCAACGATACAAACCACGGAACCTTTCTGAACCGTATCCCCAAGTTTGACATAGGGCGGTTTATCCACCGATGAAGCGCGGTAAAACGTGCCTACAATCGGTGATTTGATTTCTAAGAAATTTTTAGCAGGAGCCACAGGTTCTGGAACTGCCTCCGATTTCGCTTTTGCAGGTGCGGCAGCAGGCGCAGGAGACAACGCTTCTGCGGGTGGCAAAGCAGGCGCGGCAGCAGACATCATCGGTTGAGCCTGTACAAATTGCGTTTTGCCGCCTTTGACATATTTAGAAGTCCGAATGACCATCTTTAAATCACCTTGTTCCAATTTAAATTCGGCTAAATTGGATTTGTTGATAATGGCAATCAGTTCTTGGATTTCTTTAAAAGTCATGATGGAACGATTTGGAGATTGAGATATATTGTTTTGGTTGAGTCAAAAACGATGGAATTTAAACAAAATTACCTTAAATTCCATCGTTTGGGGTTCAAAATCTATTTCGTACGCTCTAAATACGCACGCGTTTCGGTATTGACCTTGATTTTATCGCCTTTGTTGATGAACAAAGGAACGCGCACTTCCGCACCTGTTTCAACTGTTGCAGGTTTCAACGTGTTGGTTGCCGTGTCTCCTTTGATGCCCGGTTCCGTGTAAGTCACTTCTAAGGTGACCGATGCAGGTAAATTAACCGTCAAAGGCTCATTATTTTTTGCATTAAACAAAATGTCTATTTGACAATCCGTTGGCATCAAATCAGCATTTTCAATGGCGGATTCAGGCAACGAAATTTGCTCATACGTCTCATTGTCCATAAAATTGTAACCCGATTCATCTTTATAAAGAAATTGAAAATTACGGCGTTCGACCCGCACCACATCAATTTGATGCCCGCTTGGAAACGTATTATCAACAACCCGACCATTTGTAACACTTTTCAACTTCGTGCGCACAAAAGCGGGTCCTTTACCCGGTTTGACATGAAGGAAATCGACCACCATATAAATGTCATGGTTGAAGGTGATACAAACCCCTTTTCTAATTTCTGTTGTAGTTGCCATTTAATAAAACTTAAAATATAAAAGATTGATTATGAATAACTTGTTTTAATACGCCCATTTCAGCAGCAATGACCCCCAAGTGAAGCCGCCGCCAAAAGCAGTCAATATCACATTATCGCCTTTTTTCAATTGCGGTTCGTATTCCCACAAACAAATGGGAATCGTTCCCGCAGTCGTATTGCCATATTTGTGTATATTGACCATGATTTTTTCCATCGGCGCACCCGAAAAATCGGCTACGGCACTGATGATTCTCTTATTCGCTTGATGCGGTGTAATCCAACTTATATCATTGATAGTCAATTGATTGCGTTCCATCAATGCTTTCATAGTACTACTCATGCCATTCACTGCGGCTTTGAAAACAGGTCTGCCTTCTTGAAAAAGATAGTGCATTTTTTTATCAACGGTCTCATGTGAAGGTGGATGCAAAGAGCCGCCTGCTTTCATATGTAGCCAATTTGCCCCGCCGCCATCACTGCGCAAAATGGCATCTTGTACACCCAAACCCTCTGTATTGGGTTCAAGCATCACCGCGCCGCAACCGTCTCCAAATAAAATACAAGTCGTCCTATCCGTGTAATCGGTGATTGTGGACATCACATCTACACCCACGACAACTACTTTTTTATAAGTTCCCGCCATGATAAATTGCGCACCTGTTTGCAATGCAAATAAAAATCCAGAGCAAGCCGCCGCTAAATCATATCCAAAAGCATTGTTAGCTCCAATTTTATGGCACGTCAAAGTTGCTGTATCTGGAAATTTCATATCACCTGTGACCGTTGCACAAATCATTAAATCGATTTCGCAGGCATCGGTCTTGGTTTTAACCAATAAATCGCGTACTGCCGCCGCCGCCATATCTGAAGCCGCCCAACCTTTTTGAATGCGCCTGCGTTCTTTAATCCCAGTGCGGGACATAATCCATTCATCGGAAGTATTGACTAATTTTTCCAATTCGGCATTCGTAACGATGTGTTCAGGCACATAGCCTGCAACTCCTGTAATAGCCGCCGTTATTTTTGACATGATTGTTTTTTTTAAAATCTATTGGCTTTGCGTGAAAACGACGCAAAATTAATCAATCATTCGACTTTTTGAGAAAATAACATCATTTGAAAACGGTTTTTTTTTGTTATTAAGGCATTGAGGGATTTTGCGAATGCGTTTTGGTATTTTAATAATGGTATCACTGCGATTACCAAAATTATTCCCGAAGTGGGTGTTCATGCGAAGAAAATTAAATTGGAAGGCTTGCAAATTATCAATGGTGCGCAAACGGTTTATTCAATTTACCAAGCCTATCAACGGGCGGCAATGGATAGTGATACCCGTTTGACTTTTCGGTGGATTCGTTCAAGTGATGAGGCGTTTAAGATGCAAATGATGGATCACTTGAATCAGGAGAGGGAATTTAAGGAGAAAAAGGCGAATGTGCTTGTTTTTAGCTAAAAACAAGCACATTCGCCTTTTTCTCCTTAAATTCCCTCATTCTTGATTCCAATAAATAAACTATTTCAATAATTTAATAATCGCTTCAATTTTCCCGCCCGGTAAAGTTGTAAATGCACCTTCATATTCTAAACTTTCCAAACTTTCCAACATCACATACCGATACGGCTGCCCTTTGCTGTCCGTCATATCTTTCAATTCGGTATATATTTTTTCGGCTGCTTCATATTTTCCTTGCAATAATAACGCATGTGCCAAATGTGTGCGCAAAGGCGCGGACTTCGGTGAGAATGCGTAAGCTCGATTTGCAACTAATTCAGCATCTGCAAATTGCTTACTTTTCAAGAGCATCGTAGTCAATAATAAAGCCGTTTTAGGATACTGTTCAGAACAATATTTTAAATTAACTGTATTTTTACAAATAGAGTATTGTAAACGTTCTGCTTTTTGCAAATAACCTATTTTGATTGCTGGTTCTAATTCGGCTAATGCGGCTTGTAAGCACACATCTGAAAGGGCGTACATCAAGGTATCAGGCGCGTCTGTCTGCAAAGACAAGGCTTCTGAATAGGCGTTTTCAGCTATATTCCATTGTTTTCTATCGGTTGCCAATTTGCCCAAACCAACTTGTATCAACGCTATTTCTGAACCAAATTCTTTTGAATTTTTCAAAGTACGCAAGATTTTTAAGCCCGTTTGAAAAGATAATTCAGCCTGTTCTATTGCATTTTGCGCCATTGCAATATTACCCAAACGCCGATGCACACTTGCAATCGCACCTTGTGACGGAAGCGTTGCGCTGCGGTGCAATGCCAAACTTTGCTCACAAGCCGTCATTGCTTTTTGCCAATCTCCTAATGTAAAATATAAATCTGCAATATATAATTGTGTATTAGCTAATGCGTTTTGATAATTAGGTTGCGTTAAAGTCAAGGTTTTAAAAATGTCAAAGGCTTGGTGTAAATAATTTTCGGCAGTTGAAAAATCCTTTTTATCACTGAATACACCACTTAATTCAATTTTTACTTGTGCTAAGGCAGCCATTGAAGTAGATAATTGATTCGTAGCCATTTGTTCGCGTAAAGTCAACGCTTCCAACAATACTTTTTCGGCAAAAATCGTTTCTTTTTTCCATCGATACAAGCGTCCCAAAGCCTGATAAGCATTTGCCAAAGGCTCTGAATACAATTGTGGTTGCTTGATAATCAAGGTTTTATACATGCGTAAAGATTCCCAATAATAAGATTCCGATTTACTCAAATCTTTTTTAAGCGGGTGTTGCAAATGAATTTCACCTAAGGCGTATTGTAACATTGCTTTTTCAGATAAATAAAGCAAGCTATCTTGATGCGATAATTTATTAAAAATATCTAAAGCTTTGGAATAAGATTTTTGTGCATTTTCAAAATCTTTTTTGGTTTGATATATAAAACCCAAATTTTGTTCCGTTTGAGCCACTCTCAATTGATAATTGCTCCGAATATCACCACCTGTTTTGCGCAAGAAATCCAACGATTCGGTAAAGGCAGATTCTGCTTTAAGATAATCATTCAAAGCCTTATACACATTTCCAAGTTTATAATGGGTGATTGAAATCGTTTCAAACCATGTAGAGGACGCTTGTGCTGCAGCTGCCGTCTTACTCGCTTCGAGCGCACTTAAAAAGGCTACTTGCGCTTTTTCATACTTCCCATTTTCATAATAAAAATTGCCTAATTGAAGTTGTGTCGTAGCAATATCTTGTACATACGTTCTTGTATCAACAACAGATAATTGTTTATAAAGTTTAATTGCTTGATTAAAAGCATTTTCCGACTTAGAAGAATCACCTGACGTAACATAAACCGAACCCAAATGCTGATAAATCGCTGCCATTTCAGGCTGATATGTTTTAGGCATTCGTTCTGCCAAGCGTTGCTTAATTTTCAACGCTGCCAAAAACGACTTTTCCGACTTAACATATTCATTTAATTGTTCAAATAGAATACCTTGATAATAAGCATTTTGTGCTAATGAATCTTCATATTGTTTCGGATTTTGAACCACCAATAATTGATACAAAGACGCTGCATCACCAAACCGTTTTTCAGCCGCCTGAAATTCATTTTGTTGCTGATGTAAGGAACCAAATAAGGTTTCCACCATTGCTTTTGTCGCAGGATCATCTGTTTTTTCAATACTCAAGGCTGTTTTCTTCAAATACAAACTGGCATTTACGAAATCGGATTTTGCCAAATATCGTTTGGAAAGTTTAGTATAAATTTTGCTTAAATTTTTAGTATCATCATTTTTAAGCCACCTGAAAGTGATTTCATGCCAATTTAACGCTTTTAAATAAGCCGTTTCATCTTGATAGGTTTCATTTTGCAGGGCATATAAATCTCCTTTTTGTTCGTAAACATGGGCTAAAATGGGTGCATACGTATTTGAATCAATTTGAATGCGTTCCATCGCCAAATCAGCCATTTCGGTATAAACCGAATCTGCTTTGGTATGCATATTTTGTCTTATATAAAAACTACCTAAAGCCGATTGAACATTCATAAATGCAGGCGTAAAAACATCTGCATTGCTTTCTGCCAATCGCCGATAACTGCGCAAAGCGGTTTGAAAATATTTTTGCGCCTCTTCATATTCTTTTTTATCGGTATGCAATAAGGCTAATTGTAATTGCACTTCTGCCCTCATCACTGGATTTTTAGCCGTTTGGTCAATGTGGCGATAATAAATACTGGCTTTATCCAATCGATTTTGTGATTTCAATAAATGAGCTAATTCTTTATAAATCAAAGGATTGCGCATGCCTGCAAAAATCATTTGTTCATAAATCGTTTCTGCCCGATGAAAATCTAATTGCAAAACGGCTTGTCGCGCTAATAATAATTCCCGCCACAATTTTTCCAAAGCATCATCACCATGCGCTCGTTCCGTCAATCCCGTTTTTTCCTGTATCTGCAACACGGCTAAGGCAGAATCACATTTTCCATTCCCCAATAATTGAGTTGCCCGCCGAAACGGTTCGGAAAAAAGATTCGGGTCTAATTGCGCAAGAGTCATTGCAAAACCATTGACCTGCGCCCGCGCCGTCTGCCGATATTGCGCCAATTGAAACAAGGCATTCTGATAAGCCTGCCCTTGACGGTCTAACGAATCAAATTTACCTTGCAAAAAAGCGATTCGTTGTTGATAAGTATCATCAATTTGATGATAAAGTGTAGATTCATACCGTGTTTTTAGTCGAAAAACGAAGTTTTCGGGCGTATAATAAAAGTGATGTAATCGACCTATAGCTTCATTCGTCGGGATACAAATCGATGCGTAATCCGCAGGTGCGTATCCTTTTGCGGCGATTTGCAGCACAAAAACATCTTCTGCTGTTTTTAAAATAGGTAATTTTAACTCAAAAGCACCATCTAATGGATCTACTTTTACCGTATCGGCACCGCCGAAACAATTGATAGTCAATTGATTATAGATAGCATTTTCGGCATTGGGCAAGTGAATAATGCCTCTCAACACGGGTTGTGTGAAAGCAATTTGCATTATCAAGCAGCAAGTATTAACAAGCAATAATCGTAGCATGGTCAGTCTGCGAGCGGTTTTGTTAAAAAGGTAGATGGTTAAAAAAATGGCTACAATGTGCTGTCCCTATGTATGATTGTTTTTTACGTGCTTGCCAAAAGAACCCTTTTTTCATGAAAAATTTGAGTCGCATTTATGGATTCTTGTGTTAAGCGACTGCTTATCACATATCAATAAATTTAAATTTGATAAAACATAAAGTATATGACTACCAAATTGATATAATCTTATTTTTAAAGTATAAAAACCATGACGTAAAGTTATTAACTATTTAAACAAAAACAAAATAACATATTAATTACATGTTAATATTTTTTTTTATTCATTTGAAACCTTTTTTTTTGTTTTTTTTGTAATTTCCAAGACCTCAATTTCGCAAGCAACTATCTAAAATCCATTGCAAAACAGCTAAGACGCGTTGCGGTTCTGTAAAGGTTAAGGGTACATAATTCGGGTCAATAGATAGGTTTTTACCTTCTAATTTTAAAAAAGCCCATGAAAAAGCATTGGTCACACACCCATAAATCACTTTTTGAGGCGTACCTTCTTGTTCGTTCAAGAGTTGCGCGGCATACATTTCTGCGGCACATTGTCCAAACCAAGCATCTATGTCATCTTTTTTCGCTTCCACAAAACAAAAAATAGGCGTTTCTATCTCAATTTTGTGTGGTTTAGCAGAAAAAATGAAATCGCAAAACCCTTTTAAACCTTTTTTCACATCCACATCAAATTGATAACCTGAAAAATAACTAAATACATTAGGATTTTGACGACGCAATTCTTTTATAATTGGCAAAACAATATGTTCCGATTTTGCTTTTTCAGTAGCTAATGCAGCTTCCATCGCATCTGATAAATCATTCATCAATTGCAAAGTTGGCGTAATAGTGGGCAATGTTGTCGGCAGAAATCGAATGGATTGATGTTCGATACCGAATTGCTCTTTGAGCGTTTTTAATTTAAATTTATTATAAGCCATTTTTATAATTTTGAATCTATGAAAAGTTATCTTAGCGCAAATGTAAGCGTTTCGACGTACAATTATTTCAATATTTTGCGTATTTTTTCAATAGATTCATCATTTTTAGCCAAAATGCCATCCATTTGTAACTGCACCAAACCATCTAACATTGAATATTTATACGGTTTTCCAGTTGGATCTACTGCGTCTTTAAGCATTCTATAAAAGCCTTCCGCGTCCTTATACCGTTTTTCGACCATTAAGGTATGTGCCAAAGTAATAATGCAACTTGGTTCATTCGCGCTTGCTGTCAATCCTTTACGGGCAACCGTTTCAGCCTCTGCAAATGCTTTATCATACAACAAAGCATAACCTAATTGCCCACAAATCTCTGCATAGGCTTTTGTAAAACCATTGTTATTAGGATTCTTGCGAAAAAGAGGCTCCCGTAAAGCCTCCGACTTGCGTAAAAAAGCAATTTTGTCTGCTTGCAAATTTTCCAATTGAGCCATTTGCAAATACGCTTCTGATAAATTCAAATTAAATACATCTTTGAAAGCAATCAAAGATTCATTTTTAATCCAAAGGGGCGAAGCCAATATTTCTGTACAAAGCGTTTCTACTTTGTTATAATCTTTTTTTAACAAACATACTTTTGTCCAATCGCAAAGATTTTCAATTAAATAAGGTTGATAAGTGGCGTACAGGTTTCCCAATTTTTGATAGATTTGAACCGCTTTATTTTGATGAAACTCCGCTTTTGTATAATCTTTTTGAGCTATATTTAATTGGCTGATTTGATGATGAATGCGCCCAAGTAATTCCGTATGCGTTGTACTATCCATTTTTTGATAACTCGCTAATGCTGCATTACAAGCCGAATCCGCTTGCGCAAACCGACTTTCGCGTTCCCAAAACGTAGAAAGTTGTAATTGCGTCTCAATTACTTCTGGAATATACATTTTCGGATTCACTAAGGATAATTTTTTGCGAATTTGAAACGCTTCCGCAAAGAAAATATCTGCTTTCATCGCCTCTTTTTTGCCTGCTGCCACTTTGCCGAGCGACATTAAAGTTGCTGCCAAATCCGATAGATAAATCGGCACTTGGGTCTGCGCTAATTTTCGACGTTCCTCCAAACACGATAATAAAAGCGTCTCAGCCTGCACTGTATCGCCTTGTACCCATTTCAACCAACCATAATTATTCCGAATCGTACCAATTTCAGAGTCGTAAGTGTAAGGATATTCGATTCCTAATTGTTCAAAAACCGTTAATGCCTGTGCATATAACGCACTTGCTTTGAGATAGGCTTGCTGTTCTGTATAAACATCTGCCAAATATCGTTTGGAACGGGCAATTTCAGCTTGATGAATATTTTTATTAGTTCCTGCTAATTTATGATAAATTTCGATAGCATGCTGATAAGCCTGAACTGCTTTTTCATATTCTTTTTTGTTTTTATATAAAAAACCTAAATTATTTTCGGTTGTTGCCTTATTCAAATCATAATGTAAGGACGTTGTTGTTTGTTTAATATTTTTATCATTTTCAAGCATATCCAAATAAATGGCTTCTGCCCTCATATAATCATTTGTTGTTTTATATAAATTACCCAAACGACATTGAGTCATTGCCAAATCTGCTCGAACTGCGTCTGCATCTGTATCTGTTTCCGTAACGGTTAGCGATTGTTGTATATACGAATTTTCACTAATAACGACATCAGGCGTTGCGTGTGCGCTTGCTTCTGCTTTTTTCACCAGTGCCAATTGCTGATAGAGTTGCAACGCCTCTTTATAAGCCGTTTCCGCTTTGGCAAATTCACCATTGACAGAGTGCAAATCGCCCAATCGGTTGTAACCCGAAGCCAAATCCGACCGAAAAATAGTCGGACGCGTTTCTGCTAATCGATTTTTGACGGTTATGTAGGACGCATACGCTGCTTCTCCTTTTACATATTCATTTCGGCTTGAATATAAATCACCCAACAATCCATATGTTTCAGCCAACGGTTGTTCATATACTTTTGGATTCATTTTAGCCAAAGTCTGATAGGTTTTCAAGGCATTGGTATAAGATTTCTCGGATTCATGGAAGGCACTTTTGGCTTTTTGTACCGTTCCTAAATGATTATTAATCAATGCTTTAATATCATCATTTTCAGTTTGAACCATTTTAGTTTGCAATGCCAAAGCCGTTTTATAATGCTTTTCTGCTTTTATAAAAGTAGATTTAGACAAGTTTAGTGTACCCAATTTTTGTTCAACATTGGATATTTTTGCCTCATAAATGGAATCTTTTTGAATTAAAATAGTATAAATATTTTTCGCATCTGTAAACGCTATTTCCGCAGATTCCCAATCATTTTTAGTTGCCGCCCAATCGCCTATATCTACCTGCGCATCTGCTAAAAAAGCACCATAGGTCAAGGTATCCCTTTCTGCCCAGTTGCGTGCATCGCGTAGCACCTGTTGATAAGCAGAATCCGCACTCATTCTTACTTTTTTATCAATATAAAATTTGGCTAAACGCCGATAAGATGCTAAATAATTTTTAGCATACAGAGATGGATACTGTCCTGCGAGTTGACGCAACGTATCGACAGCAATTTTAAAATGATTTACGGCTGCCAAGCTATCCCCCTTTTCAAGAGACATGTCCCCAAAACGGATATTTAAAATCGCTCTATCTAAGGGTTGGATTTTATCCGATTCAAGCGCGTATTTTAAAAAAATGTTTGCTTTCTCAGTGCGATGATGCGCCATCAAAAAACGGGTAAATTCCATTAAAAACTCAGGACGATTCTTACTCAAACGCAAGGATTGCTCATAATC
The DNA here is from genome assembly GCA_013298955.1 of Chitinophagales bacterium. GTDB lineage: Bacteria > Bacteroidota > Bacteroidia > Chitinophagales > Saprospiraceae > JAAFJT01. Next base: position 51,776 of record JAAFJT010000013.1, read on the forward strand.
TAATTCTGAAAAATCACTTTCAATTTTAAGCGTATGCAGTTGTGCTGATAAGATTTTAGTGCGAATTTTTTCTTCCTCTGGATTCGATAAACCTTTGGCAGTCAATCCATTCTGTTGATTTTGCCCTTGTTGAGAATCCATTAAAAAACGCAAAGCGAGTTCGCCTTCCCCTTCGGTCATCAAGCGCATGTACCGCCGATTGGGTTCATAAACATCATCCAAATCCGTACGCGCAAGATTTTCAGCAATCGCAAGAGCTTCTGCATCCGCCGATTGTCTATCTTGGGATAATTTAAACAATAAGTTTCTATATCGTAGATTCGCAATGCCAATCGTATCATAAACAGACTGCAAACATTGCCACTTACCGTAATAAAGTTCTGCAATTCTTTTGCTAAAAAGGTTGTAATACCGCCGCGTATTTTGCGCAATTTGTCCTTCTGGACTAATGCTTAATCGCACAACTGGCTTGTTATCAAGCATTTGTGCTATGGGAAAGTGCCAATCTAACGGTTTGGTTGGTTCAAAATGAGGTTTAGTAAGCGTTAGTAGCACGTCTTTTGGAGCGTATCGAGGCGGCAGCGTGAGTTCAAAGCGACCTTCAAGACTATCTACTTGAGTCGAAAAATCGGTTCCTGCAACGTGTATTTTGGCGGGGAACGCAGATAAATGTCCTGTATTTTGAATGGTGACATATCCTTTCAATACAATTTGGCTCTGTGCGGGAGTTCCAAAGGTTAGACCCAACAAAGAAATGATGCTTATTATTCTAACACTCATAGTGGTATTTTGTTTGTAAAATGTATGTAATATGTTATGTAAGATTTACAGCTTTTTTGAATATTATTTTAATCTTTTAAGCTCAAAATAAATTGATTATAGATATTTTTTTTATTAAAATGTTTTTAAATAGTCTCTATTGATATTGCAATAAAATTTTATTTAGAAACATATTTCGTACAAAACTATTGAATAGTTGGCTATTATCCCAATAAATTTGAATAATTTTAAATATATTTTTTATAAAAAAATAAGTTTTATTTATATGCCTATTATAACAAGTTTACACTACAAGCCACCGTTTTGGGCTAAAAATGCTCATATCAACATATTATATATTATTTTATTTCGTTATATGAAAAAGCTTGATTATCAACGCGAAAGGCGTTGCATTTAGTGTGCCTTGCGATATAGCATCCTGTAGTATTGAATGGCAAAAACCTAAAAATGCGATTTTACAGGCTCGATTTTTTGTTGACATTGAAAAAGAAAGGTCGGTTAAAACATAAAACCGTTCTCAATCATTCATCATTAGCTGTTGCGTCCCCTTCTTTTACGCGCTCAATATCACGGCGGTCGCGTTTTGTGGGTCTGCCTGTGCCTTTGTCACGCAATTCTTTACCCACTTGCGCAACATACCAAGTATCAAATTTTTTCAACTCTGCTTCTGGTGTGAGATTTTCATAACAGGCTTGTGCAATCGGCGCACCGACACGCATTTCAATCAAATCCAACACTTTATAAGTTAGATTAAAACCATCTTTTTTGACGGCAATCGTATCGCCGTGTTGTATTTGGAACGATGATTTTACTAATTCATCATTCACTTTTACTTTATTGTTTTTTACGGCATCACTGGCTAACGTGCGCGACTTGAAAATGCGCACTGCCCAAAGCCACTTATCAACCCTTACTTTTTCCATGATTGTATTTTAAATTTCTTTAATTTCTAAATGAGGATGCGCGGCGCGATGCAATTGTCGAATGCCTTTGCGCCTATCCTCAAAAAAACTTTTTAAAACAAATAAATTAGATGCAAATGCAATGTCTTCCCAAACAATTTCGGATTCTGTAAACAATTGAATATCAGAACTTTCGGGCGTTAATATCCACTTGGGTGCGTCCAATTGTACCAAATAATGCAGATGCACTTGATGCAAGGGCGTATTGGTATAAACCGTATGCAAATCCATGATAGAGCCTGTTGCACCAGTTTCCTCCCACAATTCGCGCAAAACGGCAGCTTCTACCGTTTCTCCATTTTCCATAAAACCGCCCGGAACATTCCAAAAACCAAAACGCGGCGCAATGGAACGCTTACATAACATAATTTTATCTTCCCAAAGTGGCAGACAACCAACTATAATTCTGGGATTTTGATAATGAATCGTATCACATTGCTCACATATAAATCGAGGCAAATGATCGCCTGTCGGTACTCGAAACACCACAGGGGCAGCACAATTGGAACAATATTTCATATTTTATCGATTTTGAGGCATGTATTTCGATGAAAAATGCCCTTATTCACATTTTATTTGAACATATTTATAAAAAATGCTGTATCTTTGCTACATCTTCTGGGGTATCAATGCCGATTGTTTCCAAATCGGTTAAGGCAATACCAATTTCATAACCATTTTCAAGCCATCGCAATTGCTCCAAAGATTCCGCCATTTCCAACCGAGATGGCTTTAAAACCGCTAATTGTTGTAACACATCTGTTTTAAACGCATATAAACCAATATGTTTGTAAAACGTTGTTTGTTGCAACCAATCTTTTACAGGCGTTCCCCGTACAAACGGAATTGGATGCCGACTGAAATAAACCGCTTTGAAATGTAAGTCAAAAGCCACTTTTACCATATTTTCATTGGTAAGCGTTTCGATAGTATCAATTTTTTTAGCAAGTGTAACAATTTTTAAATTTTTATGAAACCATAACGCACTCACAAGCATATCAATTTGAAACGGTTGAATAAAAGGTTCATCGCCTTGAATATTCACCGCCGCGTCAAAACCGCGATACGCAGGCATCGAAATCACTTCCGCGCAACGGTCTGTGCCGCTTGGATGCCGTTCCGAAGTCATCACTGCTGTACCACCGAAGTTACGTACATGGGTCAAAATCCGTTCATCATCTGTTGCGACGACCACTTTTGAAAGCGTTTTTGCTTCCGAAACTTGTTCATAAACCCGTTGAATCATACTTCTCCCCCCGATATTCGCCAACGGTTTGCCCGGAAAGCGCGTTGAAGCATAGCGTGCAGGAATAACACCAATGACTTGCATAGCCGTTTTATTCGTTTTAATTTTCAAATTTTTTGACTAAAACGCGAAAATACGCGTTTTGGTAACAATTTTTGTAGTATTTTTCGCGCAAATTTTAAAAAAATAATTTCTCACTATAAACGTACCGATTTTCGGTTTCCATACTATGTACGCGAGCCTTTATAGACCACTCAACCTATGTATTTGCTTCTTGTTCGGTATCCGAATGATGACGGCTGCCCCGAATACAGGGGATAGTACGCGCTACTTGACATTGCGCGACTCTGTAACGATTTACATCGTCGAAAATGATGTAAAAGTATTTGACCATGTGTTAGCGCGGAAGCAAACGCTGTATTCTCTGGCGCGATTTTACGGGATTGCCTTAGAGGAATTGTACAAATACAATCCTGGTTTGAAAATAAAACCAACGGAAGTGGGGCAACACATTCGCGTTCCGATTCCGAATCCTGCGATTCGACGGTATCGGAAAGGTGATTTTAAACCTTGGAAATTTGTACCAACTTTTTACAAAGTGCGACAAGGCGATGATTTAAAAAAGATTGCGGATAATCATTTTAGGATTAATTTAGATACGTTAATGCAACGCAATCATTTGAGTGCCAAACAAGTATCAATTGGTCAACTGCTTTTAATTGGTTATGTGAGTGTGGAAGGGATTCCTGATTCGCTCCGAAAATCGGATGGCAATGCGGCGGGCAGTGTGCGGCATGTGATGGCGATGAATAAGTTTAAAGATGAAGTGCAAGGCAAAAAATTGAAAGAACAACGCGGACCCGCTTTTTGGCCCAAAAAAGGTTTGCAGCCGAAAGGGGAGGAGTTGATTCACGAATTTTTTGTATTACACCGCCTAGCAACGATTGGCTCGACGGTAGAAGTGACGAATCCTGTGACAGGCTCTATGGCGTATGCAAAAGTGATTGGAAAAATTCCCAACATTTATGGCAATGACATTGTTATTATATTGTCTGTGCCGCTTGCGAAACAGTTAGGGGCAGTGGATGAACGTTTTTTTGTAAAAATAAGGTATCAATAGCGAATTGGAACGCGGATAACGCGAATTGGACGGATTTTCACGGATTTTTCAGGAAAAAATTCGTGAAAATCCGTCCAATCCGCGTCATCCGTGTTCCAATTGCCCATTTATGAGCCATTAATTATCAACAAATGCGATATTTTAAAAATGTTTTGGAAACCATTGGCAATACGCCAATGATTCAACTCCATCGAGTTGCCGCAGGGATTCCTGCTTTAGTGTTGGGAAAAGTAGAAACTTTCAATCCCGGTCATTCGATTAAAGACCGAATGGCGTTGAAAATGCTCGAAGATGCCGAAAAACGCGGCGATATTCAACCGGGCGGGACGATTATTGAGTGTACGTCTGGTAATACAGGCATGGGTTTGGCAATTGCGGCGGTGGTCAAAGGTTATCGCAGCATCTTCACGACGAGCGATAAACAATCCAAAGAAAAAATTGATATGTTGAAGGCTTTGGGTTCGGAAGTGATTGTTTGTCCGACGAATGTAGAACCGACTGACCCGCGCTCTTACTATTCCGTTGCGGCGCGATTGAATAAGGAAATTCCAAATTCGTATTGGTGCAATCAATATGACAATTTGAGCAATCGTGTTGCGCATTATGAATCGACTGGACCTGAAATTTGGGAACAAACGGGTGGTAAAATCACTCATTTAGTCGTTGGTGTTGGCACGGGTGGAACGATTTCTGGGGTTGCCAAATACTTAAAAGAAAAAAATCCGAATGTAAAGATTTGGGGCATTGATACTTATGGTTCTGTTTTTAAAAAATATAAAGAAACGGGTATTTTTGACAACAATGAAATTTATCCATACATTACGGAAGGAATTGGCGAAGACATTTTGCCTAAAAATGTTGATTTTAGCTTGATTGACCATTTTGAGAAAGTGAGTGATAAAGATGGCGCAGTCATGGCGCGGCGTTTGGCACGCGAAGAAGGATTGCTGTTAGGTTATTCGGCGGGTTCTGCGATGGCGGGAGTCGTGCAAATGAAGGCAGAATTGACCGAAAAAGATGTGGTGGTCATTATTTTTCATGATCATGGCAGTCGATATATTGGAAAAATTTATAATGACGATTGGATGCGGGAACGCGGTTTTTTGGAAGACGAGTTGAAAGTACGGGATTTGATTTCTAAGAAAAGTTCAAAACAATTTTTCTCGGTCAAGCCAGAGGATACGGTTCGGCGGGCTTTCAAAATGATGAAAGATAGGGATATTTCGCAGATGCCTGTGGTGAATGAAGCGGGTGAAATGGTCGGTTCGATTACTGAAAATGCGGTTTTGACGTATTTATTGGAAAATCCGATGCAGCATACCGAACATAAAGTATCTGAAATCATGAACGCGCCTTTCCCAACCGTTCAAGATGATTTGCCCTGTCGCCAATTGAATCGGTATATTAGCAAAAAAATACCTGCGGTGGTGGCAAAAGACCGAAGTGGAACGCTTCATATTTTGACAAAATACGATATTATTCAAGCGGTTTAGATTGAAATTTGATACAATTGGAACGCGGATGACACGGATTGGGCGGAATCACAGATTTTTTAAATTTATACTCACAAATTTAAAAAAATTTAAAAAATCCGCGCTCATCCGCCCAATCCGTGTCATCCGCGTTCCAATTGTATCAAACTTGTATTTTTTAAATCAAAATGTTTTAAAAATAGATATTTATGCTTATCTTGCACGCGTTTTCATCGCATCATCATTCTTAAACCATATTAAACCATTCTGTAACAACTATGGCAGATGTCAAAATAGAAGCCACTTGGAAAGCAGCACTTCATGGGCAGTTTGACCAACCTTATTTTGAAAAATTAATCCATTTTTTGAAAGCTGAAAAAGCAGCCGAAAAAGTCATTTTTCCTGCGGGACCCTTGATTTTCAATGCTTTCGAGCAAACCCCGATTGCCCAAGTCAAAGTGGTGATTCTTGGACAAGACCCCTATCATAACCCTGGTGAAGCGATGGGTTTATCGTTTTCAGTGCCAAGAGGCAAGCGGACTCCGCCTTCATTGGTCAATATTTACAAAGAAATCCATGCGGATTTGGGTTTGCCGATTGGAAAACACGGCGATTTGACGAATTGGGCAGCGCAAGGTGTCTTTTTGCTCAACGCTATGTTAACCGTAGAACAGAAAAAACCGGGTTCACATCAAAAAAAAGGGTGGGAAACATTTACGGATAGCGTTATCAAAACCATTTCGGATACCAAAGAAAAGGTGGTTTTTATGCTGTGGGGCAATTTTGCCAAAGGGAAAAAAACATTGATTGATACTTCTAAACATTTAGTTTTAGAAGGTGTTCATCCTTCGCCGTTGGCAGGGAACGGTTTTTCGGGTTGCAAACATTTTTCGAAGGCGAATGATTATTTGCAAAAACATGGAAAAACGCCGATTGATTGGCAAATTGCGGATTAAATCCAATAAAAAAGGTGCAAAATCTTACGTTTTGCACCTTTTGGGATTTAATGTAGCAAATTTAATTTCCTAAATGCTTCTCGTACGTTTTCTATAAAGTCTTGATAAGAATCCAAGTGTACCAATTTATCCAAATCCATGTTTTGACCAATTGGTGCATAAAGGTCTGCAATTGTCAAACCACTTCGTCGTTTTTTGGTAAAATCCGCTCGTGCAATATGGATAGCTCTTTCAATCACTTCTTTTGGACTTGCAATCGTTTCTGGCATTCTGCTAAAACCTAATTCGCTGTCCGTCTTTTTGGTTCCAATTTCTTTTTTGAGCAACTCTTTATCTGCTAACATCCAGGCTTCCATTTCTTGAATAGGGACAAGAGCCGCTAATATTTTACAATATTCACTGCTTTTTTGTTTTTCCAACACTTTTTTTGCAGGATTTATATGGTTTTGGTAAACATTTAGTGCTGTTGTGTCATCTGCATCCTTATGGACACAAATAATTTGAATACAAAATTCACTAAATCCTGTTTTGGAGGCAGCCAACACTTGTTCTACAAATTTTAAACCTGTTTTATCAATCACTATAGGCAGCACCTCTATTTCCATGAGCTTTGAACATTCAAGTGCAATTGCTTTCAACGTTTTTTCTAATATATGTTCTAAAAAACGCATATCAGTACTACCTTCCGTAAATAAACCGACGAATACTTGGGTCATAATGAGTTAAGATTGGTTAGATGCTGTTTTTAAATAATTTTCCACTTTAGATAGGGTTAACAATTTATCTTGTTCTGAAAAAGGCATCGAAAATTGAATATTATTTTTTTTAATAACGGGTAAAATACTGCTAATGCTCATAATAACGCGTTTATCTTGAATGGTATCCACCCTACTTCTCATTTCGGCATACCAAATGCTTACTTGATTATTAGTTTCCCAATGACTAATGTGACCCACTAAAATAGGGGAATGCGTATTAACGATGATTTGGCGTAAAGGCATTTCGGGATCCATAAAATCAGCACTTAAATCTTTAAGTAATGCAGCCATTGCTTTAATCCGAAACGGATGAATTCCATTTTCTGGTTCCTCAAAGCACAACAAACCCGTATGCTGAGGATCATACTCCAAAATACACAAAGCTAAAATGCGCAAAGTACCCTCTGAAAGCACTTTTGAGGAATACTCTTTCTTATCTTTATCTTTTATTTTGATAACATATTGCCTATTTTCAGCATCATCAACCACCTCTACACCTATAAAATTAGGTAAAAAAGTTTGAAGTTTTCTTGAAATCTCTATTAAGGTATAATCATCATCCTGCTTAATGCGATATAAAACTGCGGCTAAATTTTTACCCGTTTTACTCAATGTATCCTCTAAGGTATTTTTCGGAGTTGGTTGCCGCAAGTCTTCTGGATTAAATTCCAAAAAACGCCAATGCCGCATTTCCTCTTTAGCTGCCAAAATGTGCGGAAAATCTTTTGAATCAAAACTGCTTAAAACGGTTCGAGTAGCGTTCTTTAACGGGAAACGCCTCTTATTGCCTGTTGTGCCATCTTGTGGTACAGACACCGTGAGAATATCTATTTCCGTTTCTTTTTGCTCTGTCTCTATATAAGGTATGGTTCTTCTCCCCTTATCCATTTTGGGTAACCAATTTTCCATTTGCGCTTGTGGAATAATTTTAATCCATTGGTCGTCTTTATATTTTATATTAATTAAACTTTCATGTGTTATGGATAAATCCTGAATGCCCGAACCATTTGTAAAACGCTTTAATTTAAGTTCATAACGCAATCGAGTATATTTCAAATTCGCTTCATTGCCCCAAGCATCTTTGACTTCTTTATTCACCAACATTTCTACACAAAATTCCATTTCGGTCGCATATTCATTTTCAGCATATTGCGTGAAAAGTTCCATAAAATCGCCTCTTTGTTCTTTGAAGGCTTTTTTCAAATTGTCTGTTTCTGCCAAACGCGCCAATAATTTCAATGCATCAAACAAATTGCTTTTGCCCGAAGCGTTTGCACCCGCAATGACGGTAAACGGGGTAAATTTCATTTCAAACTGATGAAATGATTTAAATCCATTAATTTTGATGTAAGTCAACATATCGTATTAATTTTGCTAAGAATGTCCATTTAAAATGCAAATAAATGCAAATTGCGCCATTTTTTGCAAAATGACGCAATTAATTTCTCTTTTTTCAATGAATTTAGGAACGAATCGCCTCCACAGGATCCATCCGCGATGCTTGCACCGCAGGAATCATCCCTGCCAAAACACCTGTCACCACCGAAATAATCACCGTTACAATCATATTATTGACAGAAACAAACATATTAAAATCGGTCGCAAGTGCCACTAATTTAATCACGCCTAAGACGATTAATAATCCAATAACCCCACCTACCACACATAAAATAATGGATTCAATCAAAAATTCAAGCAAAATAACCCAATTTTTAGCACCTAAAGCCTTTTTTATGCCAATAATATTGGTTCGTTCCTTTACAGAAACAAACATTATATTGGCAACACTAAACATGCCGACTAACAATGCAAATCCGCCAATAATGTATCCCACAAGGTTTAAAACGCCAAAAACTTGCTCCATCGGACCCGCAAACATGGTCATCGAATTGAGTGAAAAATCAACTTTTTCGCTTGGGCGCAATCGATGATGATTGCGCAATGTAACAATTACATCGTCTTTCAACTGCGCTTCGGTAACGCCGTCTGCCGCTTTTGCTTGCAAATTGCCCGCCCAAAAACTATTCGGACGCACATTAAACATGGAACGCGCCAATTCAAAGGACACTAAAACCGCATTATCAAGGTTATAAAATTGAATAATGCTTTTCCCCGATTTTTTAATCACCCCCGAAACAATCATCGTCCGCCCAAAAATTTTGACTTCTCGTCCAATCGCATCCACCGTTCCAAATAATTCATTTGCCACCTTATCGCCAATTACAATTCGATTCGCGCCAGTATGGTATTCGGTGGGCGAAAAAAAACGACCTTGTTGAAATTCGATATTATTAAACGGCGCATATTCTTCCGTGACCGCTAAGGCAAATGATTTTTCAACGCTATTGCTGCCAAATTTAATAGGATATTGACCCACAAACAGCGAAAAAGCAATGGCTTTTGCCGTTTTTAATTTCTCCGTCAAGGCTTTGTAATCGGCAAAACCGGGATTCGGACGACGCTGATATTTCCAATAATTCATATTCGGGTCTTCATTCCAAGGCATTTTAGTAATGTAAATCACGTCATTGCCTAATTTTTTAAAACTATTCCGAATATCATCTTCCAAAGAATTGACCGCAGATTTGACCGTAATGATGCAAAAAATGCCAATGCTTACGCCCACTAAGGACAAAAAACTGCGCATTTTATTGGAAGTCAACTGTTGTACGGCTTGTATAAAACTTTCTCGAATAATTTTCCAGTACATAATCGAATCAATATTTTAAGATTTAAATAGAGCAAAAAAGAATATTCGACGAAAATACTCATTTTCTCACTCAACTTAAAAACTATTTGGACAGAAATAGCGTTTTTATCTGCAAATATCAAAATTCTAAAAAAAAAGGTTTGTTTTAACCACTTTTTTTTTAATTTTGCACGCAATTTGCCCTTATTCGTTTTAAATTGGCATAATGCAATGATTGTCAATTTTTTACAAATTTAAAAAATCACTTCTAATAATACATGCGTACAAAACTTTCTAATTTTAATTTTGAATTAGACACCAAGTATATCGCGCAAACGCCGAGCTTGAATCGGGATGATTCCCGTCTAATGGTTGTAAATCGTCAAACTGGTAAAATTGAGCATCGAATTTTTCGAGATTTATTGAACTATTTCAACGACGGCGATGTTATGGTACTTAATAATACCAAAGTATTTCCAGCGCGGATGTACGGTCAGAAAGAAAAAACAGGCGCGAAAATTGAAGTATTTTTGCTCCGAGAACTCAATCATGATGCACGGCTTTGGGATGTTTTGGTAGATCCAGCTCGTAAAATTCGAGTCGGTAATAAATTGTATTTTGAAGACGATAAAGGAAACGACCTTTTAATTGCGGAAGTAGTAGATAATACGACTTCTCGGGGGCGTACGATTCGTTTTTTGTTTGATGGAACGGAAGAACAATTTCAGAAAAATTTAAATTTTTTGGGTATGACTCCCCTTCCAAAGTACATTAAACGCGAAAATGCAGTGCTTTTCGATGATAAAGACCGTTATCAAACGGTTTTTGCCAAAGAATTGGGTGCAGTGGCGGCTCCGACGGCGGGGCTTCATTTCAGTAAAGAATTGATGAAGCGGTTGGAGTTGAAAGGAGTCAATTTTGCGGAGTTGACGCTTCATGTAGGTTTGGGGACGTTTCGGGCGATTGATGTAGAGGATTTGTCCAAACATAAAATGGATGCTGAATATTTCAAAATTACCGAAAAAGCAGCAGCCGTTGTCAATAAAGGCAAGGAAAAAGGAGGCAAAATTTGTGTTGTTGGTACAACCTCGATGCGTTCCGTTGAGTCTTCGGTCTCGTCTTTGGGCATGTTGAAAGCCGCAGAAGGTTGGACGAATAAATTTATCTATCCGCCTTACGAATTTAGTGTGGCAAATGCGATGGTGACGAATTTTCACTTGCCGAAATCCAGTTTGATTATCATGGTATCTGCGTTTGCGGGGCATGAGTTGACAATGGAGGCTTACGAGCAAGCGAAAAAAGAAAATTATCGTTTTTACAGTTATGGTGATGCCATGCTGATTATTTAAGCAAAAGTTTTTAATGTTGAATAAATTTGTTAGTAAAAGCACATCACAACTGATGTGCTTTTTTGTTTTTAGGCAAATAATGCCCAATTGTTGCCACTTTTTTAAACCCAAATCATAAAAATCCGTTTTCCTTGCACTGTAAATTTGCGTAATTTGCACCAAATCATTAATTTTTTTATTTTTCTTGCGCAATTGTCAAAAATATGCTACATTTGCGCGTCAAAATCTGATGTTAACCATAATTGGTTGAAAATCATCACATTTTGTTTTATAAAATCATTTTTCATTAAAAAATTAAAACAGTTTTTCAGATGCTCATTATTGATGTCAAAGAAAACGATACCATTGACCGCGCGCTCAAGAAGTACAAAAGAAAATTTGAAAAATCAGGTACTTTGAAAGAATTGCGTCGCCGTAAAGCCTTCACGAAACCGAGTATTGAACGTCGTGCAGTTGTATTGAAAGCGGTTTACAAAGAAGACAAATACGGTAATCACCACGATTAATGAATCGGTAATCGTTTTTAAAGTCATTGGAGACGTACAGCGAAAGTTTTTCAAACTTTTTACAATATGAAAAACGCTTCTCTCCGCATACCGTTACCGCTTATCGGACGGATTTGGAGCAATGGAATCGTTTTCTTTCCGAAAATTTGGAACGCCTCACTACTGTTGCAGCAGTGAGGCATTCGCATTTGCGGTCATATGTCGTTTTTATGATGAAAGCGGAGATGACTCCCCGTTCAATTCATCGAAAATTATCTTGTTTGAAAACGTATTTTAAATGGTTGGAAAAACAAGGTTGGGTTACTGAAAATCCAACGACCAAATTAGTCGCTCCCAAAGTCGGAAAACGATTACCTGTTGTATTAACCGAGCCACAAACCGAACAATTATTCAAGGAGATTGATTTCGGAACGGGCTATCCTGCTCAAAGAGACCGTTTAATCCTCGAAATATTATACGAAACGGGTATGCGTCGAAACGAATTAGCGACGCTCAAACGGACAGATATTGATTTGAAACGATTGGAAATCAAAGTGTTAGGTAAAGGCAATAAACAACGACTCATTCCTTTTGGCAAATCTTTATTGGCTACGATAGAAGCCTATTTATTGGAACGAAAACAAGCGTTTCCTTTGTTATTAGAATCCACTTTGCTGTTGACGGATAAAGGTGAACCGATTTATGACAAATTAATCTATTTGGTTGTCCACAAATATTTAAGTTTTGTCACCAATCAAGAGAAGCGCAGTCCGCACGTTTTGCGCCATTCTTTTGCGACGCATTTAAACAATCATGGGGCTGATTTGACCGCGATTAAAGATTTAATGGGACATGCCAATCTCTCGGCAACGCAGATTTATGTCCATAACGACATTGCAAAATTAAAAAAATCGTATGAAGAGGCACATCCTAAAAGTAAGCCCAAAGATGACTTAGAATCTTAATTGATACATAAATACGGTATTTCATCGCGCTTAAATATCCAAGTAAAACCTATAAATAATTTTTTAAATGATTTAAAAATAATTGTTTATCAAATGGTTGTATTTAACACGGGTAAAACTTGCATGTTTTTAAATCCTACCTTACCTTTGCCGAATCCAAATTACAGCATGGCAAATTCTATGATGAAATTTTTACAATTAACTTACGTCCTATGTTGCTTCTTCAATCTGTCTTTGCGAGCGCAATCCATTGATAAGCATGCAGATAGGCGGCGCGGTGAGCTTATTTTAGAACTTTCAGATACGGCATTTTTATCGAATCTTCAAACGGTGGTGACTCGTTTTGAAACAAATTCCTTGTCTAAACAAGTCGTAAAAAGTACTTTTACGCCTATTTCGACTTCACTTCCGATTTATTTATTGCGTTTGGATGCGGCATTAGAGGAACAATTGGTGTATGAATTATTGAAAAAACAGCCTGCTGTGGTGGCAATTCAATGGAATTATAACGTCTATCAACGCAATACGATTCCAAATGACCCTCAATATGAGGAACAATGGCATTTAAATACCATTAATGCTCCTAAAATTTGGGATGAATTGCGCGGCGGCGTTACGGCTTGTGGCGATACGATTGTAGTAGCCGTTTCTGATTTTGGTTTTGATATACATCAGCCTGATTTGCAAAAGAATATTTGGTATAACCGAAAAGAAATTCCTAATAATGGGGTGGATGATGATGGAAATGGGTTTATTGATGATTATGCTGGTTGGAATGCAGGGGCGCAAAATGATAAACATAGTATTGATACCGTTAATGTAAATGACCGTTTGCGTCCGCATGGAACGCCTTGTGCGGGCATTATTGGTGCGGTGGGCGATAATGGAAAATTGCTTTCGGGCATCAATTGGCATGTTAAATTGATGATTTTGAGTAATGCAACGACGATTGATAAATTGATTGGTAATTATGCTTATGCGTTGAAAATGAGGCAGTTATGGCAAGAAAGCAATGGTCAAAAAGGCGCGTTTGTAGCGGTAACGAGTATGTCTATCGGCTTGCGCAATAATACGCGTCCTGAACAACAACCTGTTTGGTGCAGCATGTATGAAAAGTTGGGTGCAGCAGGGATTTTAAATGTGGTAGCCACTCGGGATTCAGATGAAAATGTAGATGCAACAGGTGATGTACCGAGTCAATGCGGTGCAGCGTCCTTGATTTGCGTTACTGCAACCTCCAAACAAGATGAAAAATTGAAATTTGCAGCGACAGGGCAAACGTCGGTTGACATCGGTGCGCCCGGTGAGTCCATTCCTGTTTTATATCCCAATAATGATACAAATTTCGATTCGGGTACGTCCTATTCAGCCCCTTTGGTGGCGGGTGCTGCTGCTTTGTTGTATAATGCGCCTTTTGATGGTTTATGTAAATCATTGAAAATCAACCCAATAGAATCCGCAACCATCGTAAAAAACGTTTTATTAAAAGGCGTTAAAAAAATATCCAGTTTGCAAAATACCACCGTTTCGGGTGGGCGTTTGGATGTTTGGCAGAGTTATCAATTGTTGAAACAGCGTTATACGGCTTTGCGAACAGGTGAATTTTTTAAAATTTATCCCAATCCAACGAACCATCAATTGTTTATGGAAGTGAATTTGACAAGCGCGGGCGGAAAGGGTAGGGTAGTGGTGACGAATGCCACAGGACAAAAAATAACAGAAACCGCCATAGACCAAACATCGGGTCTTTTTGAACGGGTGGAATGGGATACAAGCACATGGTCATCAGGGATGTATTGCGTTAAAGTAATTTCAGAAAATGGTGATTATCAAAAAGTTATGAAAGTCATTGTTGTTCAATAAAAAATTGAAGTAAAACTTATAATTGGGAACAAACCCGAAATCCTTTCTAAAACAAGCAGGGGACGATTGCCGAAAAGTCCTTAGAGTAGGCATTTTCAGAAAACGACACCGAATTAACGACTGCAAGCGCGAGTGGTATTAATTCCACTTATACTTTAGTGGATTTGAATTTTACCTCGTAAATAAATCCAAACCCAATCTTACCAATCCTAAAAATCCTAATTCAAAAAGTCCTCTCATTGTGTCAGTTACTACAATTGACGCAATTTTAATTTGTGTAAACATTGTGTCACACCTATTTTGTTAAAAAACACTATATTTGTAATCATAATACTTATAATTGTGATTATCATTGAATTAAAAATAATTTTATTTAAATAAGCACATTGAATCCATAATTATCCTGTCACAAAGCCACTAAATTGTATTTTTTTTAACCTGTGTTTATAAATCATATTGCATTGTGAACGGAAATATCGGATATGTAACCCCTGCTATCTGAGTTACGTTTAACCTAAAAAAGAGAAAATTACACGGATTACATCCGACAATTGCCCCCGATAATTGACAAATTCCTTCAAGTAGGATTCGATTTTTTTCAATAAATGTGACATTTTTTGAAAAAAAATCAAATTAATTCGCAATTAGCTCAAAACATCAAAGTATTAACCCTTTGTTATTGGTTTGTAAGAGACCAGTGACGAATTGTTTGTACTTTAAGCCCATTATTTAAAACCGATTTTCAACTCAAACTTATAAGTTAGTTCAAGGCTATTTGAAATCTTATGAATGAATTTTTATGTAACTTAACTAAAACTGCTGAAACAACTATGTTTCGACGATACACACAAACTGATGTATTCAGGCAGCCCCCAGATGCCCAAAATACAGGTCAATCCGCTAATTACACATGGTTTTTTTGTAGTATGAAAAATTTACTATCTGAAAAACCGTGGTGGCTGATGTCCTTATTTTTGTTATGTCAAACCGCCACTTATGGGCAACACGATATAGCATTGACAAGTAGTACTAATGTGACAAGTGCTACAAGAGGGAGTGAAGTTATTTTTACGATTACCGTAAAAAATGAAGGTCTTACCAATTTAACAGGCGTTAAAATTAAAAGTCTTATCCCAACAGGTACTACCTTTATAAGTAGTAATGGCGGAGTAGGTACTTATGATAATGCAACGGGTATATGGGACATTGGTGCGATTTCCAGCGCGACCAATTCAGTTGTTTTGAATGTGAAAGTTAGCATCAAACCGACAGCTGAGGGCGTGATTCATCATAGTTCGGAAGTCTCCGCAATGGGTGAAACAGATGTTGATTCTGCACCGAACAACGCGAGTTTGATAGAAGACGATTACACCGCCACTTGTGTGACGGTGCCAATGTTGTTTTGTAATGGCAGCCCTATCAGTGTAGATATGGTTGCTCCAACAGGCTATTCGAGTTATAAGTTTTTTAAGAATGGAAGTGCGATTCCTGTTCAAAATTCAGCTTCGGAAACGTATCGAATTACCTCTATTGGTTCTTACACGTACGAAACGACAACTGCTTCTGGCTGTGTTGCCAACTTATGTTGCCCTGTGAAGGTGGATACCATGCCCTTGCCTATTATCAGAGCAAAAGACACGACGATTTGTAATGGGCTGAATGTTAATTTGGCAGCTCTGGTAGAAGATATGAATCCCAATACCGCATTGGGTGGTTGGGGGTATTTTTCAACTTTACAAGCGGCTCAGGATTCAACGGTTGCGGATATGATTACTGCCACCGTTACACCAAGTACAACGACTACTTATTATATTAGAAGGTCTTTTGGGAGTTGTTATGTAACGGCATCGATTACGGTCAATGTGACCAATAAACCTGTTGCAGGTTCCATAACGGCTACAATCGCTACTTGTTCTGCATCCTATACGCCAAACAATGATGCAAAAATAGATTTAACAGGTTTTACGGATGGTTTAAAAGTTGCCTACAGCACGACAGGTGTTGCGGGCTTATCGTATGTAAATGCAGTTGCTATGACGGGCGGTGTGTTTTCCATTACCGGATTGCCGAACCCTACAACTGCAACGACTTATACCGTACGAGTTTATAACACCGAAACGTGTTATACGGATGTGACGGTTCTTTTAAATCCTAAAACCTGCTCGTGTGAAACCCCGAGTTTGAGTTTGGTAACCAGCTCCTTTACAGCTTACACCAACTTTGATTTAGCAACAACTGGTTTTGTAGATAACAATGCACTAACTGCAAGTTCGGGCGTGATTACTTATCATCCATCCTTGTCAGATGCGAATGCAAATACGGGTGTGATTGGCAGTCTTGTTAATGCAAGTGGCGATTATTGGATTCGTAAAACAGCTACATTAGGTACAGGGAATTGTTATTCAGTGGTTAAAGTCACCGTAACGATTAAAACGCCTGGTGACTTGGCGATTTCCAAAACGGCAAGCGTTTCTACTTCAACCATTGGAAGTACGGTATCTTTTACGGTTAAGGTTACCAATGAAGGTCATACAACCGTTGATAGTGTGAAAGTTACAGATACAATTCCTGCGGGAACGACGTTTGTAAGTGCAACTCCTTCACAAGGAACGTATTCGGCTGTAACAGGTATTTGGGATATTGGAACCATCACGGCTGCGACGAATGAGGTGACCTTGACCATAAATCTTAATATCACAGGCGATGGTGTGATTTATAACAAAGCTGAAATTACAGCGATGGACGGGCTTGATACAGATTCATCTCCAACGAATCCCGATGTGACCGAAGATGATATTGCAGCAGCGTGTATCTCTGTTCCGATGCTTTTTTGTGAAGGTTCTACTATCAGTGTGTTGTTAACCGCGCCGACTGGTTATGGACCGTATCGTTGGTTAAAAGATGGTGTTGAAGTACAAAATGGTGCTACCAATACTTACACCGCTACAGCAATTGGTAACTATACTTTTACAACGACAACGCCTCAAATGAGTTGTGGTGCAGGTACTTGTTGCCCTTTGGTGATTGCTACGAAACCACTTCCAACCATTCAAGCGACGGACACTACGATTTGCAATGGTGCAAGTAAGTATCTGTTAACCTTAGTCAGCGACCAAAATGCGGCTACGGCAACGGGTACATGGGCTTTCTTCTTGAATCAAGCAGATGCCAATGCGAATAATCTTGCTGCTCAAGTGTCTCCCACCGTGACACCGACTGCAACGACTCAGTATTTTGTTAGAAGAACTTTTGGAACTTGTTATGCAACCGCCATTGTAAAGATTACAGTGACTGAAAAGCCTATTACAGGTACAATCGTGGCTACCATTGCGACTTGTTCTGCAACCTATACGCCGAATAATGATGCAAAAATAGATTTAACAGGTTTTACGAATGGTTTAAAAGCTGCCTATAGCGCGACAGGTGCTGCGGGCTTATCGTATGCAAGTGCATTAGATATGACAGGCGGTGCGCTTTCTATTACAGGATTGCCGAATCCTGCAACTGTAACGACTTATACGGTAAGGGTTTATAACACTGAAACGTGCTATACGGATGTGACGGTTGATTTAAATCCAAAAACGTGTCCGTGTGCAACGCCAAGTTTGACTTTGGCAACCACCACCTTTACAGCTTACACCAGTTTTGATTTAGCGACAACAGGTTTTGTTGATAATAATCCACTAACGGCAAGTTCTGGTGTGATTACTTATCATCGCTCATTGTCAGATGCCAATGCGAATACAGGTGCGGTTGCGAGTGTTGTCAATGCAAGTGGCGATTATTGGATTCGCAAAACGGCAACACAAGGAACAGGCGATTGTTACTCAGTGGTCAAAGTCACGGTAACGATTCAAATACCTGCTGATTTAGCGATTTCCAAAACGGCAAGTGTTTCCACTTCAACCATTGGAAGTAATGTATCCTTTACGATGAAGGTTACGAATGAAGGTCATACAACAGTTGATGGTGTAAAAGTGACGGATGCAATTCCTGCGGGAACGACATTTGTAAGTGCGACTCCCTCACAAGGAACTTATGATGCTGCAACAGGTATTTGGGACATTGGAACGATTACAGCTACGACGAATGATGTGACGTTGACGGTTAACCTCAATATCACAGGCGATGGAGTGATTTACAACAAAGCTGAAATTACAGCGATGGATGGTCTTGATACGGATTCGTCTCCAACCAATCCCGATGTGACCGAAGATGATATTGCAGCAGCGTGTATCTCCGTGCCAATGCTTTTCTGCGAAGGCGCACCAATAAGTGTTGTTTTGACGGCACCATCAGGTTATGGGATGTATCGTTGGTTGAAAGACGGCGTTGAAGTTTTGAATAGCGTGTCGAATACCTACACGGCTACAGCTATTGGTAGTTACTCATTTGAAACCACAACCCCACAATTGAGTTGCGGTGCAGGCACTTGTTGCCCAATTGTAGTAGCTACAAAACCACGTCCAACCATTCAAGTGACAGATACCAGCATTTGTGCTGGCGAAACTAAGTATTTGTTGACTTTAGTCCGCGACCAAAATGCGGCTACGGCAACTGGTACATGGAGCTTTTTCTTGAATCAAGCAGATACCAATAATCTTGCGGCTCAAGTGTTGCCCACAGTGACACCAACAGCTACGACACAATATTTCGTTAGAAGAACTTTCGGAACTTGTTATACAACAAGCAGTTTGACCATCACGGTGTATCCAAGACCTAATGCGGGAGTGGACACAACGTTGACGTGCAACGCAGGAGTCTCCAATTCAACTTACAATTTTAATCAAAGTGGTTCATGGGTTGTTGTTAATAAACCTGCTGCTATCAATGTAGCCGATATAACGGTTACAACTAATAGCGCGTCAGGCTTAACAGCAGTTGGTGCTTACGATTTTGAACTTACAAATGGCAATGGGTGCAAGGATACGCTTAGAATTACGGTTCAAACATGTCCTTGCCCGATGCCCGATTTGGTTTGGTCGGGTGTGAACAAAGGCGAAATGGCTCCCGTTTGCTCAGGTCAAATGGTTGACATTAGTACGCCGTTGTTTACAGATAACAATAATGTGGTTGGGACGATA
>JAAFJT010000129.1 GCA_013298955.1 Chitinophagales bacterium
AGCGCGTATTTCAACCCGCCGATTCAATTGTCTGCCTTCTTCCGTTTTATTTTCGGTGTAAGGATTGTTTTTGCCATGCGTTTTCAACACAATTCTATCTTCAGGAATCCCTTTGCTGATTAAATACTTTTTAGCATTCTCCGCCCGATGTTCGGATAAACGATTATTGTAATCTTCACCACCTTTGAAATCGGTGTGACCATCCAATTCCGCTTTGGCAGCCGCATTTTTCTTCAAAACAGCAGCCAATTTATCCAATTCACCCATCGATTGACTCCGCAAATCCGATTTATCAAAATCAAACAATAACCAATTCAACTTTCCTGGCGCAATACCCGCCGCTTTTCCGCGTGCAACAACCGTTCCTGTCGTCGTTTTAGCAGCCGCACTTGCATCTGCACCGCCTCTTGTACTCGAACCACTCGTTTTAACCGCAGGTTTTGCCGCAACAGCATTTGTTGCTGCACCGCCTTTCGATTCAAGTCCTGCGGTCGCACTTGGTGCGGTTGGAGTTGCCACTGTCGTTGACGCGCCTTTCGGAATCACTTTGGTATTATAATCGCCCGGTTTTCCACTTGTGCCAGCATCAGCCATTGAATTGGTTGTTATGGGTGGCGGTTCTGTGGGCGCATTGACCGATTCAATCGGTTTCAACGTCGCATCAGGGAGCGTCATCGTAACCTCAGTCCCAGTTGGAACTGCCGCTTTTCGATTTTCCATGATTTTGTAAAAAATCGCGCCCATACCCAATAACGCCAATGCCATAATTGGCAACCACCAATTGCTCCGACTGCTGCCTGCCGCAACAGGTTTTGCATCTGCCGTTGTCGGCGCAACTTCCGCTTCCGCAAAAGCCTTTGTGAATATTTTATCAGGTTCTGGCGTACCAGATTTTTGCAATTTACCTTTGGCAGTTTCGACTTTTGGAATCACTACTTTTGGTATTTCGACCTTCGGAACTTCTACTTTTGGTATTTCGACCTTCGGAACTTCTACTTTTGGTATTTCTACTTTTGAAACGTCTAATTTTGGTATTTCTACCTTCGGAACGTCCAGATTAGCCCCCAAACCCAATCCTCTTACCGTCACATCTGGCGTTTCGACCTTGATTTCAGGTTTCGGAATCGAAGGCAAATTAGCTGCAAATCCACCGACTAAGCCAATCGCCCCTAACATCGGCGCGTCTCGCTCAATGACTACTTTTGGAGCTTCTACATTAGGTTGGTCTTTTATCTCAACCGCATGTAAACCGCCAATGCCAAGCCCTTTGGGAACTAAAACCGTCGTTGGCTCCTGCATTTCAAGACTTTTCGGCGTAACATCGACCTTAATAGCCGTTGTTGGCAGACTTGTATTAGCAAGCGTATTCGCAACGCCCGCAACTGCCCAAGGCATCGTCAAACCCAATGACTTATTGTTTGGCGACAAAACAGCCCAATCACCCCACAAAGCAGCCTCCGTTTGATAAATAGGGGTTCGCCCAATTTCTTGCTTATTGCCATTTTGAAGCGACAAATAATGTTGACCCGTTGGCAATTGTTTATGAATATACCTTTCTTTAATGTCTCTGTTTCGGATGACCGCTTCAATATCATTTTCACGCGTTTCGGGATTCGGATAACCCTCACTGCGCAATAAAACGTTGCCTGTATTCATATCAATCACCGAAAAATAGTGCGATTTCGTTCTCGGATGTTGGAAAACGATGATTCCACCATGTTTTGGATGAAAATCCGTTTGCGCTTCATATTCTTTCGTTGATAAATAATCGTCATCATCCGCCGCATTTTTTTCACCACTTTGTGGGTTTTGCGTCGATAAAAAAGCCATTGCCGCAGGAGCAGCAGCTTTTGCCGCCATTTCCTGTTCCGCTTTTAAGCGATTTGCCCTTATTTGTTCGTCAGAAGCCCTTTTCCGTGCAGACGGATATAACGCTTTTGCTTCCACTTCTGTATTTTTCGGACCACTTCGAGCGATTTCTTGCCGATTACCGCCGCGCAATATCGTAAAATACCGATTCATCTTTTCCATCGTACTAAAACGGTCTTCAATATCACGGTTTTTATCCACCATAATCATATCATTATCCCGCGCCGCCGCCGTTGGAAAACCTTCGGAACGCATCAACACATTCCCATCATCACCATACCAAACAAAATAATATTTGCCATTCGCGTGTTTAAACGGAACAAGTCCTTTATAACCCGATTTAGCCGTATGTCCAACGTATTCTTTGACTGTCAAATAATCATCATCATCATTTGGGTCACGCGGCATTGCCGCAGGCGCATCATCCGTCATCCCTGTACGGGGCGCATTCGCAAAGGAACGCACTTTCGAGACATCCGCCGCTTTCGCATCCGCCTCTGCCTTCAAACGGGCAACTTCTGCCGCCGCATTCGCATCCGCTTCTGCCTTCAAACGAGCCGATTTTGCCTCCGCTTCTGCTTTGATACGGGCAACTTCTGCCTCCACTCGCGCTTTAGCATCCGCGACAGCCTTCAAACGAACAGCTTCCTCTGCTGCCGTTTTCGCATCCGCTTCTGCCTTCAAACGAGCCACTTCTGCCGCCGTTTTCGCATCCGCTTCTGCCTTCAAACGAGCCACTTCTGCCGCCGCTTTCGCATCTACCTCAGCCTGCAAACGTGCCGCTTCTGCTGAAGCTGCTTTTGCATCCGCTTCAGCTTGCAAACGAGCCGTTTCAACCGCCGCTTCCGTTTTCGTTTGTTCTGCAAAACGCGCTGCATCAAAAGACGCTTTCGCCCTCATTTTGGACTCCACCGCAGCCTTCCGTGCAGACGGATAAAGGCTTTTAGCCGCTAATTCCGTCGGAAATGCCCCACTTCGAGCAATTTCTTGGTGATTACCCGCCTTTAAAAACGTAAAATAACGATTCAATTTCGCATCAACCCCATACCGTTCTTCCAAATCCCTGTTTTTTGCCACAGAAGCCATCCCATTATCCCGCGCCGCCGCCGTCGGATAACCCTCAGAACGCATCAACACATTTCCAGCATCGTCATACCATGCAAAATAAAATTGCCCATTCGTATGCCGAAACGCTACCAAATCCGCAAAACCCTGTTGCCCAATATTCGGATGACCCGCATATTCCTTGACAGACAAATAATCATCGTCCTCCTTATTATTAGCCCGTTCTGTTTTGTCACCTGCGGCATTTAAAGGCATCGCTGCCGCCGCCCGAAACGCTGTACGCAATTGAAATCCTGTTGCAAAAGGTATCAACGCTAAGGCTTCCGATTCCGTCAAAAACGTACTGCTTCGTGCAATTTCTCGATGATTGCCCGCCCGAAGACTCAAATAAAATTTACCGTCTTCCGACTTTTTAACAGCATAAAAACCTTTATTACCTCTATTTTTGATAACTGACTGAATACCGTTTTCGCGGGACGTTATCTGAGGATAACCTTCGCTCTTCAACAATACTTTGCCGTCAGCATCGGTCAGAGCGAAAAAATATAACTGCGTTTTTTCGTCTTGAAATGCTACGAACCCCTTTTCTGCGTGTGCGGGTTTGCCCTCGTAGGCTACACTTGGAAGATAATCTTCATGTTGCATAACTGCTCCCTTTGAATTATTTTGTTGGTAAAAAGAATGTATTTGTTTTCCGTATGAATGAATGTAAAGACCCCATTCGGCAGTAAATTTATAAGACTATTCCGCAAACCTCCTAATTTTTCGACGATTATTTCTTTTTTTTTTTGAAAAAAAGATGCATTTAACAAATTTATTTTTAAATAAATTGTATTGATATGATTATCAATTTTTTAAACAATAATTATTATTTAACATTTAACTTACAAGCATTATAAATATAAAGGCAATTCGATTACGAAAGTCGCGCCTTCGCCCAAAATACTTTCAACCCAAATTTTGCCTTCATGGTGTTCCACAATGGTTTTGGTAATGAATAAGCCCAATCCTGTCCCTTTGGGTTTCCCCATTTGTGGATTATCAATTTGCGTAAAGCGGTCAAAAATAACGGCTTGTTTTTCAACGGGAATCCCAATCCCATTATCTTTAATTTGAATCATCAAATGCGTATCGGGTCTATAAATGGATTTTTCCAACCGAATCTTGATAGAACCATCGTCTTTCGGGCAGAACTTCATCGAATTGCCAAAAAGGTTCACTAAAACTTGTTCAATTCTATCATCATCTCCTAAGATGTGAAACATTTTATCGGGTTCCGAAACGATGGTCAATTCATGTTCAAGCCCCGTTTCTTCCCAAACAGGCACCTGTTTTCGATATACTTTGGTCAATAAATCGGTCAAACAAATATTGACTTTTTTCCATTCGTAAACGCCCGCTTGTATTTTTTCAATATCCAATACTTGATTAATCAAACGTGTCAAACGGTCTGCCTCTTCGACGATAATCGTTAAAAATTCTTTAGTTCGCTTTTCGCCTAAGTCACTCCCTTTTTTCAATAAACTTTTGGATAAAGACCGAATCGAAGTCATCGGCGTGCGCAATTCATGCGTAACCGTGCGAATAAAATCCACTTTCAACCTATCCAAAGCCTGCAATCGCTCATTCGCTTCGCGCAATTGTTGCAACGCGATTTGTAATTCTTTATTTTTAAAAATCATATCCGCCGTTTGGTCGAGCAATGCCAATTTATCTTGGCTAATCACATCTTCCAAAACCACAGCCGTAATCAACATACGCGCAGAAGCCGCCCCCACTGCACCTGTTAACAATGTTTCGACATAATTTACAAAAGGCGCGGTAGCCTTTCCCAAAGGGGCAATTTTAACCTTATTTTCCGCAGCATACTCGTTTAAAACGGTTTCCGTACGCTCATCGCCCAAAAAACTATTTAATAAAAAGACTAAATCCGCCACATCTGCCTCCCGCCGCGAAATGTCAGGTTCGAGACTCATTTTTTCGTATTTATAAATGTTGACAAAATAATCTGCCTGCATACGCTCGTTCATATCGCCATGACGCGTATTAATGGACACAAATACAAACGTAAATACATTAAAAAATAAACTCCACATACTCGCATGCGCAATTTCACCATAACCTTTCAACCCAAAAAGGGCATGTGGATTGAGCCAACTTTGCCCAAAATAACCATCTAATATCGTTTTTGGGAAAAAATAACCTGCTTGCGCCAAAGATGGAATCATCAAAGTCAGCAGCCAAATGGTAAATCCTGCCAATAAACCTGCAATCGCACCCGTTTTCGTCACGCTTTTCCAAAATAAACCGATAAAAATCGCAGGCGCAAACTGCGTCACCAACACAAAAGACATCAAGCCAATATTCACCAACGGAATATTATTCACCACATACAAAAAATAACAACCTGCCAGACCAACAATCACCCCAATAATCACTCTACGAACCCATATAAAAAAACTGCCCGCATTGTTTAAATCCATCTGATGTTTGGGCGATTGAATGTTTTTAAAAACAATGGGCATAAAAATATGATTGGAAACCATAATGCTTAATGCAGTGGTTTCCACCATGACCATACTTGTTGCCGCCGATAGTCCACCTAAAAAAACCAATAGTGCTAAAAATTTTTGCCCATTCAACAAAGGTAATCCTAATATATAATAATCGGGTTTCCAACCACTTAACTCAGGTTGTAAAACGCCCGCCAAAGCAATTGGCAAAACAAATAGATTGATAACCAACATGTATAATGGAAACATCCACAAGGCTTTAAATACAAAATCGGGATTTGCATTTTCAACAACCGCAAGGTGAAATTGACGCGGCAACAACAAAACCGCCGATAAAGAAACCATTGCCAACCAAAACCATTCATTCGGTTGTGTTTTTGCTGAAAAAAACAATAAATGATTTGTTTTAACATTCACCGATGCTTTATAAAACAAATCTTGAAAGCCATCATATAGATGGTAAGTTACAAATAAACCAATGAGCAAAAAAGTAACGATTTTAATAATGGATTCAAAGGCAATCACTGCAACCAATCCTTCATGTCGCTCTGTCGGTTCGATGTATCGCGTACCAAATGTCATGGTAAAAATACACAATGCAAAACCTGCCAGAAAGGTCGTTTTACCCATCAAAACGGTGTTAGTCAAATCCGCTGGCGTATATAATAATAAGATAAAACTCTCCGAAACGGCTTTCAATTGTAAGGCAATATAAGGAATAATGCCGACAAAAGCCATAATTGTTACTAAAAAACCGATATACGTATTCTTACCATAACGAGATGATATAAAATCAGCTATGGAAGTAATCCGTTGTTTTTTACTAATGATAATCATCTTGCGCAAGACCACAATCCACAAAGGCGCGAAAATACAAGGACCTAAATAAATTGCCAAAAAACTCAACCCAGAATTGGCTGCCCGACCGACACTGCCAAAAAACGTCCAAGCCGTGCAATACACCGCAAGCGACAAGGCATAGACGTATGGATTGGACACCAAACTCTTGCCTTGCTTCCCCCTTTTGTCTGCCCAATACGCAATTAGAAACAGCAAAATGAAATAAGCAACTGAGGCAAATATGAAAATTCCAGTAGTTGTAGTCATCGTTTGAAGGGCTTACCCGCCCGATTTTTTGGTCAAAGAATAGCCTTCTTTCAACAAAATGGTTAAAATTTTATCGCGATGGTTGCCTTGTAACAAGATTTCACCGTCTTTGACGCTGCCGCCAACACTACATTTTGTTTTTAATAATTTGCCTAAAGCCTCTAAATCATCCGTCTGCCCAATAAAATCTCGAATCACCGTGACTTCTTTATTGCCTTTAAGTTTGTCTAAATGAATCCGCAACTTTTGTTTGGCAATCGGAAGCGTCTCAGGTTCCGCTTCGCTTTCGGTCTGATACTCAAAATCAGGATTGGTGGAATAAACAATGCCCACCCGTTTTTTTTTATCCTTGCTCATTTTTTAAAATAAGGTTTTCTTTTAACAAAGGTACAAATCTTTGGAATATCTCCTCATTTTGAATCTAAATTTCTTTCAAAAGCATTTTCAATATTTTATTTCAATTAAAACGATTTTTCAAATTTTAATTTTAAATTAAAAGCATTTTAATTATAAAAATGCTGATTTAAAAATAGTTATCAAAAAACTTGCACAACCAAAAATTACCACTCATATTTGCAGACCAATTCAGTCGAATTGTTTTTATACAGATGAAGGGGAGAGACAGGCTCGGTGAACCTTCAGCAACCGTCCAAAGTGGAATACGGTGCCAAATCCTGCCAATTTTTTGGGAATATAAAAACAAAATGATCGCTCATGCAAACCGTTTTTGTAACTTACGCTGACGCAACCGATGTCATTCCATCGGTATCCTCTACGCTCCTTTCCTTTTTGGCAAACAAGGCGGTATCCGCTTGTTGCTGTAATCCATGTTGTTGTTGCTGCTGTTGTTGTTGTTGATTTGAATTTCTTAGGCTCTAATTCAATGAAACCAAACGCGCCTATCTGCGGTACATAGGTACTGTATTGATAAGCGTAAAACGGTAATCTATTTATTATGAATCTTTTATACCATAAATGGATTTATAATAATTATTAAAAAAATTACACCCTTTTTCATTAAAAAATAAAAAATTAATAAAATGTCACTTAGACTTGGCGATATCGCGCCCGATTTTTCGGCGCAAACCACACAAGGTATTATCCATTTTCATGAATGGTTAGGCAAATCATGGGGATTATTATTCTCCCATCCTGCGGATTTTACCCCAGTTTGTACCACCGAATTAGGCAAAACAGCCTTATTAAATGGTGAATTTACCAAACGCAATGTGAAAGTCATTGCCATTTCGGTAGATGATTTAAATTCCCATTATCGTTGGTTGCCAGACATCAAAGATGTGACGGGCAATGAGGTCAATTTCCCTATTATCGCAGATGAACACCGCAAAATTGCTCATTTATATGATATGATTCATCCAAATGCGTCTGAAAAAGCAACGGTTCGTTCCGTTTTCATCATCGGACCTGATAAGAAAATCAAATTGACATTGACCTATCCCGCTTCCACTGGACGCAACTTTTTGGAAATCATACGCGTGATTGATTCGTTGCAATTGACCGCAGATTACAGTGTTGCAACGCCTGCGGATTGGAAAAATGGAGAAGATGTGATTGTCGTGCCTGCGATTCGCACGGAAGACATTCCTGCGAAATTCCCGAAAGGGCATAAAGTAGTGAAGCCGTATTTGCGCACTACGCCGCAACCGAATCTTTAAACCATTGTTTGAAAGCATTCTTAAAACGCAACTTGGTAGTTAACATAAAATAATCGAGCCATACCGAGTGGCGGGTTTTAAAACCCGCCACTCGGTGTGTTACAGATGCGTTTTGAGTTTTTTTTGTAAAAAACATATTAACATATTTTCATTTATTGATGCAAGTTTTTCAATCAAAAAAGTCTTTTGCGTTAGAATCTGGTGTCATCCTACCAGAAATTGAACTCGCTTATCATACTTACGGCACTTTAAATGCACGTAAAAGCAATGTTGTATGGATATTTCATGCATTAACTGCCAATTCAGATGCAGCCGATTGGTGGTCTGGTTTGGTAGGAGAAGGACGGCTCTTTGACCCAAGAGATTATTATATTATTTGTGCCAATATGTTGGGTTCACACTACGGTTCAACCGCGCCGATAAGCCTGAATCCGCAAACACAAACCTTGTATCGTTGGGATTTCCCATTGATAACGGTTCGAGATGTGGTAAAAAGCCATCAATTATTGGCAAAACACTTGGGGTTGAAAAACGCGTATCTGGGCATTGGCGGTTCGATGGGCGGGCAACAGGCTTTGGAATGGGCGATTGACATGCCTGATTTTTTTGAAAATATTACCGTAATTGCTTGTGGCGCACAGCAATCGCCTTGGGGAGTGGCACTCAATGAGGCGCAACGCATGGCAATTGAAGCCGATTCGACTTTGCGAACCAATGCACCTGATGCAGGAGCGAAAGGGATGGCGGCAGCGCGTGCAATGGGTATGGTCTCGTATCGAACTTATGATTCCTTCAATTTTCAACAACAAGATACCGATGAAAAATTAAGTGATTTTCGGGCGGCGAGTTATCAGCAGCATCAAGGTTTGAAACTTTGCAAACGGTTTAATGCTTGGTCATATATTTCTTTGTCGAAAACGATGGATAGTCATCATGTAGGGCGCGGGCGCGGCAACTCAGCCAATGCTTTAAATAAAATTATTGCTAATACATTAATTATTGGTATTGAATCCGATGTATTATTTCCCATTTCAGAACAAGCCTTTTTAGCAGCTCATATTACAGGGGCGCAATTTGAAGTGATTGATTCGCGGTATGGGCATGATGGATTTTTAATTGAATACGAAAAAATAACAAAACGATTACAGGTCTTTTTGAAACAAGCTTTGCCTGCACGCCGTGTCAAAGCATTTTGTTAAAACAGTAATCATATTTGTAAAAATTGTATAATAAATTATAAATTATTTATTTTTGAAAAATACCCCTTGACAGGTATGTATAAAAGGAGTATCTTTGATTTATGATTTACGAAATCAATTCGGCACCCTCTATTATTTCAATGTTTGCAAAAAGCAGGAAAAAAACCAATGAAAAAAGAAATCTTAATTGAAGAACCATGCTGTTTATAATTGTGTCCTTCTGATGAAACGTCAGCACTTCTATTGT
>JAAFJT010000131.1 GCA_013298955.1 Chitinophagales bacterium
ATCCAAGTTAAAATTATGAATATTTCATTTAAAATTGTAATTTTGCAACTCAGCAAACAAAAATTCAAACAGCTATGAATTTTGATAATCGCGGTTATTTACAGCCAGAAGGGTTGATAGAGACCACTATGGAAGCGTTTATAGCGACTTTCGTGGGCGAAAATCCAAGAAGACGTTCCATCTTTGAACAATATAGGGCTTATAATAATGATTTACGGGAACTCCTTAGTGTTCCGTTTACGCAATGGATTGATGGCGGTTTTGTCACTCAAAAAGAGACTCCCAATGATATAGATTTTGTTACGTTGCTGGATTCAACGATTTACACACAACATGAAGCAGCCATCGAAGCGCGATTTAGCAAGTGGCAGGCGAAGCATTTTTATCCTGATTTAGATGCTTATATCGTGCGCACTTATGTGGAAGGGCATAAAAATCACGTTATTGGTGAAATGGATAAAATGTATTGGCGCGATTGGTTTAGTCGTTCTAAACCCAATCGAGCAGGTAAAAAATTTTCAAAAGGATTCATTCAAATCAACATTCTGTAAATATGAAAAAATTAACAATGCGCGATATTCAAATCGCCGATTTGAACGAGCAAGTGGAGCGAGTCAATCAAATGATTGCATTGCATCAACAAACGACGCAAGATCATTTGACTATCAAACAATATGAATGCTTGCGAAGTGAATTGTTGGAACAGTTGCAACCTTTGGTAAGCGTCAAAACAGCCAAACAGCAGGCATCCGCACCCCAAAAAGGAGGTGCAAATATTGTAAATGTGGTGAAAGAAAAATTATTGGCAGAAGCGTTCAATCAGTACAATAGCCATCAATCATTTCAAGTCGGCACTTTAATCCAATGGAAAATGGGTATGAAAAATCGCCCTAAACCCAATTACAATGAACCTGCTATTGTAATGAATGTCTTGTCCGCGCCCTTAGATACACCCACAAATACAGAAAAATTAGATATTAAATTAGGGGTGATATTGGAAAATGGAGAATTTGCATTATTTTTCTATGATAAAAATCGATTTGAACCTTATTTACCGTCTAATCAATTGCCAAATGTGATGGCACAGACGCATCCAGTCCTTTCAAATCAAAATAGCCTTCGTGAATAGGTTGCCCAACTCCAACGTTCCCAATCCATTAGATCATTTTAACTTAAATTGATTGGATTATCTGATAACAATTCAGATAATCCAATCAATCCAAGTTAAAATTATCGTTGCCGAATGGTCGTTTCAATTTCTTCATATTCGGTAAAATACTCAGGCGATTGCACTTTGTGCGATTGATTTAAATCCAATCCTTCTTGGAATCTATCTTGCATCCGCGATTGGAAATTTGCCGTCATGCTTGCCATCCGCCGTTTCGCTACCGCCTTTAACAATAACCATAACGCTACTACGGGCGCGGCAAAAAACGAAAAACTTGCATACAAAATACCGCGTAACATATCGGTTTGAAAAGCCATACCTATCATTTTAAAATGATTTGTAATCACCTTATAATCAATGAATAACGTAGCAATAACCATAATCGGAAATGCCCACCAAAGGAGGCTTAAAAAGCCTTTTATAACATAAAATCCAAGTAAAACGATGCCGACCAAAATGAGTAAACCCGTGATACCTGCGAATGGATTATGGCGCGATGATGTCTGCATAATGTGGTTTTTTTAAAAGATTTGGGAATTAATTTTTAATGGTTAACCGCGAACCAGCTTAAATAGTTTGGTTGCGCGGGCAAAATACGACGAATCTATGTATTTTCAAGATTAATTTTTTTTTAGGCGGATTCCAAAAAAGATTAGAACTTTGCAAATCGTTTCCTTTTTTTATTTTTATAAAATAACAGCAATTTCCGCTTTGGAAAGTTAGGATATAATTGGAACGCGGATAACACAGATTGGGCGGATTTTCACAGATTTTTTTAGTTTTATACAAAATTTTAGTTCTTTTTGGATGCTTTTTTAAAATAAAATTTCAATGGAATCTAAAAAAATCCGTGCAAATCTGCCGAATCTGCGTCATCCGCGTTCCAATTGTATCAATATTTTCCAAAGTGTAAATTATTAATACAATAATTTAACATGTATATATTATTGATTTCCATTGTAATAGGCATTTTTTTGGCAATGCTTTTTTTAAATGTTTATTTTCGGATGAAAGTTTTTAAAGTGTATGGGCGATTGGTACGGGCGGAAGTGGAGTTTGACGCGTCCCACCTTTTCAATACTGAAAAAATGGCAACTGAAATTTTGCCCAAATATCCTGCTCATCAAGCCGATATTTTGACTTTTGTGCGCCATATTCGCTATTCGATTCGCATGGCAAGTATTTTAACAGGTTTGATAACGCTATTTGGTGGTATTTTGATGTGGTATCGACATGAATAGTGTAACACATAGTTCACATAGGAAGACATAGGACACATAGGACACATAGGACACATAGGACACATAGGACACATAGGGTTTTGGTTGAAAAATGTATATACTTTTCAACCAAAAAACCTATGTGCCCTATGTCTTCCTATGTGAACTATGTGTTTAAAATTTTTTGTTTTGCTTGCCGCATTTGTTCGGGCAATTGTCCCGTCAAAATGTGCCAAAACATGATAAAATCAGATACCAAACTTAATAATGGATATTTGAATGTAGCAGGTTTATTCTTTTCAAAAAAGAAATGTCCTACCCAAGCAAAACCATATCCTGCCAAAGGCGCGTACCACAGTAGATTATATCGTCCTGTGTAGAAACCAGCTGCCATAATGCTCAAAAATAAGCCTGTCCCGATGAAATGCAAACGGCGACTAACGGCATCTTGATGTTCCGTCAAATAATACGGATAGAACTCCGTGAGATTGGAATATTGTTTTTCCATTGTAAAATGAGTTAAAATAATGTTGATGAAAATTGTTATAAATAATTGATTATCAAACGTTTGGAGGGGTTTGAAACCCTCCAAACGTTGTTGTATTTTTTTAATTAAAAATCGTATCCAATGGATAGATGCCAAGTCGGGTCTTGTATTTTTCGCGTTTCAATGCCCCAAGCCCTATCCAATCGAATCATATATCCAAAAAGTAAAAAGCGTCCGCCCACTCCGTAACCCGCTACCAAAGGGTCTTTGAAATAATTGACTGTCACAATAATTGGAGGTGCGCCGGGTTGCACCACAATCGTATTCAACGGATTGTCTTTGCGGAAAGGCGATGTACCATGCCATGCCGTCCCCATATCGAAAAAACCAACGACTTGCAAATTGCGCCAAAACGAACTCATCGGACGGCTAAATAAATAACGAATAATTGGTACGCGTAATTCGGTGTTAACCAAAGCATAAGAATTGCCATTCCGAATATTGCTGCCAAAACCGCGCAAATTAGCAGCAGCAATTTGATACGCATATTCACCACTCGGCGTTGCTACACTCGACCCAAAACCTTGAAAAAGCGCGTTATCCGTTCCACCCAAATAATGTAAAATCTTTTCAGAACCCAATGAAGTCGCGCCCGCAGCCCGAAATGCCAAGATAGAATGACGGTCTAAACGCGCATAATGCCGCGCATCAAAACTTAAAATCGTCATAAAACCTTTATTCGCATCGAATTTTAATTTATCAATAAAATCAATTTGTACTTTTTTCAATACTTCAGCAGTGAATTTATACCGCGTCCCATTTTTAATATTTATGCCTGCGTCCAACGTATTATCAAAAACATATTCCATTTTCAACCCAAAACGTTGTTCGGTGACGGAAGGCGTGCGCAAGGTCGATGAATCGGTTGCCAAAGGCGTGTATCGGTCAAAACGCAAGGTCGCCGCCGCCCGCAAAGACGTGAAAATGTCCAACGGATAACGGATTTCCATCTGCGCTAACGAGACGGATTCTCTCGCTTTGCGCCCGTCCGAAACGTTGTTGCCGCCGAAAGAATACCGAGTTGCCTTATGATACAAGGCGTAACGCTTATCTAATTGATGTTTTTTATCATCAAAAAGCAAATAATATTCTGCACCATTGAAAGAAGTGGGGATTCGCGCCCCGCCTTCCAATTGATAATCTTCCATCAAATCTTTGAAATTGGCTTTCATCAATAAGCCCATCGGCTGCATTTGAAAACCTTCAGGTGAACCCGCATAACTATTCAACCCGCCAAACAACGGACTATTATCCATTGTCGTCGTGATATAATCATTTCTAAACTTTAAACGATACGGCGTAATGCGACTTTGACGAAATAAAATTTTGCGCTCTGGTTCAGGGTTTGTCACAAATTCGCCATTTCGAGAAACAGGGGCAGATTCGGTTTCCCATACTTTTTTGTCTCGACTCAAAGAAGGTGTTCTAATTTCCGTTACCGTAACTGCTTCATCCTTAATGACTTGTACCGTTTTAGGCGTTTCGGTGTGGTCAAATTCGGTTTGGAATGAATAATTGTCAATATCTAATTTTAAAGAATCTTTTTTAGGGGAATCTAACGCTTTTTCCACCTTTTTTTCACCTTCTTTGACCCGTTCACTGTTGTTAACGGGCGGTATTTCCACTTTTGGTTGCTGTGGAATAGGTGCTTTTCCTTCGCGTCCGCGCATTTTTTGCGCCATTTTCCACTGTTCTGTAAAAAGTGGAGTCATCATCGAATCGGGTTGAAGCGGCAAAACGCGGATGTGCGGAGCGCGTTCTTTATAAAACAATTCGGCTACTTTGCCCACTCGCGGCGCACTGCTTTGAGAGACCAGATTTCTATCCACATTGGAATTATTGCGCACCACTGCAATCGTTTTATAGATGTCTTTTAAAAGAATAGAATCCACTCGACTCGTATCCATTTTTGTCATAACAGAATCTATCATAACAAAATACGCATTTTTTAAAGAATCATATTTGATGCTTTTATCGCCTTGCGGAAACGCTAATGATTCTCCATTTTTCAAATAAAAAGTCACTCGCGTATAATCAAATACGTCTTCCAAATGCCCGATTTGCCGATTGGCAATCCCACTTTCATCACTCAAATAGGTGAAAAAAAACGTATCTATTGCCGCAGGTTGCGACTCATTCACGAGTGGCGTATGGGTAATCCGCACCAAATTTTTAGACGTATCTTCTAAATTCTTATAAAAAATATCGTAATGGGCTATCGGCAGCACCGAATCCAATTTCTGATTTTCAAAACGACTCGTCACCCGATTCGAGGCAAATAAAATCCCTTTTTTGTTCCGAATATTAACAAAAACAGGATTGGCATCATCCCACAAATCTTGGGTGATGCGGCGATATTGGCGATTGACCGTATTATACGTAAAAATATCTGAAAAACCGCGCATCGTTGCCGAAATCACCATTTCTCGGGGATTCATATAATCAAGACTGTGGATGCGTTGAAACTCTCGAACAAATTCATCCGTCGTTTTTTGATTTTTTTCAAAATTATATTCGGTCAAATACACCACATCCCGTTTTTCATGCACGATAGAGAGTCGTTGATTGTCAGGATTCCAAGCCAAGAGTGGATAATTATAATCCGTTGCTTGAAATGGATTGCGCCCGCCGCCTTTGAAAATTTGCGTCCGTTTACCTGTTGCAACATCCTGAATATAAACTTTAAATTTGCCAATTTCATTCGTAACATAACACACCCGCTTGCCATCAGGACTGATTTTGAGTTGGGTCAAGGGCAATTTGCGTTTATTTTTAAATTTCAAGGTTTCCAAATTCGATGGCACGACTTCATTTTCATATCTTTTTTTAAAATACTCCATGCACGCAATCGCAATCCCTTCATAACTCCCACCCAAAACATATTGAAAACCTTCCTCTAAACTCCGATTAATGCGCGTCAAGTATAACAAATTACTGACATTTGATTTACCAAATTGTTGGGCAATATAATTCCAAAAGGCGTGTCCTGCCAAACGCGGCTCATTTTCAGCAAACCGATTGAAGTTTTTATACCTTTTGTTTTGAAAAATATCCCGCATTTGATTGTCCAAATCGCTATTCCATTCCTCGCCGATGTACGCCACTAAACCTTGTTTGTACCATTCGGGCAGGTTGAGCATCACTGCATTTTGAACAATCTCTTGAAAACTCGACCCAAATAACATCGCGTTCAAAAAAACCGTCGCAACGCCTTCCCGTACCTGTTTGCGCAACGTTTGATGATTGCCATCAAAATACACAAAAATCTTTTCGCCCACCACTTTAACTTGTCCCGAAGTGGTCACAAAGATTTCTTCCGAACCCATATTACTTTGTTTCAAATCTGTAACATCCACATATACAATGAGTTCTGGTTTGAAACTCAACCGATGTTCCAATATTTTTTGGATTTCTTCAAAATCCGACTCTGCCATCATCGCCGCCGACTGACCAATTTGCCTGCCTTCTCCGTACCAATATGTGGTGAAATTTTCACTCTCGTATTGAGACCAATCTTCAAAATTGCGGTGAAATTGGACTCTATTTTTGCCAAATTCCACTCGACTGACTTGCGCAAACGCGCTCGCGGCAAAGCAAATCCCGATACATAGGTTCAAAAAATGTTTCATCATGCCAATTTTGGGTGATAAATAAACGTGAAAGTATAAACTCGACTCCAAAAGTAAAATATTTTTTTGACTTTTGTGGGATTTTTAAAAAAACAATGGAATTATGAAGGCTAAAAAATCGTTCGGACAACATTTCCTGCATCGGCAAGACATCGCGCAACGCATCGTCAATGGTTTGTTATTGACCGAAAAGTACCCGCGTATCTTAGAAATTGGCCCTGGAAAAGGCGTTTTGACTCAATATTTATTGGAAAAAAAAGCACAAGGCATCGAATTATTGGCGGTGGATGCAGACCGTGATATGGTGGATTATTTGCATGAGCATTTTCCCGTATTGAAAGGCTCTGTATTGGAAGCCGATTTTTTAAAATTGGATTTAACAACGCTTTTTAATCAAGAATTTTGTTTATTAGGCAATTTTCCCTATAATATTTCTTCGCAAATTCTTTTTAAAATGATTGATTTCAAAGCCGTCGTTCCAGAAATGGTGGGGATGTTTCAAAAAGAAGTGGCAGAACGCGTTTGCGCGCCTCCCGGAAGCAAAACGTATGGTATTTTAAGCGTTTTGTGTCAAGCATTTTATGAAACAAAATATTTATTTACCGTTGATAAATCGGCTTTTAATCCGCCGCCGCAAGTGCAATCAGGCGTGATTCGGTTGACGCGCAAAGCGAATTTAGATTTGGGTTGTGATGAAAAATTATTCAAACAAGTGGTCAAAGCCGCTTTCGGACAACGGCGAAAAATGTTACGCAATTCATTATTGCCCATTTTTGGCGAAACGCCCATTCCAGAAACGGCGTTTTTCACCAAAAGACCAGAACAATTGTCTTTGGAAACGTTTATTGAATTGACCCAATTGATTTCAAAATTGCGATTGGAAAGTTTGAATTAGAATTTTTTTGGAATTTTTGTAGGATTCAAAAAATGTTTCACATCTTTTGAATCCTACAAAAAAGTGGTAAATTAGCTATAATTTATCATCTTTGCACCTAATCATGTTTAATAATTTGTTTAAAAATCATTGAATATGTCTTTTATGTTGGAAAAATAGGAGGAAGTATATGATAAATATTTTTTAACACCTGAAATGAGTTTGAAATATTTACACCATCAAAATC
This sequence comes from Chitinophagales bacterium, assembly GCA_013298955.1. Lineage (GTDB taxonomy): Bacteria > Bacteroidota > Bacteroidia > Chitinophagales > Saprospiraceae > JAAFJT01. Next base: position 7,686 of record JAAFJT010000131.1, read on the forward strand.
TTAGTAAATCAATGGTTCTATCTGAACGCAAAGAAAATATAAGCCGTTTTGAAAGAAATTTTGTTGAAAAATTAGGTTTATATTAGATATAATAATTTTTAATATTTTTTAATTTTTTTAAATAAAACAGCTAATCGGATGAAATATCTTCACCTTTTGAGTTTAGGACTCGGTTTCAGCACCGTTTCAATGGCGAAAAACGCGCCACCCGATAAATTTATTACGTTGACTTGTACGTTTGACAATTGTTCGATGTGGGATTCGCTCACGTTGTACAAGGCGGATGGCATGTATTTCAAAGTCGTGCAAACCATCAAACAGGATGCGAAAACACACCTTTTCACAGCAGCCGTTCCGATGTCGAAAACACCCGAATATTACTATCTCGGTGTCAATGCAGACCAACAAAAATTAAAATCTTTTGTCATGGGTACGGAAGACCGTGTAAATCTTTCGGGTCCGTGTTTCAATCCGACGATTGGTTCGGCGCAATCGAAGTTGAACCTCGAAATGGAGGCGGTTCAAAAACGAGTGAATGGTTTTAAAATTCGGTTGAATAAATTATATCAAGAATATGCTGCTGCAAAAAGTATTGATAATCAACGAATTGAGGTAGAAAAGAAAATGGGTTTGTTGGACAAAGAACGCGTTGGCTTTTTGGATTCGTTGAAAAAGAAAAAATCTTTTTTTGCCAAAGCCACCGCAGCAGATACCTATGTGACGTATCAAAATGCAAAAAACAAATCCAAATATGCGGATGAAAAGGCGTATTTTGCAGCTGAATATTTCCAATTTGTGGATTTTAAAGATGCAGGTTACGAACAAGTGCCGCAAATCATGGAGCATGCCAAAAATTATACGACGATTTTGATGTTGCCCCAAATGGGTTTAAAACAGGCGGCTCAAAAGCAACATTTGGATCATTTATTAAGCCAAGTTTCAGACAAATCTAAAACATACAAATATCTATTAAGCGGTATTGTCAATGTTTTATTTGAAAAAAAGTTGCCTTTGTCGTTGGAATATGCAGACCGTTATTTGAAATTGTATGGCGCAGAAAATAAAGAACAAGCCATGCAAATCAATCAACAATTGAGTTACATTCGGGCAAATTTGTTGGATGTGCCTGCGCCGGAGATTGTGGCGGCAGATACTTCGGGTTTGAAAAACATTGCGTTAAGCAGTTTGAAAGGCAAATATGTGTTATTGGATTTCTGGGCGAGTTGGTGCGGGCCGTGTCGGAAAGAAAATCCGAATGTAGTGGCTTTGTATCAAAAATATAAGTCAAAAGGTTTTGATGTGTTCAGCGTGAGCCTTGACCAAGATAAAGGACGCTGGATTCAAGCGATTCAAAATGATAAATTGGATTGGGCGAGTCATGTGAGCGATTTGAAAGGTTGGGCGAGTGAGGCAGGACGCACTTATGGCGTGACGGGCATCCCAATGACGTTGCTTTTGGACAAAGAAGGCAATATTATTGCGCGTAATTTGCGCGGTGAACAATTAACAGCGCGGTTAAAAGAGCTTTTAGGCGAATAATA
>JAAFJT010000132.1 GCA_013298955.1 Chitinophagales bacterium
TATCGGATATAACGATGAGTATTCTTCCAATTTTTGGATGTAATCGGTTCTATCCAAATAAAAATAGCCGCCTTTGATAAGATTCCGATAGTTGGCTAATCCATAAGGTATTTTTAGCATCTTTTATATCATTTTAGGTGGTGCAACAAACCAATGAAACAAAAAGCCTCCTTTTTAGTTCATTGGTGAATACTTTCACCAAAGTCTTGCGGAAAAATGCGTTGTTTTAAGAGGGGATTTATGATTTTATTTTGTAATCCATGATATTCAAATGATGTTTACAAAATCCATAATCTTGTGCCGAATTGGATGCAATCACAATTAATTTACCGTGTGTATATTGTTGTATTAGATTTAAATACCATGCGCAACCTTGTTCATCCAAATAACTCGTTGGCTCATCCAATAACAAGACAGGCGTATCTGCCGTAATTGCCAAAGCTAATTTTAAACGTTGTTTCATGCCTGAAGAAAAATGTTTTATAAATTTATCTTCGTATTTTTTGAAATTCAATACGTCATTTATCAAATACGTTGCGGTGAGTGGAGCTTGCAACGGTTTGAATTTTTGATGAAAATCAATCATTTCCACCAAAGTCATTTCCTCAATCACGTCAATATAAGGCGCGTCATAACTAATATGTTGATATACTTGGTCTATTTCTAAGATATGATTTTCCTTAGAAAAAACGATATTCCCTACCGAAGGAGTCAAATGCCCACTCAGTATCTTCATCAACGTAGATTTGCCCGAACCATTGGGTCCAAGTATCGCGTATCCGCCTGCGTCATGAGACAACACTACATCAACGCCCGTAAAAATACGGTCGTACCGATAGCGTTTACCAATATTTTTTAAAGTTATCGAAAACATTTAATGGATTTTGGTCTTTGAATGTACTTTCATTTCGATATAAAATATCGTCCAAAATCCAGCAATCCAATTTTTATTTTTCTTTACTGGTTCTAAAACCCCTCAATAAACCGCGTTCGGAATCATCAATAAATTGCATAATATCCGTTTTGTCTATTGAATCGCTCATTTGTTCCTTCATTTGCGGAATCGCTTTCTGCAAATTATGATTTCTAACAAATAAAATTCTGTAAATGTCTTGAATATGCGCGATTCGTTCTGGACTGAAACCGCGTCGTTTCAAACCAATTTTATTCACACCTGCATAAGACAAAGGCTCTCGTGCAGCCGTAATAAAAGGAGGCACATCCAACCGAACCAACGAACCACCACCAATCATAGCCGATTCGCCAATTTTCACGAATTGATGCACCGCAGCCATACCACCTAAAACGGCATAATTGCCAATCGTAATATGTCCAGCTAACGTAACATTATTCGCCAAAACGCAATTATTGCCGATAATGCAATCGTGCGCCACATGTACATACGCCATAATCAAACAATTGCTCCCAATCACGGTTTTGCCACTTGCAGCAGTACCGACATTGAGCGTGCAATATTCTCGAATCGTCGTGTTATCCCCAATTTTCAAATATGTTTTTTCACCTTTAAATTTTAAATCCTGTGGGATAGAGCCGACAATCGCTCCTGAGAAAATCCGACAGTTGCGCCCAATGCGCACCCCGTCCATGATATGAACATTCGGTCCAATCCAAGTACCGTCTCCAATCACGACATCCGCCGCTATGGTCACGAAAGGGCTGATAGTCACGTTTTGACCAATTTGTGCATCGGGATGCACGACGCATAAATGACTGTGTGTCGCGGTAGTACGCTCGGCAGCGGGCATTAATACTTTCAATTTCCAAGCAGATTTGTCAATTTCCCAACGTGCCTATGAAGCAGTGTTTGTCGGAAATCTCGGTTAATAAAAATAGGTGAATTTAGTGTAGTTTTTCTACTTCATCCAAAAGTTTTTCTTATAACGACGTTTAATCTAAAATCGCCGCTTTGATGATTAAATAAAGTCGAATGCCAATTCGGGTGCAAAGTTAATGCCTTTGTTTCGTTTTTTTTAATTTGGACGTACCAAGTAGGTCACGGATTATCATATTTCTGTCATATTTCACGATGACAAAGGCAAAAAGGTTGCTTTTAACATTTTTTTAAATAAAATTGTCCCGTTTTTTGCTGTGTATTGTGATTTTGGGTACTTTTGTTCTTATTTTGCATAAACGAAAAATAAATTTGTTAATTTTGTTTTTGTTGAAAAAAGCGTGATTTGCCCTGTAATTTCGATACCACGACAAAGTGGTTTTAGTGCAAAAAACAATCCTTTGGCAAACTTGTTTCCCTACATTTGGATACCCTTACAAAAATAAAATGACCCAAGTGGGTCGCATTATTGAAACATGATTTTCTTATAAAGGATTGTCTTTTAGCCAATTAGCTTTTTTAATTCACCCTTAACCTATCATTGCTGCTCAAAAATAATTGAAATCATGAATCAGAAAAAATCTGTATTTAAAAAAATCTTTAAATGGACTGCTCTCAGTCTATCGGTTTTATTAGCGAGTGCTATTGCCGCGCCGTTTTTGTTTAAAGACAAGATTTTGGCAAAAGTCAAAACCGTTATCAATGAAAATATCAATGCCAAAGTGGATTTTAAAGAAGTGGATATTTCCGTTTGGCGGCATTTTCCAAGTATTAGTTTTGGTTTAAAAAACCTTAATGTATTGGGTATCAAGGAGTTCGATGGCGTTAAATTATTAGGCGCGGATAATTTTGATATTACAATGGATTTTTGGTCGGTTTGGACAGGCGGCAATCCGTATAAAATCAATTCAATACATTTGGATAAACCGTATATCAATGTCGTTACATTGAGCAATGGGAATGCGAATTATTTGATTACCAAACCCGATACCGTCAAAAAACAAGCTCCTGCAACGGCTTTTAAGTTGAATTTAAATGCGTATTCTATCACGGATGGACATATTATTTACGACGACCGAAAAGGTGGTATGTACTCGGATTTGGAACATATCAATCATACAGGCAGTGGTGATTTGGCGACTGATTTGTATGATTTGAAAACACATACGGATATTCAAGCATTTACAGTTCGTTTAGGCACAATGACTTATCTAAGTAAAGCGAAAGCCAATTTGGATGCTAAATTCAATGTGGATATGAAAAATATGAAATTTACCTTGAAAGATAATTCGGCACAACTCAATGAAATGAAATTAAATTTGGATGGATGGTTGCAAATGTTGGCGCAGGATATGAAAATGGATTTTAAATTCAACGCGCCTTCCAATGATTTTAAAAGTTTATTGTCGATTATTCCGGGAGCTTATACCGATAAATTTAAAGACGTGAAAACGAGTGGAAAATTTAAATTTGATGGTTTTGTGAAAGGCACTTATAACGGTGTGAAAAATATTTTGCCCGTATTCAGCATCAATACGAATGTTCAAAATGGTCAATTTCAATATCCGTCTCTGCCGTTAGCGGTCACTGATATTAATACCGATATTAAAGTGTTGAGTCCGAGCAGCAATTTTGATGAAGTGGCAGTTGACGTACCAAAATTTCATATGAAATTAGGAACGAATCCGTTTGACGCTGTTTTTCACCTGCGTACGCCGATGAGCGACCCTGATGTGGATGCGAAAGTGAATGGCATTTTGAATTTAGCAGATTTATCCAAAGCGTTTCCAATGGATAATATTAAAAATTTAAATGGTCTGATTACGGCGAATTTGGCGATGAAAACGCGGATGTCTTATATTGACAAAAAGCAATATGAAAAGGTCAATATGGCAGGTGGTTTGAAAACCGAAAATATGAATGTGGCGATGAAAGACATGCCTACGGTGTTGATTAACGCGATGCAAATGGATTTTACGCCGAATAATGTGAAATTAGCTCATTTTGATGGAAAATTGGGCAAATCGGATTTGCGGGCAAGTGGAACAATTGACAATATTTTAGCCTATTTTTCTCCCAATCGCACCATGACGGGCAATTTGACAATGAATTCTACTTTTTTTGATGCGAATGAATGGATGAAACCTGCGCCTGCTGCCAAAACCCCTGAAAATACAGGCAAAACGGCAACCGATGTGCCGCCTGCCAAACCATTCGACCGTTTTGATTTCACGATAAATGGACAAATGAATAAAATTTTATATGAAAAATATGAAATTACCAATTCGCTTGCCAAAGGGCATTTTAAGCCGAATCAATTTTTGTTAAGTGATTTTGCGACGACTATCAATGGTTCAGATATGCGCGGCAAAGGCGTTTTGAATAATGTGTTTAATTGGATGTTTGACAAACAAAAATTGAGTGGTGATTTAAATATTGCATCCAATTATATGGATTTAAATCAATTTATGACGGCACAACCTGTTGCAAGTCAAGCGAATACGCAGCCAAATCAAGCGACACAAGTTTTTCGAGTGCCTGATAATATGGATTTGATTTTAACGGGAAATATGAAAAAAGTCCTTTATACCAATATGGATTTGAATAATATCACTGGTAAAATTTTTGTAAAAGACCAAACCGTGCGGATGGAAGGCGTGAATATGAATACTTTGGGCGGTTCAATTGGAATGCAAGGTGGTTATGATAGCAAACCGCAAAATCCGAAATTTGATTTTGCCTATAATTTCAAAGGCGTTGAATTTCAAAAATCGTTTAATACGTTTAACACTTTCCAAAAAATGGCTCCGATTGGACAATATATTAATGGAAAATTTGATAAAGAACTCCATATGACGGGCGAATTGGGTAAAGACATGATGCCCAATTTAAATACGTTATCGGCGGATGGCTTTCTACATACGATTCAAGCGGTGATTTCTGGTTTTAAACCCTTAGAAGAAATTGGTAATAAGTTGAATTTGGAAGAATTGAAAAAATGGGAATTTAAAGACACTAAAAATTGGTTGGAATTGAAAAATGGGAATGTGATTATCAAAGAATTTGACCAAAAAGTGAAAGATATTGCGATGAAAATTAGTGGTTCCCATAGTTTGGCGAATGAGATGAATTACATTATCAAAGCGAAAATTCCGCGTAAAATGTTGGAAAAGAATGGAATAGGAGCTGCTGCGAGTTCTGGATTCAATGTTTTATTGAAAGAAGCGAGCAAATATGGGGTGAATATTCAAAATAGTGCTTTTGTGAATGTCCAATTTAATTTGACAGGTTCATCGCTTGCGCCGAAAGTGGCGATGAAAGTTTTGGGCGGAGATGGACAATCGACCGTTCAAGATGTGGTGAAAGCACAAGCGACTGCTGTAGCCAATAAAGCCAAAGATTCTGTTGCAAATCGGGCAAATCAGGAATTGGATAAATTGAAAGATAAGGCAAAACAGGAGGCAGATAAAGCCGTCGATAAGGCAACAGGAGTCGTAAAAGCGAAGGTGGATGAGGTCAAAGATAAAGCGGCAGAGGAGCTTAAAAAGCGGGCAGGTGAGGTCGTTAAAGACAAAGTTGGGCAAGAAGTGGGCAAAAAAGTGGATGAACAGCTCGAAAAAGTAGGTGGCGATAAGTTGAAAAAGGAAACAGATAAGTTAAAAGATAAATTAGATAAGTGGGATCCTTTTGGTCGGAAAAAGCCACAACCGCAAGAAGGAGGCAATAATTAATAATTTTTTTTATTATTCAAAACGATTCGTTTTAAAATAATTTTGGCATGATAGTTGAAACATATGTTATGAAAGTAATGCACATTCCATTATTTTTGGAAGATTAGGGATAACATAACATCTGAAGAAAAAGAAAACTGAATAGGAGTGCCAATAAATGGCATTCCTTTTTTATTTTAGCGTTTTTTTAACAAAAGCGTCTAAAAAATGCCAACGATTTACCATTCTACGTATCGAAAACCACCTTTGCTCCATTTTAATGGGCATTTGCAAACGATTTTACCGAGTTTTCGGCGGGTCACAGGTGTAACCTATGTCCGAGAACGCCTGACCACACCTGATGATGATTTCTTAAATATAGATTGGATGCGCCAAAAAAGCAAGCGTTTAGTTGTTTTAACGCATGGTTTGGAAGGGAATACGTATCGACATTATATGTTAGGCATGGGGAAAATGTTTTATAAACATGGGTTTGATGTGCTTGCATGGAATTGCCGTTCTTGCTGCGGCGAGATGAATCGGCAATTGCGGCTTTACAATCATGGCGAGACGGGTGATATGAATCAAATCATTCATCATGCTGCACAACAAGCTGATTATCAAGAGATTGTATTAGTTGGTTTTAGTATGGGCGGCAATATTTCTTTGAAATATGCGTCCGTTCATCCACATCCGTTGGTTTCAAAAGTGATTGTTTTTTCCGCGCCTTTGGATATGCGCACGTCGATTGCGGTGTTAGATGAACCCTCGAATTTTATTTATAAGCAAAATTTTATTAATAAATTGTTGCCTAAAATCAAATATAAAGCGGCGCATTATCCCAATCATTTGGATTTGAATGTTTTAAAAGGGCAAAAAAGCATTATTGCGCAAGCAGCCCTTTTTTTCGTAAATATTAATGGTTATCAGGATATGGAAGATTTTTATGAAAAAGGCTCTGCGTTACATTTCATTCCGTGCCTTCAAATTCCTGCGCTCATTGTTCAAGCACAAAATGACCCCATTTTGACTCCTGCCTGCTCTCCAACTCAATTAGCTGATAAACATCCATTTATACATTTAGAAATACCATTATGTGGTGGACATGTCGGCTTTATGCATCCGACAGATAAGGAACATACTTGGGCAGAGCATCGCGCTATTGAATTTGCATTAGCCTAATAAAAGGTTGATTTTCAAGGTAGTATAACGTTTGGAGGGTTTCAAACCCTCCAAACGTTGTTGTAGAAACGGTTGTTGTCGATTAAAAATTCAACGCGTAAGAATGTAGTAAATGACGTAAACCCAACTCATAAACGCGTGAATAATCGCCCACAAAATCGAATGACTGCGCGTCCAACTGCATACGACCGCGAGAACAGAACCTAAACTGACTCCAATTTCAGTATTTAGGTTCAAGGATGCTAATAAAACCATCTTAATTTAATTTTTTTTAGTTCAAAGTATTGATTTTAACCTCTTTTAAATTTCAAACGTACGGGGCAAAATTAGTCTTTTTGAATTATAAAAAAACGATTATTGGGTTTCTGTAAAAAATAATGTTACGAACCGAACTTTCTACCTCCATTCCTTGTTTTAAGAATAAAAAATTAAAACATCATGGAGCATCCTAATTTCGAGAAAGACAAAATAAATGCGGAATATTACGCAGGTCAACCGAATAAAATTCGGCAACTCATCGAAAAAGCGATGAATAAACTCAAAGGTTTAGACATACAACCTGTGAGCGAATTGGCAGAAAATGTGAAAACATTGACGCGTTTTTTAGAAGCGTACTTACGCGGTCATTATCACATGCCTTGGAAGAGCGCGGCGAGTGTGATTGCGGCTTTACTGTATTTCATCGCGCCGATGGATGCGATTCCTGATTTTATTATTGGATTCGGACATATAGATGATATTTCAGTTATACATTACACCATGAAAATCATTGCAAAAGATTTAGAAAAGTTTGCGAATTGGGAGAAACAGAATTTACCACCGATTCAACATTCCTAATAGTATAATAATTCTGGTTCTGCATTTGCAGCGTTTTTTGTTAATGTTTAAAACAAAATTTGGAGGTTTGTAAATGGGGCAATAGATTTGCTCAGATTTGTGTGCATAAAAACCAAATCATTTCAAACCATGGCAAAAGATGTTTTTCATCAAACCGTTCGCACAGCATTGGAGCAGGAGGATTGGCGTATTACAGATGATACTTTAAACTTAAGTGTTGGTGAAGTAGATTTATTAGCAGACTTGGGTGCTGAAAAAATGATTGTTGCGGAACGCCGAACCGAACGCATTGCAGTCGAAATTAAAAATTTTGTAGGACAATCCTTAGTCTCTGAATTTCATAAAGCATTGGGGCAATATATCAATTATAGGCTCTCGTTGCAACTCTCAGACTCTAACCGAGTTCTTTATTTAGCTGTTTCCGAACCTGCTTGGGCTACGTTTTTTCAACGCCCGTTTGTTCAAACAGCGATTCAAGTTTATCAAATTAAATTAATCATTTTTGATCCAAACGCTCAAATCATTGTACGATGGATAAAATAACTCAGTATCAACAAAATATTATTGAGATTTTAAAGGCTCATGCGTGTTACAATCGCAGTATTACCCCTAATGTGACTTCTCAAATCGTGATAGATAGAGAAAACAATCATTTTATGTTGTTATCGGTCGGTTGGCATCAGAATCAATTTATTTATAATGTTGCTTTTCATTTCGCCATTTTAGAAGGTAAAATCTGGATTCAACAAAACAATACCGATATTTTGGTTGCTGATGAACTCTTACAATGCGGTATTCCTGCAATTGATATTATTTTGGGATTTATTCCCCCGAATCTAAGGATTTATTCAGGTTTTGGGACTCCAATCGAATCTTCTAAAGCTGCTTAGTAAGCAACATTCTATGCAATTCTTGATTAGGAATTAAGTCGTGTTTCTAAGGACACGATTCATTCTTTTTGACCTGAAAGAGTGAATCGTGTCCTTAATTTCTATAATTCAAACAAAATATTACACAAATTATTTTTAATTTAAAATTAAATCATGAAGCACATTTAGATAGGTTTTCACCAAAAATGCTAAACATTTATGCGCAATTAGTAAAATAGAAAAAACGTCAGACAATAGAAGTGCTGACGTTTCATCAGAAGGACACAATTATAAACAGCATGGTTCTTCAATTAAGATTTCTTTTTTCATTGGTTTTTTTCCTGCTTTTTGCAAACATTGAAATAATAGAGGGTGCCG
>JAAFJT010000133.1 GCA_013298955.1 Chitinophagales bacterium
CCTTGCGAAACCAATTCTTCAATGGCTCCTCGAATTTCGTATTGAATCGTGCCATATGCCATCCCCAATTGCAACGCTACAAAATAATCATAATATAAACCTTTAATCACATAATTCGGCATTTGAAACGTCCAAGTACTGCCTGAAACCGTTTTTACGGTCGTCATCCCCGTGTAAAACAGCATACTCCAGATTTCTTTGAGTCCAAACCCTAAACTCACATTAAATTTATCTGTTAAATAGGTTTTGATTTCCCCCGTTTCCAAAAAAGTGGTTAAGGAGGCTAAACTGGTTTCTTCACGGTTTCCGATTCTGAGAATTTGGGCTATTTTATTGTAATCGGTAGCGACATTTGAGGTCAACATTTTTTGGGGATAGGCTCGCACCGCTTGATAATAATTCGCAAAATACAACACCATTTCGGGATTGTAAAGATGTCGTGCGGTCTCGAAGTCGAAGCGATATCCATCATACCATTTTCGTAAATCGTCCAATATAAGAGGCAATTCCGCCTCTGAGACTTCTATTTTACGGAGCAAATCGGCTACTTCAGGTTCCGTGAAACCCATCATATCGTGAAAAAGAGGATGCAGCGAAATATCCGTCGCAATATTAAAACCACTTGTCATGCTATCTAACGTTACAGGCGCAACGCCTGTCATAAAAATGCGACCAATTCCAGTGCGTCCCGTTGCTGCTTTCAATGCCTCATAAAATTTGCGTACATAGCCATTTTTAGAAACAATATCTTGAAAATCCGCAAAATGGAAGGATAATAATTCGTTGGTAAATTGATCATATTCATCAATCAACACATAAAAAGCAGTTTTATGGTTGTTTTTGCGGTATGCTAAGAAAAATTCAACACACATACTGGATGCAAGCGGTTGATTCAAAATAAACGTTTCCTGTTCTGCCGTGAAAAGCCCCGCATAGGCACTCATGCAATCGCTAAAACCTTCTTTGACTTTGAGCAAAAACGATTCATGCACTCTTTTGACATCATTGGTTTCAATGCCACTGAAATCAAATCGCAAGATTCTAAATTGATTTGCCAACGGCGTTGGATTCCGTCCAACATGCAAATCACCGAATAACATTTGGAAATCGTTGGCTTTGTTGACATCATAATAATGCGCTAACAGGCTGATAAACAACGATTTACCAAACCTGCGGGGACGTAAAAACATGGGATAGCGCGTTGCATGAGTTTCTAATGGCTCAATGTAATTGGTTCTATCCACAAAAAAGCAATTATCGGCGCGCAATGCCGCGTAATCTGCAAGTGCATAAGGGATGTTTACCATAACCATGTAATTTTGGATTTCGGAATCCGTTGATTCTAAATACATTCCGAAATCGTGTGACAAATGTAAGGTATTTTACCAAATTGGGCAAAAGATTCCAACTTTAAAAGGGCATTAGGAATGCGTTTTTTTTAAAAAAATTTCTATTTTGCCCTTTTTTTTCTTCACTTTGGAGCTTTTTTTTTCTTATATGGTGAGCTTTCTTCATGAAACAGGCTCGAATCATTTAATCCTTTAATCATTTACAAGTATCAATCAATCGGATGATTATTCAACAAGTTCGTTTTTTAATTTCCTGCTTGCTCCTTTTCGGGATGAGCGCGTTTTCATGGTCACAGGATGCGATTGCTCCCGGTGTCCAATTCAATGATGCGAATTACAAAAAAATCCCGCGTCGGGCAACGGCTGCACATCGGGAGAGGAGTCGGGGGGCAAAATCGGTTCCGAGCCATGCTTCTTTAAAAATGTACGCGCCTCAAGCAGGCAATCAGGCAGAACGCTCCACTTGTTTGGCTTGGGCTACTGCGTATGCACTGACCATTCAAGAGGCGAAGCAACGCAATATCACGCAAAGCCATGAAATTCAAAAATTATTTTACTCACCTGCCTTTATTTACCATCATATTAAAGATATTAGCGATATTAATTGTACCAATGGCGCAGATTTGATGAAAGCCATGAATGTCATACAGCAAAGTGGCGTGGTGCGTTACACCGATTTGCCAACGGATTGCCCTGCGTCGATTCCTTCTGATTTGGTCAACAAAGCCTTTAAAGGCATTGCGCCGACCTTTAATCGACTGATAGAACCCCATGATCCTCAAAATTTGAGTATTAAAAAAGCGTTATCGGAAGGCAATCCAGTCATTATCGTCCAAAAAGGGCGCACGCCCAGCAGTATGGGACATGCCATGTGTGTTGTTGGCTATAAAGATGACCCTTTTTTGACGGATGCAGGTTATTTTGAAGTGTTGGATTCTCGCGGCAAGGCATGGTTAGAAAATGGGTTTGGCAAGATTTCGTATCAAACTTTTAAAGAACAAATTGTGTATGCCGTAGAAGTGCCGCCTTTGTTAGAACTGCCCCAAATTGGAAAACCGGTGGATTCAACGCTGCTCTATAAAACATTTCAAGCTAAAATTCAATTGGTGGATGCGGCAAATCAAAAAATGGAATTAAAACCTGTCGTCTCCCAAAATCGCGGTGCTGGCACTGGTAAAAAAACGCAAGCAAGTCATTACATCGCAACGGCGGTCGTGAAAAAAGATTTTGGTTATCAGGTTTTGGTGGATAATGAGGCTTCTGCGTATGTGTATATTTTGAATTTCGATGGGCGCAAAGTGGTTGATTTATTGTTTCCACACAACCATACCGTCAGTCCCTATCTTGGCAAACAAAGCGCGATTACCTTGCCTTCGGATGAAGATATGATTTATTTTGATGATAACAAAGGTTATGATTATTGTTGTATTTTATTAAGTAACAAGCCTTTAGATATGCAGGCATTGAAAATGAAAATAGAAGCAACTGCGAAAAAAACAGATGCGGCGGGTCGTTTTAATGTTTTTGCAAACTGTTTGGAAAGTGTCTTGGGCGAGAAATTAGCCAATATCAGTAGTAAAGTGGTTCAATACGATGCGAACCAACATATTTTGAAGTTAAATATGGAAACCGATAAAAATATGGCGGCGATAATCATCGAATTTGAACATCAATAAGGGTGTACCAAATATGTTTCGGAAACCTTGAAGGTTTCCGAAACATACGCTAAATCTAATGGGGAGAGAGTATGGGTTGGAAATTCAACGCAGCTATCAAAGAGACTAATTCTCCGCGAGAACCACAAGCTGTATTCACAAAAGTCGTCAAATCATGCGCTCGACGCAATAAATCATTGAAACCGCGTTTCACAGGTGAACTTGCAGGGCGATTCGCCGGGTCTTTCACCCATAAAAAAGCCATTGGGTCTGCATCGTTATCTCCTGTATCATCATCTGCGCCCAAACCTGTCAAAAAACCAGATAAAGGAGCCATAGCACCAAAATTGGCAGGTTTAACGTGTGTAAAATCCGTTTTCGTTTCTCCCGCATGGCAACCACTACAAGTGCCTAAAGAAAGTTTATGCCGCGCTTCGTCAATCTTGATGCCTGCACTGTTCCAATAATACGTATTGGTAGGTATTTGGGCATCAATTCCTTTAATAGGCTCCGAAATCGTATAAGCTTGGTCACTCATGATGGCAACCGCATTGGTATTGACAAATGTATTTAATAAACCCACTTTTGCAGCAACATTCCCACCACCAGGGGCAGCATTGGCTTCATTCATGGGTTCATGGCTCGGGTGAACTAAATTCAATTGTTTAAATTTCGCATTAGAAGCCGTCGTATTGATTTCAAAATCGCGGATATTCCAAGGCGACATCAATGCTTCATTGGTGCGCAAGTGATTTAAAGCACTCTTATTATTCTTATGGCGGGTTGGATCCGCATCTTTTTTCGTAAATACATCTGTGACGGTTTGCAAAGCGGCATTGTAGGCGGCACTGCCTAAGGCTATATTTTTAAGATTGTACCATTGTTTTGCGTAGTTGCTCAATGCACTGCATGTCTTTAGCGGAATCCCGTATTCAAGAATGACGGTCATTTGCATTGGAGCGTCTCCTTTACCATAGTCTGCCTGACAACCATTGTTGCTGTCAACAAAGCAAAATACAAAGCGACCTTCACCACCACTTGTCGTACCACCTGTATAAGCGAAGTTTCCCCGCAAATCTAACCGATTCACGATTGCCAAGAGGCGCAACGGAATAAATTCTAACTTATTGGTTAACAATGTTTTCCAATTCTTTATATTATCAGCATTCACAGGAAAGCCACTATTGGTCAACCAAGCCGCAATGAATTTGTATTTTGAACTCTCTGGATTTGCTAAATTATCCCGCACAACACTTGACCAACCATTGGTATTAGTGGTTACATCGCCACTCGGAATATAAGTTTTTTGAGCAAATACTTCGGTGTCCAACCACTCTTTCACAAAATTGTCTGCGACAACGCCTGTTCCAGGTGCCATATTGGTCATCAAGGTTTTGAACGTCCAAACACCATTGGGATTACCACCTTTCGTGCCGCCGACGCATGGATTGTACGTCCGAGTTGCATCTTGCACGACGCGTAAATCGTTGACTATCAAACTATTGGTTTTCAACGTGGCAAAATCAGCAGGCGTTAAAGTAGCTGTTGCAATTTGCGTACTCAAGTCCACAGGTAATTCAGCAGGTTCTCCACCTTGGCTTAAGTCAATTGGTTCTAGTACTGCCATCTTCGCCACCTTGCTGGACATTGAAGTTGGACTCGCCGCTTCCATAGAGCGACCTGCAAAACGGGCAATTGCTTTATTGCTGCGTTGTCTTGTGGCAGTGGCGGTGTTAAATTCCGATAAGGTACGGGTCAAGGTTGGTGCATCTTCTTTGATGGTGGTTGTGAAAATGCCATCATTTGCTTGAACGTCGCCATTAGTGCCATTGTCCGATAAAATAGCCGTCACTTGGTCGCTCAAATGGAGTTTAAAGACCGTCACATTGTTCAAAAGCGGGTCTTTTTTGTCGAATGCGGCGGTTACTAATACGTTATTGCCTTTGGCATCGCGGTTTTTTAACAATTTTGCCGTGATTTTTTTAGGCACGGGCATTTGCCCTTCTTCGGGTTCTTGCAAAGGACGCTCTTGAGTGGGTGCTGCCGAATCGCTTAATTGATTCCACGCGCCTGTGGTAATGCCGCCTACTAAGAGGAATAAACCTAATTTCAAATGCTTCATATTAATTTTTTATAGAGATTGATTTAAAAAAAATGAATGTTTTTTTTAATCAATGTCTTGTATTTTGCTTTTGTCATCTCGAATCCATCTTTTTTTAAAAAAAAGATTATTTTTTTTTAAAATGGATGACATTTTAATAGGAAGAAACATTAAGACCAGTATAGGCTTAAAAAAAATATGTTTTTTTTGAATACAAACTTCACATTTACCTTTTTTTTAACTTATATAAATAATACAAGTGGTGCAGCATGGTCTGAATGGGTTGAATTTAAATCATTGACAACAACGTTTGGAGGGTTTTAAACCCTCCAAACGTTATACGACCTTGAAAATCAACCTTTTAGCAATTATCATTTAGAGTCAATTCATTATTTTCAACTCCGTACGACACCACTTGGATTCTTTATTTTACTTTTTAAACTTTTATTAAATCATTTAGGTATGAAAAAATACTATCTTTTTTGGCTCCTTTCCATTTTGGGGATGGGCAACAGTATGGCACAAAGCGGTCGCACACAAGATTCCTTAGAATTGGTCAATTTGTATATTTCGACCGACAGCATAAACTGGACGACGCGTTGGCGATTAAGCCAACCAATGAACGATTGGCATGGCATCACGCTGGATCTGAATGGGCGTGTAACAGCTATTACTTTGTATAATAATAATTTAAGGGGTTTAATGCCTAATCTTAATTTGCCGAATTTGCAACAGTTATCTCTTTCATGGAATCAATTGAGTGGTGCGATACCCAACTTCAATTTACCAAATTTGAGAATCCTGTATCTTGAGGGAAATCAATTGAGCGGAACCATACCCAACTTCAATTTGCCAAATTTGAGAGAATTGCATCTTCATGGAATGCAATTGAGTGGTACGATACCTAACTTCAATTTGCCCAATTTGTACTCTTTACAACTTAGTAGCAATCAATTAAGTGGTACCATACCCAATTTCAGTTTGCCAAATTTGGTCTCTTTACAACTTAGTAACAATCGATTGAGTGATACCATACCCAACTTCAATTTGCCAAATATATACTATTTATATCTTAATTCAAATCAACTAATTGGTTCTGTACCTAACTTCAATTTGCCTAATTTGACATTCCTATACTTGTCATCTAATCAATTAAGTGGTATATTGCCAAGTTTATCAAATTTGCCGAGATTACATTACCTTGACATTCAAAATAATAAGTTCCTATTTAGTGATTTAATACCCAATTTGCCTTTTATTAGGGCTCCTGGTTCAAAATCTTACGCACCGCAACTGCCTGTTTTTCGGGATACCGCTTTGCTGCGAGTGACGGGTGGACAACTTAATATTAGTTTAGAAATAGATAGCACCTTAACTTCAAACCGTTATCAATGGTATAAAAATGGTTCGCTTTACGGTAGCCCTGTAACGCATAATCGTTTGATTATCAACCGTTTGCTTTCATCAGATGCAGGTACTTACACATGTCAAGTCACCAATCCGAATTTACCTCAATTGACCTTATCAAGTCGAAACATTGTGTTACAAGTGAGTTGTAATCCTGTGGTTCAAGAGACACAACGCTTCACATTATGTGCAGGTCAAACCCGACAACTGGCTTCTGGACGGATTGTGAATGCCGTTGGCACGTATCAAGATACGTTGCGTTCCGCTTGGGATGCGAATTGTGATAGTGTTCGCTATTCGATTACCATTTCCAATGATAATAGTTGCCGATGCCAAGATTCGATACAATTAGTTTCCTTATATAATGCAACGAATGGCGCAGGCTGGACAAACCGAAACAATTGGTTATCAAGTAGTTCGATAGAAAATTGGTACGGCATCCGCACGAATGCACAAGGTTGTGTAATCTCTATGGATTTGAGACGGAATCTATTAGCAGGCAATATTCCAAATTTTAATTTGCCACAATTAAGTTTCTTACAATTAGAAGCCAATCAACTCAGTGGTAGTATTCCGAATTTCAATCAATTACCCAACTTAACTTACTTAGCATTAGATTACAATCAATTAAGTGGCAATATCCCAGATTTTCGTTTTTTGAATTTGACGGATTTGTATTTGCATAGCAATCAATTGACAGGTAATATACCCAATCTCACTCTTCCAAATTTGCAACATTTATATTTAAATAATAATCAATTGTCAGGTTGCATTCCAGCAGGCATTAAAACCAATTGTCCTTCAATTGGTGCGAATAATGGTAATATTTCCAATAATCCCAGCCTTTCCACCCAAAATTGGGCAAATTATTGGAATAATGGCACAGGCGCATGTCTGACGGCGCGTGTGGATACGATTACGGCTTTGCAATGTGGGACGCGTACTTATCGGCTTCCGAGTGGGCGCATCGTGAATTCGATAGGCACTTATGTCGATACGTCTCGCGGCATTACCCAAGATACGTTTTTTACGGTGCGCTTGTTGGCGGATAATACATGTCGCTGCACGGATTCGTTGGTCTTGGTGGATTTGTACAATGCCACAGGTGGCGCAAATTGGTATCGAAATACCGATTGGTTGACAATCAACCCAATCAACACATGGCATGGTATATCGGTTGATGCACAAGGTTGTGTGAGCCACATTATTTTAGGATCCAATGCAGATGGAAGCGATACCACCAGTAATCATTTGGTTGGGACGTTACCAGCCAGTTTAGGCAATTTGGCAAATTTACAATATTTATGTTTGCCGAATAGTGCTTTGCGTGGAGCCATTCCAGCGACTTTTGGTCAATTATCCAATTTGATAAAACTCTCCCTTTATAGCAATCAATTGGATAGCAGTCTTCCGAGTAGTTTAAGTGGTATGAGCCGTTTACGACAACTTTGGCTTGCGAATAATCAATTGAGTGGCAATATTCCGTCTAATTTAGGCAATTTAACGAATTTAACGCAACTTTACCTTAGAAACAATCAATTCAATGGCACGATTCCAAAAGAATTGGGCAGATTGACCCAATTAATTTATTTTAATCTTTCGCATAATCGTTTGACGGGCAATATTCCAGATAGTTTAGGCAATTTAACCCAATTGCAACAGCTATTTAATGTTGGTAACAATTATTTGACAGGAGCTATTCCGACAAGTTTAGGTAATTTAGCCAAAGTACAACAAATTTCGCTTTATGGCAATCAATTAACGGGTAGTCTTCCAACGACTTTTCAAAGATTAGATTCTTTAAAATATTTATATGTTTTTTCTAATAAAATAGATAGCCTTCCGAATTTATCAGGATTAAGTCAACTCACCATTTTTCAAGCAGATACCAATAAATTAACCTTTGACGATATTCTACCCAATTTACCCAAAGGCATCACTTACAAGATGCAAGATT
>JAAFJT010000134.1 GCA_013298955.1 Chitinophagales bacterium
GATTTCAAGGATTGGAAGGATTTTTTTGAGTGATCATTTGCGCTATTCAATCGAAAACATCCTTCCAATCCTTAAAATCAGCAGCATCCTATTTCGAAAATTTTCCAAAGCGGAAACTGCGGGTCGGCAAGGTTCGATTCCTAACGGAATGACAAGGCGAAGTTACAAATACCGATTCAAACTCTCTTGTAAAATCTGTTGAATTTGTTGCCGAAATGCGCTTGGTTCTAAAATTTCTATATTTTTGCCATAATTCAAAATTAAATTTTGCCATTCATAATTCCAACGCAATTGAAGTTCGAAAATGGAATAATCTTCGGTTTCCTCCATGCACTTTTGAGAATGGTGTAACGGGCGATGTTCCCAATATCCAACCATCGGTTTATAAACTTTGACCCGATACGTTTGAACCGCCTTTTCTAAAAGTTTCGTTGCCCCAATCACCTCTTCATAATACGTTTTAAAATCCACGTCATTCGGTCGGAATAAAATCCCAGAAGCGGCTTGAACATCCTTGATACGGTCTATCGCATAAGTGCCCATTTGATTTGCCTCGTGATGCCAGCCGACGAGATACCAATATTGTTGAGCGCGTTTGACGACGTAAGGATGCAGGTGAAAAAGCGTATGATTGCGTTTGTTATCCGATTCGTCCCCAGAAAAGGGGCGATAACGCACTTGAATCGGCGTTTTCGTTTCAATGTGTTTGGTCAAAATGCCAATCCAATGCGTCCCCACAATCGGCGGACTATGATCCAACAAAATCGAAGGTTGCATTTCTTTCGCTTTCAAGGGCGATTTACTTTCAATCGTGGCGATGATTTCGGTCAAATCTCCGATTTGCGGCAATCCATCCAATTGTTTTAAAACGTTCAACACTTTTTTTAATTTTTGAACATCTTTCTCCTCTAATGGATTTTTATTCAGCCAAAATTTCGACTTATAATAATAAATCGTTTTGCCAAAAGGCGATTTATCATGCTGCCTTTCTAATGGTGCTTGATATTCGTCCGATTCTAATAGGTTGATGTAATCGTAAAAAGAACGATTCAAGGTGCGTCCAAACTTATCGTAAAACAAATCGGATAGCTCGTCGTGTGTATATTTCCCACCTGCTGAAAATAAATCACTTATAAATTTCAATTTTTTGAATGAGAGGCTCATATTTTGTTAACTTTTTTGGCAAAGTTAAATATTTCTTTTTGAAAATGCAGTTTTTTTGCAATATCAAACCTTTAATTTGCATCAAGATTTGTTTGAATCATAGGTATTTTTTATATTTGTGAAATTTTACAATTGTACCCAATATGTCCCAATTTGCCCATTATTCCACTCAGCTCAAAAATAGTTTGGAGGTGGCGCGTCCGTTCAAAACGGACAAAACCATCCGTATCCAACAATACGACGGCTTCATCAAAGGAGACGTATCTGGTATTCAAGATTTTATCTTTTCGGTTCGTTCCGAAGGCGCGTCTAAATCGTTGAAATCCCGTTCGCATTTTGTAGGCGTGTTGACCGACATTTGCGTTGCCATGATTGAGCAAAATCTTGGTAAAGCCAATTTTGAATTGGTCTATAACGGTGGTGGTAATTTTTATGGTTTCATCAAAGGCTATAAACCCGATTGGGAAAAGTGGATTCAACAAAAAATAGATGCCGCGTTAGTCCATGAAAGTATCTACATCTCGTTGACGGCGATTCCAATACCCAAAAATACCAGCGATTTTGGGGCGATTTGGCAACAAGCGGAAGCAAAATCGGGGCAAACCAAACAAGCTAAATTAAAAACGTTGTCTTTCGAGCGCGTTTTCAACCCGTTTGAAAAAACGCCGCTTTTTAATAGCAAGCATTGGAGCGATTTTACGCAACGCTTGACGCATTCTAATAGTTTTGTTATCAATCCGTTATCCACAGCGCAATCCACCAAAATTGAAAGTAGTTATTTTCATATTTTGGGATACGAATATCGCTTGGATGTTCCTTCCAACAACACTTTTACTGGTCAAATTACCAATAAATTGCCCTTAATGGGGCGAAAAGAGGTCAAAACCTTTGAAGAATTGGCGGATGAAGCCCATACTCGAACTGGTAGTAAAAAATTGGCGGTGCTTAAAGTGGATGTAGATGATTTGGGCAAAACGTTTCAAGGCATCCAAGATGTGAATCGCGGTAAAGCCGTTTCTGAAAGTTTGAGTCAATTTTTTAACCAACATTTTTACGAATTGTGGTCAAAACATCATTTTTCAGATGGTTTGGGTGGTAAACATTTCTTTTCGGATAATATTTATCCTGTTTTTGCGGGCGGGGACGATTGTTTTTTGATTGGGGCATGGGATAGCGTTTTTGAATTTGCGCACTTATTGCAACAGCAATTCAAATCCTTTACGAATGGGAAAATTACACTTTCGGGCGGTTTATTGGTGATTGACCCTCATTTTCCAGTCGTCCGATTTGCGGAAATGGCAGAATCTGCCCTTAAAAATGCCAAATCTAATGAACGCAATACAAAAGGCGATTATGTGAAAAGTAAAATTTCGGTCTTTGGTGAAGTCTTGACTTGGGAAGAATACCAATCGGCGAAAAAAATTGCTTGGCAACTTTATGTGCTTATCAAGGTGAAAGGCGAGTCGCGGGCGATTTTGGATAGAATCAAACGCAGTAAAGTTGGTTTTGACCGTTTGCAAAAAATAGTGTTGGAAAAAGGCATTATCCGTGCGCAATCCGTTTGGCGATTGAAATATTTTTTGCGCAACTCGAAGGAAACCAATAAAGTGGAATTGGCAGCCTTGACAGATGAATATGCCAAATTGTTATTGGATGTTTTTTTAAAAGGGAATGAGAAAAATCCAAATTTATTTCCTGTGGCGGCGCGTTGGGCGGAATTTTTAACGAAAAGTTCCTAACGGAATGACAAAAACGGTTTGAATTAGGATGTTTAGGATTTTCATGGATTTATAGGATTGCGAGACTTGTAAATTCTATAAATCTATGAAAATCAATTCTTTGAATCCTTCAAATCCTAAGCATCCTAACTCAAATATTTTCCAAAAATTAAAATATTAAACCATGATAGAAGATAAAATTAAGGATATTTTAGCAATGGGACAGTTAGATGACCTCTCATCGCTCTTAGATGACCTGCAAAATTACATCAAACAAGAAGGTAAAAAAGTCAATAGTTCGCAATTGCGGAATATTTTCTCAAAAGTCTTGCAAGCAGAGAAAAAAATTGATATTCAATTGATTCGCCCCAAATTGATGTACGTCGCAGCGCGACAAACCTCAAAAGAAGCCAAAAAAGTCATCGAATTTCTGGAAAAAGTGGCTTCCAAAGTCGAAAATGATGCGCAGGTGAAAAACTTCCAAACGTTTATGGAAGCCTTCGTAGCTTATCACAAATATTTCAATCCAAAAGGGTAAATTATGAAACTCATTTCAAAAATATTCATCTCAGGCAGCATTGTTGCCGAAACTGGTCTTCATATTGGCGGGTCGAAATCGTCTTTAGACATTGGTGGCATTGATTTGAACGTCATCAAAACGGCGGATA
The DNA here is from genome assembly GCA_013298955.1 of Chitinophagales bacterium. Lineage (GTDB taxonomy): Bacteria > Bacteroidota > Bacteroidia > Chitinophagales > Saprospiraceae > JAAFJT01. The sequence goes on from JAAFJT010000134.1 coordinate 3,551, forward strand.
AAGTCCCGTTTATCCCCGGTTCTTCGTTGAAAGGCAAATTGCGTTCGATGTTAGCGCGGTTGGAAGGCTCGGAGAGTGTTAAATCGGATAACGAGTATATCAAAACCATCTTTGGCGATTCGGGCGAAAACGATAAAAAAGGGGCTGTAACGCGTCTTTTAGTACGCGATGCCTTGATGAAAGACCCTGCGGATTTCAAAAAACGCTTTAAAGACCTCGAATTTGATTACACCGAAACCAAATGGGAAAATACGATTGACCGCAAAACGGGTACGGCACAACATCCGCGTCAATTGGAACGCGTGCCATCGGGTGCGATTTTTCAATTTGAATTGGTCTATGACGAGTACGATGACGACAAAACCCAAGAACATTTAACCTGTTTGCGGACGGCGATGCGTTTATTGGAAGGCGATTACATTGGCGGCAGTGGTTCACGCGGGTACGGTAAAATTCGTTTTGAAAAGGTGCAATGCACGATTAAAAACGTGAATGCGTTCAAAACGACGAATCAACCCCAAACTTATGAATCTTTTAAATTTTAATAGATGAAAAAAGCTGTTATCTTAAAGTGTCTGCCGCAAAGTCGTTTTCATTTTGGGCGTGTCGGGTTGGATGTGAATACGTCTTTGAATGATTCGAGTATTATCCCGCATTCGGATACGCTTTTTTCGGCAATGATTCATGTGGGGGCGCGGCTCTTGGAACACGATGCCGAAGTGGATGCCTTCGTCGATTTGTTTCGAGGCGAAAACGCAGCCCCGAAGATTAAAATTTCTTCTGGTTGCTACTGTTTGGAAAATGCAAAAGGCGATTTTTTGTATTTTTTGCCAAAACCGTTGCATTTAAATTTGATAAAAACGGAGCATCCGAAAGATTTAAAAAAAATACAATTTATTTCAAAAGAAGTTTGGGAATTAGGGTTGAATCCGAATGATTGGAAAAAAAAATGTAAAATCATTGATAAACTTTTTGTGGTGACGGAAGCCGAATATGACCATTTTCAATTGTCGGAACAAGCCGTTTTTTTCAAAGAAATCGCATTGCCCAAAGTCACGGTTCACAAGGAGGATAAAAAAGACTCTTTTTTCTACCAAACGACGATTCAAATCATGCCTTTGAATGAAAATGTGAAAGTGCATTATTACTTTTTGTTGGAAACGCAAGGTTTGGTGGATTCGGAGACCAACCTTTTAAATCAAATACTCGACATCTTGCCTTACGAAGGCATTGGCGGTGAACGAACTACAGGTTGTGGTTTGTTTGAGAGCGTTGTTTATGAAGATTTTGATTTAAAAGTGCCCAATGCGAATCGTTTTGTGACGATTTCGCTGACGAATCCGCAAAGTGATGCCGAATTTAAAGCGTTTGAAAATTATCAAATCGTGACACGCGGCGGGCGACAATTGGGACAAAGTAATCAACAGTTTTTAAAAAAAGTGAATATGATAGCCGAAGGCGCGTTAGTCAATCAAGCCGTGCAAGGCAGATTGGTTTCTATCGCTCCGAAAACGATTCAACAACCCTATTTGCGTAACGGTATTTGTATGACCTTACCTTTTACAACTCATGGAAATCTTAAATAGACAACATTATATTCGGTTGACGACCGAATCGCCATTGAGTATTTTGGCGGATTCGGGACGCTGGTTATCGCCGTATGCCGATTTCATTGTTTCGGACAAAGGCGACAAATTGTATTACGTTGATAATCAATTAGTTGAAAAGGCTTTGGAAACCAAACCGCATTTCATTGAGGATTATGTTAACGGCGTACGCAATGGCATGAATGGTTTAGATGTGAATCGTTCTAATTTCGATTTGAAAGATTTTCTAACAAAACGTTTAGGTTTATCGCTCAATGAGGCGAATTATAAAGTCGTCAAGGCAAGAGGCGTATGGTTAGGTAAGGACAAAAAACCCAAAAAAAATAATTTACAAACCATTTCCAAAGACGGAGAACGGTTGTATTTGCCCGGTAGTTCCTTAAAAGGGGCGATGCGAACGGCTCTTTTGTATGATTGGCTATGTTATAATGAGGAGGGCAAAAAGAAATTAGAAGAAACGATTGCTATTTTAAGAAAGATTGCTGTTTCTGAGGATGGTGTGAGATATAACGAATTGTTAGAATTAAAGCGAAGTGCAGAAAAAAGGGAAGAAAGATTATCCGACCGAGAGCATTACGAATTTAAGGATGTTCAAGATAGGTTACGTAAAGCAGTCGATGATAAAGGCATTTTTGATGAAGAACAACTCTTTGGAAAGTTAAATCCGCGTGAGGGCGATGTTAAAAGACCGCCTTATGCGCAACATTTGATTTTTCGAGATAGTCGTCCTGTCGCTGAAAAGTTTTTAGAAGCCACTTTTGCGGTTCGGATTCGCCGGATTCCGTCTAAATCGGAGTTTGGAAACAACGAAATCCCGACACCGCGTGAGGCTATTGCAAGGGGAGCGAAAATCGAAACAAGTTTTGCTGTTCGATTGGGACAAATTCCAGAAAATCATTACTTGAATTATTGGAATCATTCGACGGATAAAATTTTGAAAGAAGTGAGCGATTTCTCAAAACAATTTGTTCGATACGAAATCGAAAAATTAGAACAAGGACTCGAGAAAGAGCATAGTAAGAAAATTGAACGATTGCTTGATTTTTATACAGGACTCTATGAACGTATGCTCAATGGAGAGTTATTTATCCGAATGGGTATGGGCAAAACTTTTTATGATAACTCATTGGTTTTGAGCCTTTTGATGCATCCTGATAAAACAGTTCGGGATGAATCAGCAAAGCATCTACGCATGGTTTTCTCGGCTGAAGTGAAATCGTTGCATCCTGTGACGCGCACGATTTCGGCAGATGGCTACCCTTTTGGCTGGTTAAAAATGGAATCTATGGATAGATTTGAGGCAGAACAACCCGTCAAAAAAAACTTGAAATTGAATGATTTGTTGGATGCGACCGTATTAAGCGTTGGCAATCCGAATCGCGTCAAAGTGCATATTCGTCCTGATTTTGAACCCGAAATGCCGATTTTGGGCTATCGAAGTGCGTTTTCAACGGATAAAATCGGCGAAATCATTCAAATTAAAGTGATAGGATTATCTGGAAAAGGCGATAACGCAGTGGTTTCTCAAATCGCTTTTTCAAAATTTAAATCATAATCAATTTTAAAGCATGAGCAGAAAAGTATTTATTTCCTTTTTGGGCATTACGAATTATGACCCCATTATTTATCTCCCAAGCGGTGGCAACCTAATGGATTATCAACCGATTCGATTCGTACAAGAAGCAACGATTCAAACCTATTGTAAAGATTTTCGGGCATCGGACAAAATTTTAATTTTCACGACTCAATCCGCCTTAAAAAACTGGCATGATGGAGAACATTATAGTAACAAATCAAAAAAAAATGAATGGCATGAAGGCTTGAAAACGCGCTTAGAAAAATTAAATTTATCCGTTCCATGTATCCATGTGGATATTTTAGAAGGTAAAGAAGCCAAAGATATTTGGAAAAATTTTGAAACAATCTTTCAACAATTGGAGTCAAGAGACGAATTAATTTTTGATATTACACATAGTTTTAGGTCTATTCCAATGTTAAACATGGTATTAATGAACTATGCGAAATTGTTAAAAGAAGTGAGCGTTTCTGGGATTTACTATGGCGCGTTTGAAGCCAAGACAATGATTGAAGAAAAAGAAGTGGCACCAATTTGGGATGTGTCTGCCTTTTCAAAAATCCAAGATTGGACGAATAATGCGAATATTTTTTTGAAAACGGGTAATGCGAAGTCGTTAGTAGCTCAAATTGCAACAGAACCGTATCATCAACTTAAAAATTACTTATTGAATTTTTCGCAATACAATTTGGTCAATCGAGGGATGGATATTTATCGCGGAACGGACATGACCGAGCTATCTCAACGATTAGGTTCGCCGATTGAAGATTCGGATCCAGCCATGTCTGCCCTAAAGCCCATTTTGGAGAAAATTAAAACAGAATTTGATAATTATCAAAATAATTCTGTCTATAATGGTTTCGTATCCGTAAAATGGTGTATCCAAAATGGATTATTCCAACAAGCAGCTACGTTGTTAGAAGAATTTATTACGACTTTTATGATGTTGGAAGTAGGCGAGTCCGTAGAAGATATTCAAAATAAGGATAAACGTTCAACGGTTTCAGCGGCTTTGACGCTGACGAATGATGCTAAGTTTGAATATGTGCGCGTCCCTGAACGATATGAAATAGATGGTAAAAGAATTACAGCTCAATCTGTTGAGGATAAAACAAAATTCAGAATGTGGCAACAAGCCATCCTTCCAGCTATTAGAGCGTATCGTTACAAAAAAGAGTTAGGTAATTTAGCGGCATCTATTAAGCAATCCATTCGGAATGATATGGCTCATGCAGGTTTTAACAAAGATGCGCGTTCTTATGCAGCCTTAGAAGAATCTTTAAAGAAGCGATACAATGAAACTAAAAAATTAATATTTAAAATTAAGGCAATTCGTTTACCAGAATTGCTACCTTAATCGAAGTTGTGCTAAACTTAAAACCTTATGCTCTTAAATTTATCCAATC
>JAAFJT010000135.1 GCA_013298955.1 Chitinophagales bacterium
GGATTAACGACGAATGTAGCGAAAAATCGTACCAATGCAAAAAGTAGATTTTTTTTATTTTTTTATTTTTTGTTTAAAAAAAAGGCGTATCTTTGCGGCGCAATGGAAGGCTGTCCGAGTGGTCGATGGAGCACGCCTGGAAAGTGTGTATACTCCAAAAGGGTATCAAGAGTTCGAATCTCTTGCCTTCCGCTTCCTTTTAAAAAATAATAAAGTCGTCGAAGTTGTAACTTCGGCGACTTTGTTATTTATCATAAAAGGATACGTAACTTATTGAGGCATACCGTTTTGTACCCAACAATTCAATGTTTTAAGATCGGCATCAGACATTTTGCTCGCCCCTTTCGGCATCGCATCATACCCACTTAAATGTTGAATACTCCCCCGAAAATTATCCTTTGCGGCATTCGTTTTCGCTATCGCGTACGCACTATAATCCAACCCACTTGCTGGCTTACTCGCACCGTGACAACCTGAAGTGGCACATTTGCTATCCAAAAGTGCCTTGACCGCACTCGTATAAGTCGGCGCAGTGCCTGTACAATCTACGGTTGTAATCGAATCTTTGGTGCAAGACCAAACCATCACCGTCATCAAAACAGCTGTTACTACTGTAATTTTTTTCATAAGATAAATAGATTTTAAAGAAACAAATTCAAAATACTACACGCCAATCGCTTCTAAAAGGTTGCTTGTTACTTCCGAAAAAGGCTCGGAAAGGTTTGTTATAGCCCGTTTTTCGGATTTTTCGGCTGCTTTTTTCTGTGCTTTTGCCCATTTTTCGCCTTGAGTAACCGAAGGAACGGTAACATCGGAAAACGCACTTTTATTTTTCTTGAAAATATGAAACATGAATTGTTTGATTTTTAAACATTGGAAAGCCAAAATTACAACAAAATTGGGAGTTCAAAAATAAAATCTTTGGAAAGTTTCTTACTTTTGTAAGCGCATTGGCGATTCAAAATAATTCATTACAAATGTTAACCAGAAATCAAGTTGAATCCGAATTAAGTTTAGCCTATCTTCAAGCGGTGGCGGCGCGAATGACTTTTGCAGTCGATGTGCCGAGAGTCGATAGTGACAGTGTGGATGCCGTTATTTCCGCTAAAGGACGGATTGATGTGACTTCTTTGCGGGCTTCCCCGCGTATCGAAGTACAATTAAAGGCAACGATGCAAGCCTTAGTGCAGCAAGATGACAAACTTTCCTATAAATTAACGCTTAAAAATTATGACGATTTGAGGGCGGATACCCTATTACCGAGACTCTTGATTTTGTTAGTGCTACCGCAAGATGAAACAATTTGGTTGTTACATGAACCCGAACGACTCATTTTGCAAGGAAGTGCTTATTATGTGAGTCTCAAAGGTTTGCCTGCGAGCAATAATGCAGGACATCAAACCATTTATGTGCCTGTCGCAAATCAACTCACGCCAGATGTTTTACGAATTTTAATGATTAAAGCCTCTAAATTAGAAGATTTATGATGAAAAATGAAATGTATAAAACAATACAATCCTTGAAGTTTACGGCATTGCAAGCGTATTTGCGCAATACAGGGTGGGTGCGAATTGTAGTGCCGAAACCCAGCATTGCTCTTTTTCAAAAAACAGTAGATAATGATTTTTATGAAGTCCTTTTGCCATTGAGTAAACATTTTGCGGATTATACAGAACGTATTTTGGAAGTGGTGGAAGGCATTGCGGCTTCTGAACAACGCGCCGTGCACCAAATATTGACGGATTTATCCTTGCCCCCGTCCGATTTAGTGCGGTTTCGGGTCATCAATCCAGAAACATGGAGTGGCACCATTTCTTTTTTAGATGGTTTTCGTTTGTTGGAAAGTGCAAAAAAGGCTTTATTTACGACCGCTTGTGATATTTTGCAACCTGAAAAGTATCATAAAAGGTTGGGTTTGAAAGGGGCGCAACAATTTATTGAACAATGTCGGTTAGGACAAACGGAAAAAGGTAGTTTTGTGGCAAGTGTTTTATGTCCATTTGTCAATCAAACGTTGGATGAGCAAGCCATGCAATTATCTTTTTTTGATGACCCCATTGATTTTAAAAATTCGTTTACGCGTCAAGTGACGGTTCGACTCATGCAGGCGTTAGCGCAAGTCAAAACGGCGATTGATAATGGTGAAGAAAATCGAATTATTGACCTTGAAGGAGATAAAATCATTAGTGCTAATTTTTTAGAAAGTATTGTTGAACTTAATTGGTGGCACGAGCAAAATGAGGTTGAAATTGGGATGAGTTGGTCTCAATTCGCGCCTGAATCCGCTTTGATACCGCGCAAAATCCGATTGAGCAATGATTATATACCTGTTTTTGAAAAAATGATTCATAAAATCAAGCCAAAAGAGGTTGGTTTGGACGATATTTTCATTGGGCGCATTTCGCAAGTCAAGGCGGATCCTGACCCGAATACGCGTACCGATGGTGAAATTATTTTAAATTATTTTTTAGGAGAAGAAGAAAAAGTATCCAAAGCGCGGGTTATTTTGGAAAAAGAAGCCTATCGAAAAGCCTGTGAAGCGCATCAAACAGGACAAACCGTCCGAATTAAGGGCAAATTATTAACAATAGGGCGTTCAAAGATGATAGAAAATCCTTCTTTTGAAATTGTTTAATAAAAATCGGACAAAAGGTGTATTTTTGCGAAAACGAATTGTCTTTTTATAATTTTTAATAAGTTGGACACAACAGTTTAAAAAAAAATCATGTCATTTTTCAAGTTTGGGAAAACGGCGGCTGACAAACTCTCTGATGAAGATATCGTAGAGCGTGTCCTTAAAAATGGTGACCGACAAGGGTTGGAACTGCTCTATGACCGCTATTCTGGCAAGATTTTCCATAAGTGTCTGAGTCTTATCAAAGACCGCGAAGCTGCCAAAGATTGTACGCATGATATTATGGTAAAAGTATTTATGAACCTTTCCAATTTTAAAGGAAAATCAGCGTTTTCGCTTTGGGTTCATTCGATTACATATAATTATTGTATGGACTATCTGCACAAACAGAAAAGAATCGAATATAATGATTACTCAGAAGCGGCTTACGAAAATTTGGCAAATGATGATGAAGGATTAGAATTAAAAATACTACAAGATGTGCAATTGACGCAATTAGAACGCGTTTTTGAACTCTTGAATCCCGATGAACGCATGTTACTCATGATGCGTTATCAAGACGGGATGAGCGTAAAACACATTGCAGAAACCTTACATGTCGGCGAATCTGCCATCAAAATGCGCCTCAAACGCAGCCGAGACCGATTAGCAGAATTACTGGGCAAAAAATAAATAGAACGGAAAGATGTCAAAACCATTGCGCAACCAATTAGAAGGCTTGTTCCAAGCGATGAGCGCGGAGCATGAGCAACGTGAATCCTTCACGATGCCCGATAAACTCAAAGATGCGGTGTTTAGCACGTTAGATGCGACGAGTTTGTTGGCAGATATAGTCGATTTGTTTACCGTGAAACTGATTCAGTGTCAATCGGAGCTGATTGATGCGGTGCCTGAATCGACCTATGGCAGCGACACGGCGGAGAAAAATCACTTATTTGATTACATCCTGAGCCAACGACAAAGCAGTAAGCCACACAACCCTAATTAAATAGCTAAAATATCCATCAAAATGAATGCTTTTTTAGATTTTTTCACCCCGATAGGTGCTTCTTTTACGGATGCTTTCCGCATTTTTGGCAAAAATTTTATGGGAACGATTCCCGGCATTCTCAGTGCTATCATTGTTTTGGTGATAGCTTGGCTATTTGCCAGTTTGATTTCGAGCGGTTTTGAGCGCATTTTGCGCACCGTGAAGTTTGATACAATGGCAGAACGCTTCAAAATTACAGATTTTTTGCGTCAATCGGGCATTTTGAGTTCGCCAAGTGCGATTATTGGGCGGTGCATTTATTGGGTTTTCGTCCTTTTGTTCATTGCTTCGGTGGCGGAAGCCTTGGATTGGAAAGTGGTTTCGTATGAAATTACCAAATTATTGGGTTACATTCCCAATTTTATTTCGGCAATCACTTTTTTTGTGATTGGGATTTATCTTGCTTCGTTTGTGCGCGATTTGGTGCGCGGCGCGACGAGTTCGCTTGGGATTAGTACGGGACGCATTATTAGTAGTTCTATCTATTACTTGCTGTTTATCATCGTAGTACTCACGGCATTGCAACAAGGTGGGATTGATACAGGGATTATTTCGTCCAATTTATTGATTATTATGGGCGCGATTATGGCATCCGCATCCCTATCGTATGGGTTTGCGAGTCGGGAAGTTTTGTCCAATATTTTGGCAGGTTTCTTCAATCGACGCAATTTTAATAAAGGGATGGTGATTGAAATTGACGGTGTGCGCGGAATGATTGTGGAAATGAATAATATTTCAATTACGATTCAAATCAATGAGACCGAAAAAATGGTGATTCCTGCACACGATTTGATGACGAGTCGCGTCAAAATTATAAAAGCGACTTGATTCAAATTTAAAAATGGGTAGGTTTGCGGGTCACGAGAGGCGGAATGCGATGAGTTTGTTTTTAATTGTTTTGCAAAAAAACAAAAAAACAAACTCATTGACTGGATTCATCCCATTTGCAGCACGATGAATCATCCCAATAGTTCTATTGAATTGAAGACAATCAAAGGACGTAGCACAAGATTACTTTTACTTTAAGGCACTTTTGCTATCATTTTTCGATTCAACATTTATTTTGGTAGCGTAAAACAAAAAGTTGAGCCAAATCCATCCTCCGATTCGACCCAAATGCGCCCGCCCAAGCGTTGCACGATTTTGTAACAAATTGCCAACCCAATTCCCGTTCCTTCATATTTTTGACGCGTATGCAGGCGTTGAAAAATCACAAAAATCCTGTCTCGATGTTCGGGTTGAATCCCAATGCCGTTATCTTGTACCCGAATCAAATATTCATCGCCTTGCAATTCTGCCGAAATCAGCACCACCGGTGCGAAGGCTTCTCGTCGAAATTTAATCGCATTTCCAATCAAATTCTGAAATAATTGTATCAGTAATGACGACACACTCAACAAAGTAGGTAATTTATCAGCCTCCACATGCGCCTCTGTTTCTTGGATTTTGACATGCAAATTCTGACAAGCCAATTGCACCACATTATCCAATTTCACCGATTCGCGTTCAATCTCCGCTTTGCCAATCGTGGCGTATTGCAACAGCGCGTCGAGCAAACTATTCATCCGCGTCACGCCTTCATTGATGTATTGAAAATAAATCTTATTATTATCATCCATCTTTGCTTTGAATTGATTGTGAATGATTTGCGTAAAACTGCCAATCATGCGCAACGGTTCTTTCAAATCATGGGACGTAATATAGGCAAATTGTCGCAATTCCTCATTGGCTTGTTGCAACTCCTCATTTTGCTTGGCGATTTGCTTACTTTGTTCCAATAATTGCCCTTGATACCGATTTTCTTTGGTCAATTCCTCAATGCGGCGGCGTTTATCGCGCAAAGAATACTTGATTTCAAGGTCAATCATTTGTCGATTGCGTTGCGTTTTGGCAATTTCATCGCGCAACTGCGAAACAATCGCTTGACAACGCAAAGCACGTCGATAATCTTTTTCTTTTTTCAAAATGTCAGACAACAATTTTAACCCGCGCAACTCCGAAATCACATCCCGCATGCGCCGCGCTACCGCAATTCCTTGTAACGCAAATCGGTAGGCTGTCGTCGTATTGCCAAATAAAAGTTGCAAATGTGCCGAATTAAGCAAATTAATCTGCTTTCCATTGACCATTCGCCCCAATTCATTCATCAAATCCGCCGATTTTTTACCCGTATCAAAGGCTTTATCCGCATCGCCCATTGCCAAATAATTGCGCCCCATCTGCGCGAGTGCATAAGCGGTCATCTGCCGATTACCAGCCACTTGCGCCAACCGCAAACACTCCTCAAAATACGCCAACGATAGAGGCAAATCCTCCATCATAAAATAAATATTTCCAATATTATTATTGATAGCCATCAAGCGACTATCGCTCAAAATATCCCGATAATCGGTCAAAACCATGCGATATTTCTCCAAAGCCTGCTCATAATTGTACAATTGTGCGTAAATCGTACCAATATTGATGGTGCAATTGGCACTATTGTACCGAAAACCAATGCGCCGACTTTTCTCATCGGACTCCAAAAAAAACTGCATCGACGGCAAATATTCCGAATTGAAACTATGCACAATCGCCAAATTACACAATGCCGTCACCTCATATTCGATAGTCCCAATCCGCCGACTAATCTCCAACATCGGCTGACTATATTCCGCAATTTTAGCATATTCTTGTCTTTTTAAATGTAAATGCGCCAATTGGCGATACAATTCTAATAAATTTGCGTCTGAAGACCATTGAGGATGCTTTTTGAGGAGTTCCCCTGCGGCGCGAACCGTTCCTAAGGCTTTTTGAAAGTCATTTTTAGATTCCCAAACGTAACTAATGCCTATCAAGGCACGAAAGGCAATGGGCTTTTTTTCCGATGTTGCTTGAAATAAGGTTTCAAAATGTGCCAAAGCGGTATCATCCGATTGCAAGTACAACCATACATAACCTTGTTCGAGTTGCACCAACTGACAAAAATCTAACTGAGTCGCACCCAATTCTAATGCATCGCGCAGGTGCGTTAAGGCATCTTCCAACAAACCCCGATTGCCTTGATACCGCCCCGCGACGTGTAAAATGCTGCCTTTCAAAAACAAACCAATCGCTTTTTCAGTATCTGAAAAGGCTTGTTGAAGTCCTAATTCAGTGATTTTCAATGCTTTTTTGAGAGAACGTTGCAATAAAAGGGTTTCAACTTCTTGCCAGATTTCGGAGGTAGGATAAGATGAATGCAATTGCGTCATATAAGAACAATGTATGGATGATAAGAACAATGATGCCTGATTTTTGGGTAAACCCAAGTGAAATCATTCAGAATGTATTTGAAAATTGAAAATTTTATACCTTTGTTTCGATTTTTTTCAAAATCAACCGCAAATATCCTAACAATTTTTGGGACATTCAATCGCATTATCATAATAATTTCAAAAAAAACAACCATGATTCAAAGAATTCAATCTGTATTTCTATTGTTAAGCTCTATTTTCAACTTTTCGTTGTTTTTAAAACCTGTTTATTTCGCTTCCCGCGTGTCCGAAATGGATGCAGGCGCGACTTCCAATCCCATTTGGGCAGATGGCAAATTGAATGTACACGATTCAATGATATTGATGATTTTTTCAATATTAGCAGGTGTTTCTGCTTTTGCAGCGATTTTTTTATACAAAAATCGCGCCTTGCAACAAAAAGTGGCGTATTTAAGTGCCGTCGATGCAGTCGTGACGGCAACCATGGCAATATTAATGTTGTCGCGATATCGGGAAGGCAATCTTTCGGGCTGGGCTTGGGCAGCCGATGCATTGGCGATTGTAAGTGCATTGTTGGCAGCACGTTACATCCGCAAGGATGAACAATTGGTGCGTTCATCGGATAGATTGCGATAATGAGCATACAGCCTTTGGAGGGTTTCAAACCCTCCAAAGGTTTGGTAATCAAT
>JAAFJT010000136.1 GCA_013298955.1 Chitinophagales bacterium
AGATAAGACTTTTTGAATTCAAAACCACGTTCTTTCTAAAAAAAACTTGTGGTCAGCTGCTATAACTAACGGTTCGGCAAGAAATCCTTAAACGGGTGTGGTTATGACGGATTCAAATATTTTTTTTAAATTATGTTTAAAACAAATATTTGACAATTTACAGGAAGCATACTACCTTTGTACCATTACATTTACAACCAACTTGAGAAAATAAATGAAAAAATTAGTAACTTTGCAATTATTCAAATCCTTCTCCAAAGTTAACTTTTATACGTTTCAGTTCGAGGACGATGAGGAAAGTGAAACCGAAAAATTCTTTTCCAAATTAGAAAATAAGGTGGAAATTGAAACCGATTTAAATCATCTTGTTGTATGGTTATCCCTTATTGGCAAAAAATATGGTGCCAAACTTGAATTTTTTAGACATGAAGCGGCTGCTCATGCGTTGCCTCCACCGATGTCGAAAATGGTTAAAGAAGTGATTGTCAATGGTTTACGGTTATATTGTATTCCGATTAGTGAACAGATTGTCCTTCTTGCGAATGGCGGGATTAAAACCGCACAACAGGTTCAAAATGCTCCAAATGTTTTAGCTCATTTTCGATTTGCGAATGCAATGGCGAAACAGGTCGATCAATTGATTCGAGAAGGAGACTTCAAATTTACGGGTAAAAATATACTTCATCTCAACGAAATAGAACTTTTTTATTAATATGGACAGTTTCGATAGAATTTTGAACCGTGTTCCCGATAGTGCTAAGCGAAATTGGGATAAAAATTTGGCGATTGCCAATCGGATCCTTGAATTGTTGCGGACGCAGCAAAAGACGCAAAGTGATTTGGCAAAAGCACTTCGCAAATCGGAAAACGAGGTGCGGAAGTGGTTAACAGGTCTTCACGCCTTTGACTTGCAGTTGATTTTTAAAATGGAAAAATATTTTGAGGCGGATATTATTCTGATTCCTGAGCCACTTGTATCAATGGTTTAAAGGTCATCACAGCTAAAAGAAACCGCGACGACCTTTAAACAATTGATAATCAATGAGTTGCAAGCCTATTCAAAAAATACAAAAAAGGATTCGCACCTTATTTGGGTTTCAAAAAGCCCATTCAAATATTTTTTAAAATTATGTTTAAAACAAATATTTGACATTAATACTAAAAAAGAGCAACCTTGCTATATACATTTGTGTTTTTGCACCAAGTTTTGTAACTTTGTGTTTTGGAAATTAAAATCCATTCGGGTTATAGTGGATTTTTTATAAATTATAAAAAAATGGGTATGTATAACATTGAATTAAACATTGATGCACAATATCTCAACGGTTTACTCGCTTTTTTAACGAATATCGGCGAAGGTCAAGAAATTGTGCGCGTCGCAAAACGGAAGAAAAAAGGCGTTACTCAGCCTCCTTTTCAACTTTTAGCACAGTTGCCGCCAGATGATCCGTTGCGAGAATGGGTCAAACCCTTGCGTCAATCGCTTCATGCGGACGATTTCATTAAACCTCATTTCAAAACAGGGGTCAATCGAACCCGATTAGACGCGCTTTTCCTTCAATTAAATATAGAACAACCCATTGAAACCTTATTAGCGGATTTAAAAGCCTAAGATGAAAAAATTTGTTTTAGATACAAATATACTAATGTATTATTTGCGCGGCGAAACGAATCGCACTCAAGTGATTGACCGTCTTTACGCGCCTTTGAGTCCGCCCAATATTGCATTTATATCCATTGCAACGGTTGCCGAACTTTACGCAATTGCGATTCGGCATCAATGGGGCGCAAGTCGTTGGCAAATTTTAACAGCAATTTTAAACGAAATCGCTGTTATTCCCATAGATTCGATGGATTTGGTACAGCGATATGCGGATATTGATGTGTTTAGTCAAGGGAAATGGATAGGTAAACCACTTTCGATGTCTGCCCGAAATATGGGTAAAAATGATTTGTGGATTGCGGCAACAGCTTCTTTACTCAATATTCCGTTGTTGACAAGCGATGCTGATTTTAATCATTTGGATGATACTTTTTTAACACTCCATGCCATCTCTTTTGAAAAAGATTCTAAATAAGGTGGGCAAGATTGCAACCTTGCCCACCTTTAACTAATTGATAATCAATGAGTTGCAATCCTATTAAAAAAATACAAAAACGAATCGCCTTATTCCCAAAATAAATAGGGAAAATGTCAGCATCCAGCTTTTCAGGATTGTAGGCTTTTCAAGAGGCATTCCCTTCAAAGAATCTTAAAAAGCCTACAAGCTTGAAAAGCTGGATGCTGACCGTTACGCTTAAAGCACGCTGATTCGTTTTCAGTTCCCTCTTTTTGCAGGATGCTTCTTAAAAAAAAATTTTGGAGATTCGTTTAAAAACACTATCTTTGTCAAAAAATAGGTCAAAATGAGTGCAGAAGTCTTTAATTCCGATGTTTTTAAACAATATATGCTCTCGCTTTTGCAGGAGGATATCGCCTTTCGGGAAAGCGTCAAAGTTCTTTTGGGGCAGGAACGGCGTTTTTCAATGATGAAAAAACCTGAAAAATTAACGCAGCGTCCAAAATTAGCTTTGGCTAAAAAACATGCTATCCGAATGGAAACCGTTCTCGGGCTTCGAGAGCTATTCAAAGACGCGCCCCCTGCGGAAGTGATTATTCAAGCAATTCAAAAATAAGGGCTTATGATTTATGTTTTAGATACCAATATCTGAATCCACTTGATTCGCGGTACTCCGACGGCTCGAAATATGGGTAAAAATGACCTTTGGATTGCTGCCACGACTCAATATTTAGGCGCGACTTGGGTAACGGCGGATAATGATTTCAATCATCTACAACCTGTTTTTTTTAAAATTGAAAAAATGATGTTGTAAAGGAATAAACATCTTTTCATTCCTTTACAACATAATTGCCAACCGAATCAACTTTTAACTCATTGATAATCAATGAGTTGCAACCCTATTAAAAAATACAAAAACGAATCGCACGGCAACCGTTCCAATAAAAAAGCCATTGGCGGTTCATCGTTTCGACTCATAAGGCAGTGGCTGAACCGTTTTCACGGCATTTTCGCCTTTTTGCAAAGACCACCAGATCATCCATTTGGAGGCAAAAATAGGCTTGCAAATCCAAAAAACAAGCTTTTTCTCTACGGCATGCTGATGCAAAGGCACGATTGCATTCTAAGCAACGGCATACTCCGTATAAGCGCGATGATAATCAGGGAAATAGCCTAAAACAATTTCTTGTTTAGAAATCCCCTTTTGCACCAATCGCTCGGCAATACTATATTCCATTTTATCTTCTTGAATCCATATTTTCTCGCCAATGATATCAATATGAAACAAAAGATTGAAAATGCGTTTATAACCTTCCCAGCCCATTGCGACGACTTGATAATGCTTTTTCGCCGCATCAATCACGGGCGAAAACAAAATAGTTTGATTCGCAGGTTGCTGAAGTTCGACTAAATATTCTTTAAGGACTTCGAGCAATATTTTTTCTAACACAATTACTCTTTCCATGAGACAATGATTTTTTGTTGAGGATCGAAAAGAAGGAATTTAATCCCGTTTTCTTCAATAATGGCTTGAACAAAGTCGTAAAGAATCAACTTTTCATAAGCAAAAATAGGCATTGCCAAATAAAGCGTCCGTTCCAACTTTTTGAGTCGAATGACCACATTATAACCTGAATATTGCCCGATCGCTCTTAAAAAGTCGTGAATTAACGATGGATTCGTGAAACTTTTGATTTCTACGGCAATTTTAGTCAATCCTTTTTCTGCAACAATGATTTTTTCCGCGCCCAAATCCGTCGAGATACCTCCTTCGGCACGACTCAGAAGCGTTAACGGGTTATCGGTAACCCGCCAGCCTTCCTGAATTAAGGCATCTTTTACAAGGTCGTGAAACGCATCTTTTGCCATTTATAGGTTGTTTAGCTCCGTTTGCCTTACAAAAATACAACTCTTTTTAGATTCCAATAAAATTATTTTGCAAAAATAACCTTTTAAGGGCAGTTGTCAAAAAGTATTCCAATTTTTATTTTTTATTCTTTTATTTTAATATTTTTTAAAATAATATTCTACCTATTTTAATTTAATCAAAATTAAATATTAAAAATACGATTTAAAATGATTTGATGTACTCTTTTTACAATTTATAATGAGGTCATTGATATTTAACTCATTGATTATCAATGAGTTGCAACCCTATTGAAAAAATACAAAAAAGGAATCACACTATGTATATAATAATAGGTCTGAATTGTTTGCAACTCGCCGCGTTGCTTTCCGCGTCTTGGCAGAGCTGCAAACAATTCAGACCTATTATTCGTTTTCATTTTCCTCTTTTTTTTACATTTTTTTTTGACTTTAACAGGCTTTTCCCAAACTAAGGAAAAGAAACAACCCGAAACCCGTAATCGAGAATCCGATTCGACGGAACGTTGCAGAAACGGTACGCAACGCGGCAATACCCAAAATCGCCGGACCAACTGCCGCCGCGCAGGACGCGGCGCGCGCCCATAGCAGCACCTGTAGGATTCGTAACAGCAGCACTGCTATAGCTGTCATACCAATCCGCACACCATTCCCATACATTGCCCGACATATCGTGAATACCCAATTCATTCGCGGCTTTTGTACCCACAGAGCGCGTTTGAGAACCCGAATTTT
This sequence comes from Chitinophagales bacterium, assembly GCA_013298955.1. Taxonomy (GTDB): domain Bacteria; phylum Bacteroidota; class Bacteroidia; order Chitinophagales; family Saprospiraceae; genus JAAFJT01. The sequence continues at coordinate 4,680 of JAAFJT010000136.1, forward strand.
CGTTAAACCACCCGACTTCATTCAAATGATTAGAACCACTATATTCATAACCTTTACTTTTGTTCCCACCGCGTGCTGCAAATTCCCATTGTGCTTCCGTAGGAAGGCTATAGGTTTTGCCCGTAAGTTGATTGAGTTTACAGAGGAATTCCTGTATATCATCATAACTCACCGTTTCAACAGGTAAATCGTCTCCTTTGAAATGAGAAGGATTATTCCCCATGACTGCCTTCCATTGCGCTTGCGTGATGGGATATTTGCCTATCATAAAACTGTTTAGGGTGACTTGATGAATTGGTCTGGAATTACTAAACCATCCACCACCACTACCCATTTCAAAAGTACCACCTTGTACTAAAATCATCTTAGGTGCAAATGCTTTGCGACGTTCGGCCTCCTCTTTTTTCCGTTTTTCTTCCACAAGACGCGCTGCTTCTGCTTCCGCTTCTTGCTGTTTGTGCGCCGCAATCTTCCTACGTTCTATTTCATCAGCTGTTAATGGATGCTTTTGTTGGTACTCGCGGATGGCGGCAGCACAATTATCGGCTTCAAGGATTTCCTCTGGAATATTTTGGATAGGATTGCCTCTAAGATTTAATTCTTCAAGATTGGGCAATAAAGCTAAATCCAAATTAAAATTTTTAATTTCATTGCCAACCAAATTTAATGTCGCCAATTGCTTTAAATCTCGTAACGCGGATATCTTGCAAAGTTTATTTCCAACCAAATTTAATGTCGTCAATTGCTTTAAATCCCGTAACGCAGATATGTCGCTGAGTTCATTAATGAACAAATTCAACGTCGTCAATTGCTTTAAATCTCGTAACGAAGATACGTCGTTGAGTTGATTACCCGATAAATTCAACATCGTCAATTGCTTTAAGTTTTTAATGCTTTCTGGTACTCTCCGCAATCCTAAAAAGCTTAAATCCAATTCTTTCGCATTTTGACTGTTTTTAATCTTTAAGCTAGCTTGTTGCTCAGCCGTTTCTGCTTTGCTGCGCTCTTCGATTGACAAACTATTAAAAAAAGCTATCCATTTCTCCTCTGGCTTGCATGTTTCTTCTGCGATATGAGCCGCTTCTGTTTCGAGTTGCTTTTGTTCGGCAATACGTGCCAATTCTGCTTGCCGATTGGCTTCTGCTTCCGCTTCAAGTCTTTTTTGTTCTGCAACCTGTTTTGCCGTTTCAGCTTTTCGTTGTTCTTCCGTAATCTGCACTGCTTCAGCTTCACGCCGTTTTTGTTCTGCAACCCGTTTTGCCGTTTCAGCTTTTCGTTGTTCTTCCGCAAGCCGCGCTGCTTCAGCTTTATGCCGCTTTTCTTCGGCGATGCGTTTTGCTTCCGCAATCCGAGTCGTTTCGGCTTCTTCCGTGTTGCATTTTGCTTGTCTTAACTCCTCTAATTTCCGTTCAGCATGGATATTACCCATTTTCTTTGCCGTTTCAAACATTTTTTCAGCCTCAGACGAATCTTTACGAATCATTTCGGTTCCTTCTTGCAAAAAAGCACCCATACAAAAATAACCCCAATGATTGCCTAATTCAGCAGCTTTTTCGTAATATTTAAATGCTTGTACCATATTAGGTTCAACACCTTTACCATCGCGGTAACAATCTCCCCAAATTTGATAGCCATGCATTCCAAGTCCGTTTTCAATCGCTTTTTGCAGCCAAATAAATCCTTCATCATATTTAGATTGTTCAAAATATAATTCTGCTATACCTAATTGTCCCCATTCAAAACCTTGTTCTGCCGATTTTTGATATAATTTAAATGCCATTTCTATATTTTTACTTGTTCCTAAACCAGTCCAATATAAATAGCCTAACACTTCATTAGCGCGTGCTGTAAACATTGTTGTATTTTTGTACTTATCCAAAATTAAGAAGGGCGTTTTATATGCCTCAACATTTGCGTCTGCTTGATTTTTCAACTTGTCATATAAATTTAGACCATGTTCCATTTTTCTTAAAATCACATTTTCCATATCTTTTATTTGCATTATATGAAAATCCGCCAAATCCGTGATTTGACGCATTCGTTGCGCCAAACCCGCCAAAAAAGCCCCATCCGCTTCACTCAAATACGGCAACGCCAACTCTTGCGTCAAAAAAGCGAGTCCTGCGGTATCGGCGTTCGGCAATGACGGAACACACCGATTTTGTAACAAGGCTCTTGCGGATTGTTCCAATGCCTGACGCGCTTTATCGGGTGCTTCGAGTTGCAAGTACACATCCGCGAGTTCCAAATAGGGTTCGGGCGATTCCAACCCGCCATTTTTGCGCAATAAATCATACAATTGCGTATAAAAATCCGCCAATTGCGCTAATAAATCTGTTTTTTGCGCAGGCGGCAACGCATAATCCGTCAACAACGTGGGTAACAATTGCGGCAGTAGCGGCGGACGACGATATGGAGGCGCGGCATGCAACCAATAATATTCATCAATCAAAACGCCGACGGCAAACGCATGATGCAACTTAATATATTCGACGACCGACTCATTATCGTCTTCATTGGCGATGTATTTACTTGAAATACTCCGTTTAAGATCCTTTTCGGACATGCCGCGTGCCTTTGCTCGCTCCTCTTTGCCAATCAACTCCAGATTTTTAGTTCCTGTAAAATTTTAAGTGACAAAAAAAAAGGGCGTTTGATGCTGGAATTGATTTTCGGAATGCCCTTTTTGTAAAATGAAACTCTTTTTTTCGCTAAAACAATTATCTTTGTGTATTGTGTATC
>JAAFJT010000137.1 GCA_013298955.1 Chitinophagales bacterium
GATTATCCAAAGATTATGAGCGAAAAGTACAAAATTCGGAATCTATGATTCTTTTGGCTCAAATTCAGATTCTTCTTTGTCGTTTGGATAAAAAAATTACTTAAAATTTTTAAACAAGCTCTTAGAATGCTTTATAAATTAGAATTTGTTTGAAAAAAAATCATCGAATCTTTTAATTCTATTTGATTTTTTTTAAAAGAAGTTTTATCTTTGCAACCGTTCTTTGAAATATCGATTTTGAATCTTCTGGTTAACAGTCATGTCCAATTTTAGTGAGGACTGCGACTCATTCATGATTCCATTATCGAACACACAATCTGCTAACAGTCATGTCCAATTTTAGTGAGGACTGCGACATTCTTCCTCCCAACTTTCGGGGATGTCTAACTCGGTAGGAGTCATGTCCAATTTTAGTGAGGACTGCGACAGTAATGATAGCAGCATGCTTCGAAATGCTGGCTGGTAGGAGTCATGTCCAATTTTAGTGAGGACTGCGACTGCAAATCGTAATTAATCCTTTACCTTTACAGGTGTAGGAGTCATGTCCAATTTTAGTGAGGACTGCGACTGGATGCGTTTCAAGACTTCCTGCTCCGATACTTGTAGGAGTCATGTCCAATTTTAGTGAGGACTGCGACATTGCGCCCTTTTTGAAGGTAATAAATGATGGGTAGGAGTCATGTCCAATTTTAGTGAGGACTGCGACAAACCCAGTTGCGACAACAACTGTCAAAATAATAGTAGGAGTCATGTCCAATTTTAGTGAGGACTGCGACAATCGCCTGAATCTGCGGCATCTCTGCCACAGTGTAGGGGTCATGTCCAATTTTAGTGAGGACTGCGACTCTGTGCCTATTATTGGCAGAGAAGTGAACGACTAACAGTCATGTCCAATTTTAGTGAGGACTGCGACCATACGCACTTGTCGTAATCATAAACATGCCTAATAACAATCGCTTCCAATTTTAGTGAGGACTGCGACCTTATCCCAATAAATGTTTTGTCCTCTTTTTGTGATAACAATCGCTTCCAATTTTAGTGAGGACTGCGACAATCAAAACATAAACAGCCCAATCAACAATTGATTGATAACAATCGCTTCCAATTTTAGTGAGGACTGCGACTATGATCAAACTTACTACTTCAACTACCCCCAAACTAACAGTCGCTTCCAATTTTAGTGAGGACTGCGACCATTTCCATAGATTCATATCGTTCTGAACGATATACTAACAGTCGCTTCCAATTTTAGTGAGGACTGCGACAATTGTTGTCCAAAGACCACATTTACAGTTAGATAACAATCGCTTCCAATTTTAGTGAGGACTGCGACGACTTTTTCATAACGACCCACTTCTAGGTCATAAGAAATAACAATCGCTTCCAATTTTAGTGAGGACTGCGACCAATAGTAATCCGACAGACACAATCTTCAGCTTCATAACAATCGCTTCCAATTTTAGTGAGGACTGCGACAATGCCTTTTACTACAACGTAACAGTTTTTTATAACAATCGCTTCCAATTTTAGTGAGGACTGCGACAAAGGGATTTCGGAATCCGCGATTTCGGATTGCAAAATGCACGTAAAAAGTCGTCGAGGCTGCAACCTCGACGACTTTTTTATAATATGTAATTTGTTGATTATCAATAATTTATACCGTTTTGTCATTCCGTAGGAACCTTTTGCGTTCTTGTTTTTGTCATTCCGCAGGAATCGTTTGCGGTTTAAAAGTTTCCTACGGAATGACAAAATCGCGCCCGTGAGGACTTGCGGCACAAAAAAAGGTCATCGTTTTGATAAACGATGACCTTTTTTATTTGTAACTCATTGCAAATCAATGAATTAGAGTTGATTCTTCCAAAAGAAGTTCGGGGAAATTTCAAATTTCCCCGAACTTGGTGCGAGAACCCGCGAAAGATTCTAACGACAAAACGCCGCGACAAAAAAAAGGTCATCGTTTTGATAAACGATGACCTTTTTTGTTTGTAACTAATTGTAAATCAATAATTTAGAGTATTTTTTTGAAATGATTGAGAGCAATTAACCTAACTGCTAACTCCAATCGAGCAACCTATATTTTGAATCCATCCTTTTCAATGAACTCATTGATATTCAACAAGATAGCTTCTAAATATTCCAAAACATTGCCTTTGATTTCCATCAATCTCGAAATCGGCTCTGTTCCAGCTTCCGAAAAAATAATTTCGCCGTGAGCCAACTGATTGCGAATATTTTTAATTTTCAAAAGGTCGTCACAACGTTCGGGTACTGAAAAAGCATATTTCGAGGCTAATTCTCTCATTTTCCGTGCATCCAAATTGCCTGACAAATCCGCTGTGTCCACGACTTTTAAGTAACCCCGATAATTCTTGTACTGAATACCTTCTTTATCCGTGAAAGTCAAGATTTTAAAATATTGCACTTGTTGCAACACATTAGGCAATGATTTGCCAATTTTATTCTTCGTAGGGTCTTTGGCTTTCGCGCTTTCCGCCGCGATTTTCACCAGACCATGTTGATATGAAAGCCACAACCGTTGATATGCTGGGATCAACTCGTCGAAACGAACCTTTTGTTGGGTAATAGCTTCAAAAATTTCGTCAATCGCTTCGGTAATCGAACCTTCAATCCAATTGTACAACATCATAAAACAATTTGCTTTCACTAATTGGACTCAATTAGAATGAAACTCATCGCCTGTCAACGGATAATTTTTCTCATCAATATCTTGTTCAATCCTTCGGGCAAAATCGAAATAGGCATCTATTTCCTGTTTTCGGTGGTTGAATTTCGATAAAAAAGGTCTCATAGCGTTGTTTTTAGAGCGAACGACCCGTATTAATTCGTTTAAAAAGTTCCATCCGAATCGGCAGATCACTTTTTTTAGAAAAAACAATCAATCGCAAAGTTGTGATTAAGAATCGGCGTTGTCTTGCCCCCGACATCTCTTCCATTTTTTTTCCATTCAACATTGTTAACATCTCTAAACCATTTAGAATCAATTGATTCTCTGAAAATCGAGTTAAAGTATGCACGCGTTGAATGCCATCAATGATTTCCCATTTGCCGCCTTTATCGCCTGGATTGGCAACATCTACCACAAATAAGGGCGCAATCGGAATCCCCAAAATAACGGATTCAATAAATTGGGATTGTTTTTCGAGAGACCAAGTGAAATCAGGACGATACGGAGGCACATAGATATTCTTTTTTTTGAATTTATGCACCAGAATTTCGATGGAAAATTCTCTTACATCGTAGTCAACTTGTTTTTTTTTCTCTTGGATTTGCTCATCAGCAACTTCAAAGGGATGTTTCATGATTGTTGATTGAAAATGAAATACAAAGATAGGAATTTCGATGCAAAAAGAAACATTGGAGGCTATTTTAGAGCGATTTATTTTTGTTTATTTATTTAAAACTTTTTTTTTAATACAAATAATTTTTTTTGCAAAAAAGGAGCGTTTAGAATTGGTGGTTTCAAAAAGAAAGTGTTACCTTTGCATCGTCCGATAAAGACTCGTTATTGATACTCAATGTAAGCGTCAATCAACTGAGTCAGATGCAAGTCTTCGGACCAAAGTTCATTGATATTGAAATGTTGATCGATAAAAAACAGACTTTAATCGTCTAATTGAATTTGCAAACCGCTGTCTAAAATTTTCTATTTAACATAATGGAATCTTGTTTACAGAAAAAAGGGGCTTAATTCTTTGATTATCAATGGATTGTAAAGGTTAAGCCCTAATAGTCGCTTCCAATTTTAGTGAGGACTGCGACCCTTAGATACCTTATGGGGACTTCGCCCATTTTAGTAGGAGTCATGTCCAATTTTAGTGAGGACTGCGACAGTTTGCGCAGAGGTCGTCTGACCTACCATGCACGTAGGAGTCATGTCCAATTTTAGTGAGGACTGCGACGTATGAAAGCTTCCTCCATCCATGACAGCCCAAACAAGTAGGAGTCATGTCCAATTTTAGTGAGGACTGCGACAGGAGGCAACAACACCACAGTTTTAGTGCTGTCTTGGTAGGAGTCATGTCCAATTTTAGTGAGGACTGCGACAAAGGGATTTCGGAATTCCCGATTTCGGATTGCGGAATGATAAAGCATTGATTCTCAATGATTCCGCAATCCGCAATCGCCCGTCATGTCCCATTTTAGTGAGGACTGCGACGCTTCAAACAGCGACACTACTGCCACAGTTGAGTCTAACAATCATGTCCAATTTTAGTGAGGACTGCGACGAATCAAGAACTTCAACCTCTAAGATATACTTAGTCTAACAGTCATGTCCAATTTTAGTGAGGACTGCGACAAAGGGATTTCGGAATCCCCGATTTCGGATTGCGGAATGATAAAGCATTGATTCTCAATGATTCCGCAATCCGAAATCTACAATCCGCAATCGCCCGTCATGTCCAATTTTAGTGAGGACTGCGACGTTCCTAAGGGAAACCAAGCTCCGCCAATTGCAGACACACCGTCGCTTCCAATTTTAGTGAGGACTTGCAGCACAAAAAAAGGTCATCGTTTATCAAAACGATGACCTTTTTTGTTTATAACTCATTACAAATCAATCCATTACCAAAACGGCTTCCGATAATGCTCTGCCGTCAAATCAATCATTTCTTGGATTTCGGGAATGGATTTTTCCAGACTCGCGGCGATAATTTCGATGGAAACCCCATTGGCGTAAAATTTTTTGGCAGTCCGAACCCGTTCCTCCCATCGTGCGTATTCCTCTCCAACGATTTTGGCACTTCGGGCTTGCTCGACACTTTTTTTCGCGGCTAATTGTTTGGGCGTGAATTGGTGGATTTCAATCAGTTCCGCAGCGCGTTGAATCCCCGTATTCTGAAGATTGATAGACGGAGCTTGGGGATTGTGCATGGATTCATAAATCAAATCTAACCAATCTTTTACCGATTGAGGCGTATTGGGGTCTCGATGATTCGGATTCAAGGTTACAAACGAATGACGATATAACAAACGTTCTACTTTTGCGGCATTTCGAGTCGTAAACGTTGTTACCAACATTTCGTCTGTTAACTGCCGTCCGTTGAGGTCTTTGAGCGTATACGGCAAGGTCAACACTAAGATTTGATGAACCGTTTGACCGATTGCATACTCTCTCGACGATAGTTGTTGCCCTGCAATCAACATTAAGAAATAATGCAAAAAACGGTCATGCGTGTAATCATATTGTACTTTTTGCAGTTCAATACAAATCCGTTTATCTACCGTTTCGGCATAAATGTCTAATTCAAAATCGATATTCCCGATTTTCGGGAAAAATCGTTTTTCCGTCTCAATTTTGCTCACTTGAATCGTCAGTCCTAAAACGTCTTTCACAAAACATTGAAAGACAATCTTATCCGTGAATGCTTTTTTGAAAACCACTTCATTATCTAAATTACTTAACATGGAACCAAGATTTTAAGGTGATAGAATGCGGCAAAGGTAGCTTTTTTTTAGAAAAAATAAATGATTTTAGTTGCTGGTTTCAAAAAGAAATGATTACCTTTGCATCGGCAGAAAAAAATTCATTGATGGTACTCAACGTAAGTGTCCATCAATTAGAACAACTCCAAATCTTCGGGCAAAAGTTCATTGATATTGAAATGCTGACAGGTAAAAAATTAACCTTAATTATCTAAAATGATAATGATTCGTTGCAAAAGACTGTTAGGCAAATTTTATGGGGCAGTTTTCAATCTTGTTTACAGAAAAAAAACAGTTAAAAGATTGATTTTTAATGCATTATAAAGATTGAACCCTAACAGTCATGTCCAATTTTAGTGAGGACTGCGACATTGTAAACATTGCAGAAAGCGGTAATGCAATCTAACAGTCATGTCCAATTTTAGTGAGGACTGCGACATTGAACACTGAACTTTTTGATACATGACACTTATCTAACAGTCATGTCCAATTTTAGTGAGGACTGCGACTTTCACAATAAATCTGGAAGGGGCTTTGTTCGACTAACAGTCATGTCCAATTTTAGTGAGGACTGCGACAATATTCGCAATCAAATCCTTCACCGGGTTTGAAACTAACAGTCATGTCCAATTTTAGTGAGGACTGCGACAACAATTGCCTGTCGGTTAAAAATTGACCATCAACTAACAGTCATGTCCAATTTTAGTGAGGACTGCGACAAAATAATGAGAACAGCGCACCCCGCTCTGTCCTAACAGTCATGTCCAATTTTAGTGAGGACTGCGACTTGGAATAAGATACGCAGATGACCCTTTCTGGTCTAATAGTCATGTCCAATTTTAGTGAGGACTGCGACTACTTCCATCCTTCCGGGGTTTCTTCTCCGTACGCCTAACAGTCATGTCCAATTTTAGTGAGGACTGCGACAAAGGGATTTCGGAATGCGGAATGCGCGTAAAAGTCGTCGAGGTTGCAACCTCGACGACTTTGTTATAATATGTAATTAATTGATTATCAATAATTTATACCTTTTTTGTCATTCCGTAGGAACCTTTTGCGTTCCCGTTTTGTCATTCCGCAGGAATCGTTTGCGGTTTAAAAGGTTCCTACGGAATGACAAAAACGCGCCGTGAGGACTGCGACAAAGGGATTGCGGAATCCGTGATTTCGGATTGCGGAATGCGCGTAAAAAGTCGTCGAGGTTGCAACCTCGACGACTTTATTATAATATGTAATTAATTGATTATTAATTATTTAAACTTTTTTTTGTCATTCCGTAGGAACCTTTTGTGGTTTAAAAGTTTCCTACGGAATGACAAAATCGCGCCCGTGAGGACTGCAACAACGTGATTTCGGATTGCGGAATCTACGTAAAAAGTCGGCGAGGTTGCAACCCTATCCACTACCCACAGAATAAAAAAAGGTGCATCGCACCGCAATATTGGTAGCAAATCGGAATTAAAAACCGCGTTTGAGGTGCGTCGCACCGTAACATCCAAACCGTTTCTACCAATGTTACGGTGCGTCGCACCTTCCAATCGGATTGTCCATCGTTTTTCTACAAATGTTGTGGTGCTACGCACCTTTTTTATTTTGCAGAACCCTTTGAATGCCAATAATCATTCTGTGGGTAATGGATAGGGTTGCAACCTCGCCGACTTTGTTATAATGTGTAATTATTAGATTATTAATAATTTACACCTTTCTTGTCATTCTGTAGTAACCTTTTATGTATATTACTGGATTAAAAAAAAAATGAATTATAAAAGGTTATTTTAAAAAAGGTTACGTATTGTAGTTAAATTTAAAATGACCTTTTAAAAGGCTCACAAACACCTCAAAAAAAGTTTTTAGGTTA
>JAAFJT010000138.1 GCA_013298955.1 Chitinophagales bacterium
ATAAAGTTCAAAAGAAAGGGAGCATTTCTGACTCCGAATTTAAATATTTAAAAAAAATGAAATTCATAGAAGGCAGAAAATCAAATATTTATTTGTCTTTTAAAGTAGTACAATCCACCTTGAATCAAGGTGTAAAGGCACAATATATCAACCATAAAAGTTTTGATGACGACTATTTTAAAAAAATAATTTTAGAGTATTTGAAAAAATTCAATAATGCTTCCAGAAAAGATTTTGAAGCATTATTGATACCCAAATTATCAACGACTTTAACAGAAGTTCAAAAAAAATCAAAAGTAGGGAACTTACTTTCGATGCTGCGATTAGAAAATAAAATTATTGTGGGTGCGAAAAAACAGTGGTATTTAAGCGAAGTTTAAGCGAAGTTTAAGCGAAGTTTAAGCGAAGTTTAACATAACTAATTGATAATCAAATATTTTTTTTATAAAAAGCATTATTACTTGCTCCCACTATGGCGCGTAAGATTTCCCTACTTGATTCGACTTTTAGGAAGTAGTCATCTAAAATGTCATAGAATATTGTTCTTTAAAAAACCACAAAATGTTAAAAATTTTAGACCGTTATATTGTCAAACAATATTTGCAAACTTTTTTTTTCGTGGTGTTAGTGTTTACACTCATCGCTTGCGTGATTGATTTTAGTGAAAAAGTGGAAGATTTTGCCAAATCCGCTATCACGAAAAAGGAAATTTTGGTGGATTATTATTTCAATTTTATTCCACATATCAACAATTTGTTGTTTCCGCTTTACGCGTTGATTTCGGTGACGTTTTTCACTTCCCGATTGGCGTACAATTCGGAAATTATTTCGATTTTGAATGCGGGCGTTAGTTTTATGCGTGTATTGCGCCCGTATATGATGGGCGCGTTGGTTATCACGACTTTACACTTTGCGATGAATCATTATATCGTTCCGCAAGGGAATAAAAAACGCCTTGCCGTCGAAAATAAATACGTTTGGACGCGCAATGACAAAGGAAAAACCGAACATGTTCACTTATTTTTAGACCGCGAAACGAAAGTTTACATTCAATTTTACCGAAAACCAGATACAACAGCGCGGGATTTTCGGGTTGAAAAGTTCAAAAATGGGGAATTAGTAAGCGTTTTGAAAGCCGAAAATGCCAAATGGAAAGGTTATCCGAATCATTGGTTGTTGGAAAACGTGCAAGAACGCACGTTCAATGGCATGCACGAAACCTTGAAAGTGCATAAAACATCGGTGGATACGACGATTAATGTTACGCCTGCAGATTTTGTTCGATTTACGAATCAAAATGAAATGTTGAATAGTTTTGAGTTAAAAAAAGAAATTAATAAACGCATCGAAAGGAGCGCGGGTAACACAAAAAGTTTGGAAGTAGAATTAAGTCGGCGTTCTGCGGAGCCGTTTACGATATTTATTTTGACGCTGATTGGGGTCGCACTCGCAGCGCGGAAAGTGCGCGGCGGGATGGGTTTGCACTTGGCAATGGCGATTGGGATTGGCGCATTGTATATTTTTGTGTCGAAATTTTCGATGACTTTTGCCGCATCACCGTTGTTGCCTGCGACGATAGGCGTTTGGATACCCAATTTTATTTTTGGCGCAGTCGCCGTATATTTGGTGGCGAACGCGCAACGATAAGTGGTTAAATAATTGATTACCAAACCTTTGGAGGGTTTTAAACCCTCCAAAGGTTGTTGCTATTTTTTTATAAAATCGTTACATCTCCTGTAAAAATTTCGATTGCGCCGTCTTTGAATAACACTTTTGCTTGATACATTAAAACCGTTCCTGTCGGCAAACCACCGCCGTTCCAACTATTTGTTTCATTATTAGGTTGAAAATGCGTTTGTTGAAAATGGAGATTGCCCCATCTATCCACTACTTGCAAAACGACGATTTCTGTCACTTCTTGGTCTGCATATATCGTAAAAGTATCATTTAAACCATCTTGATTGGGACTAAAAACGCTCGGAAAATACACCTTGTGCGGTTTGGCAACACCAATCGCTACTTTTGCCGCCACTTTACAATCCATACTATCTTTTGTAACAATTTGATAATGAATGGTTTGTAATGGTTTTGCCATCGGATAAAGGCACGTATCACAATCCAAAAAAGTTTTGGGAGTCCATTGAATGGATTTGGGTTGGAAATTAATTTTCGGATTTAACATCAATGTATCGCCTAATATCAAATGATAATCGGCAGTATCAAAAACCACAATTCGTTGGGGCGGCTGCGGAACAAAAAGGGTATCGGCATGAACACAACCTAAACTATCTTTCAATAAAAAAATATAATTCCCAGTTGTAATGTGTTTCAATTTGTATGGAAATGATTTAAATATAGTAAAAATATTTGCATCATTAAAAGCATAAGCAAAAGGAGGTTTCCCACCTTGAATTGCATGAATTTCAATCATCGCGTCTGTTGCGTCATAACAGGTTTCAGGCGTAATAATTGCCTTTAATTGGAATGGTGCAGGTTGTTTTAATTCAAACAATGTGTTTGTTTTGCAACCTACGGAATCGGTTACGGTCAATTGATACGTGCCTGCGCGTAAAAAATCAGCCCTTATTCCAACATGCCCCGAATTCCATTGGTATTGAAAAGGGGATTTGCCTCCACTGACTTGCGCCACTTCCAAAATGCCATCGCTTCTGCCTGCGCAACTAATCGGTTGAGCCATTCGGATTTGTGCGCGTATTGTACTGGGAATCAATGTTTTATGTCGAACAATGATGCTATCACAGGTATTCATTTTGGTTTTGCGCAGCGTATCCCAACCCACCAATGCAGGATTACAAGTCGTTTCCGTCAAAAAAGTAGTGTCAGGACTGCACAAAAGATTTTGAGTGCGCAGGCAAATCCCAGCATTATTGCCGCCACCATAATATAACGTCCCATCCGCATTCGGGCGAATATACGAACCATTTGTCCAAGCCGCCGAAACGCCGCCCGCAGGTGGTTGTGGCAAATGCTCATAATGATACACCATGTTTTGAATACAATTGCCAAAAGTCACTTCAATTTGTTTTAAACAAGCAATCCCACTGCATTGATTTGGGAAACCAAAATTCCGAAACGCGCCCACATATTGATTAGACGTATTCAAAACCCCAAAAACAACATAAACCGTTGAATGACAAAGGTTTTCAAATAAACGATTATCTAAAAATGAAATATCTGGCGTTTGATTTACAAAGGCTAAAACAGTGGCATTCGGTGGTATCACCTGCGCCGCCCGAAACGGACGATACGGGCAATTGCCCGTTCCCCAATTCAACGAATCGATTACAGCTGCATTTGTCACCGTAAAATCTTGAACCCAAGCCGTGCGCAAACCACTGTTTAAACTGGTGCATTTTAATTTTAAATCATTGGTATTCAATGGATTACGACCATTTTTGAAAATAAAATATTCACTGGTCGAAACTTCATTTTCAGTGCCACAAGCGTCAATTAAAATTTCACGGATACGTGGTGCGAAATTGCCTGTGCAAGTCGTCGTCCAACCTTCTTGCTGGGCAACAAGCGGCGAGATACAAACACTGAGAAACAGTGTCAATAGGAGCTTTTGCATTGTATTTGTATGGTTTACATGTTTAAAAAATACAAATATATAATTTTAACATAAATTCAAATACAAATTTTAATAAAAAAAATAAAAAAAAAGGCACTTATTCTTGTTCCAAATAAGCATACCTTTGTCATCATGAATTTTTAAATTCAACGGGTGTATAAACAATTTAGTCGTCGGGAAATAAATTTCCCGACGACCCAATTGTTTATTTTTTACAAATCATATTTAAATATTTAACAACTAAATAGTGCATGACATCCTAAATAAATAGAGAAAATTTCGAGCCGCCCGAGAAGGGGGCAGAGGGAGCGCAAGTTGATTTTTGATTTTTTTGCAAAAAAATCAAAAATCAACTTGCGCTCCCTCTAAAAGGTATTTTTTCCTTATTTAGTTACGATTTTATGCCGTAGCATCGTTTTTTATGAAAAAAAGCCTCCTTTTAATGTTTTTGTGTGCTTCTATGAGCCATTTACCTGCGCAATCGCCTGATGCAGCTTGGCAAATCGCGGCAAAAAATATTGACCCGAATCACTATTTTGGTGTCACCGTTGCCAATGGCATGATAGGAATGGTCTCGTCGCCGAATCCGTTGCAGGTCAAAGAAGTCGTATTGAATGGTGCTTTCGACACCTATGGGCGCGGACGCGTGAGTAATATTTTGAAAGTGTTCAGCTTTGCGAACATGTGGTTGGAAGTCGGCGGGCGGCGTTTAGGGCGTGCTGATATTAGCAATTATGCGCAGACGTTGGACATGAAAAATGCGATGTTGACCACCACTTTTGATTATGCAGACAAGGTTTCGGTCAAACAAGATATGATGGCTTTGCGTCATTTGCCGCACACCGCCTTGATTGACCTCGAAATTACAGCAAAACAAGATTGTGAAATCACCGCAGCGAGCTTTATCGAAGCACCCGAAAACTTGAAAGAGGTCAAAAACATGTATGCCGAGATTGATAGACCGCATGTATTGATTCCGTTGATGACTTCGGTGGCGAAAAGTCCGACTGGCAGGCATACGGTGGCGGTTTCTAATGCTTTTTTGTTTGAAGAAACGCATGGGCAGGAGCCGCGCCTCATTCATGAGGATTGGGATTACAATATGCACTTGACGAAATTCAAGAAAAAATTGAAAGCAGGGCAGAAATATCGGTTTAGTGTGGTGGGTTCTGTGATTTCGACGGCGCACACCGCAGACCCGCACAATGAAGCAGAACGCATGACGATTTTTGCAGCTTTGGAAAAGCATGATAGGTTGTTAACGCGGCATCGGGCGGCTTGGGCGCAATTGTGGGAAAGTGATATTTTAGTCGAAGGAGATGTTGATGCTCAACGAGATATACATTCGGCTTTGTATCATTTGTATTCATTTGTACGGGAAGGAACACCGTATAGCTTATCGCCAATGGGCTTATCGGGCTTGGGTTATAATGGACACGTTTTTTGGGATACCGAGCTTTGGATGTACCCTCCATTGTTGACTTTGCACCCCGAATTGGCGCGTTCTGCGATGGAATATCGGTATAATGGATTGGAAAAAGCCAAATCCAATGCGTCAGGTTACGGTTACAAAGGAGCGAAATATCCTTGGGAAGGCGATGATACAGGACAAGAATCGACCCCTGTTTGGGCATTGACGGGTCCCTTTCAACACCATATTACAGGTTGTGTGGGTTATGCGATGTGGAAATATTATCAAGTTACGAAAGATATAAATTGGTTAAAATCAAGAGGTTATCCTGTTTTAAAAGAAACAGCCGATTTTTGGGCAAGTCGCGCCGAAAAAGGGACGGATGGAAAATATCATATTATCAATGTCGTTTGTGCAGACGAATGGGCGGAAAATGTGGATGATAATGCGTTTACAAACGGGATTGCCAAAGAAGTGTTGGGTTATGCGCAATTGGCGGCGGCGGAATTGGGTTTGCAAGCAGACCCGCTTTGGAAAACGGTGGGCGATAATATCGTCATCTTAAAATTTCCTGATGGCACCACCCGCGAACATGCTACTTATAATGGTGAAATTATCAAACAAGCGGATGTGAATTTATTGAGTTATCCATTGAGTGTGGTGACGGACGCGCCGACGATTTTAAAAGATTTGAATTATTACGAAAAAGTGTTGGCAGATTATCAGCCAGGGCGCAAAGGGCAGAGTCCGGCGATGGCGCATGCGATTTACTGCATCCTGCATGCGCGGCAGGGTGACACCGAAAAAGCCTACAAAATGTTTTTAGATGCGCATAAACCGAATCAAGTACCGCCTTTTGGCGTGTTGTCAGAGACGGCAGGTGGGACAAATCCCTATTTTGCAACAGGCGCAGGTGGTTTTTTGCAAACGCTCATCAATGGTTTTGCAGGATTGGAAATCACGCCACAAGGCATTGTGCAAAAGTACAAACCTGTATTGCCCAAAGCATGGAAGTCGTTGACTATCAAAGGAGTCGGTATAGAGAAAAAAACATTTGTGGTGAAATAAGAACCGTTTCAAAGTCGTCGAGGTTGCAACCTCGACGACTTTTGTATAAAAATAAAAACAACTATGTTCAGTTTTTGGGAGCAAGCAAGTTTGATTCGTTCCACCGATATTGGCATTATTGGCAGTGGGATTGTCGGTTTGAGTGCCGCGTTGACCTTGCGCGAATTGTATCCGCATCTTTCTGTGACGGTTTTAGAACGCGGTTTTTTGCCGCAGGGCGCGAGTACGCGCAATGCTGGTTTTGCGACGTTTGGCACGATGACCGAAATCATGGATGATTTAAAAAATCAATCTGAAAACGATGTTTTTCAATTAATGGCGCGGCGATTACAAGGTTTGCGCCGTTTGCGAGAACGGATTGGTGATAAAAATTTACAATATGAACCGATTGGTGGATACGAGATTTTTCGCCATTCCGATGCGGCTGCTTTTGAAAAATGTTGCGATACAATGGTGCATTTTAATAATCTATTAAAAAATATAACGAATTATAATGATACGTATAAGATTTGTAATCAAAAATTTAGTTTTAAAGCTATTCATGGAGTCCTTCAAAATGTAGCGGAAGGGCAATTGCACACAGGCAAAATGATGGCTGCTTTGCAGGCAAAAGCGCGGCGGGCAAAAGTGCAGTTACTATATGGTGTGCATCTCGAACACATTACAGATAATGGTAATATGGTTGAGTTAGTGGATGCACAAGGTTATCGGTTTCAGTTTGGGAAAGTGATTGTGGCAACAAATGGTTTTGCGCGGCGATTGTTGCCACAATTGGCGGTTGTGCCTGCGCGAAATCAAGTTTTGGTCACAAAACCGTTGTCGAAAATGCCTTTTCGGGGCAATTTTCAATTGGATAGAGGCTATTTTTATTTTCGGAATATTGGGAATCGGGTGCTATTAGGCGGCGGGCGCAACTTGGATAGAGAAGGCGAAACAACGGATATTTTTGCGCCCAATGATTTGATTATCAATGCTTTACAAGATTTATTAAAAACGACTATTTTGTCTGAAAAGGCTTTTGAAATCGAACATCAATGGTCAGGGATTTTAGGACTTGCGCCTCATGGTGTTTCTAAAAAACCAATTATTGAAAAAGTATCGCCGAATGTGACGGTTTCGGTTCGGATGGGCGGCATGGGCGTTGCGATTGGCAGTTTGGTGGGAGAAGAAGCGGC
>JAAFJT010000140.1 GCA_013298955.1 Chitinophagales bacterium
CATAAAAAAAACTTACCCCTGTGACCAAGAGTAAGTTTGGAATAAATCAACATCTGAGTATAGTAACCGATAATTAAAAAAGAATCAAATAATCTGAGTTTAAATGTTGAATATCAATGGATTAGATGTTAACAATTAATCGAATGATTGGTTTTTTTGAGACGCGGCATTTGCCAATGCTTGATACTCCAAAGGAGTCAAGCCATCTAAACAAAATTGAAGTGGATTCACAGGCACGCCATTTAAATGCACTTCATAATGGCAATGTGGGCCTGTTGACGCGCCTGTACTGCCGACTAAACCAATTTGTTCACCTTTTTTAATTTTCTGACCGACTTTAACAGTCATGCGCGACATGTGCGCATATAATGTAACATATCCGTACCCATGACTAATCCGAACGCAATTGCCATAACCGCCATCATGCGCTGCCGCAATGACTTCGCCATCTGCGGAAGCTTGAATTGCTGTACCCGAACTCGCCGAAAAATCCATGCCTTTATGGAGCTTCATCGTCTTATGAATGGGGTGGAAACGCATACCAAAACCAGAAAGTGCTGTTAAATTGCTGCTCAATTTATCTTCTCGAACGGGTTTAATGCTTGGAAGCGAAGCCCACATTTTATCTTTTTCACGTGCGAGACGCTGTAAAGTATCCAAAGATTTGGATTGTTGCGCAATCAAACGGCTCAATTGTTCAATGCGTTCTTGCGCCGAGACAATAATATTAGCACTTGCGTATTTTTGCAAACCAGTAAAACGGTCATGTCCCCCCGTTCCGCCCGCTTCAGAATTGAGTGGTTCCATCATAAACATACGGCGATAAATGCCCGAATCCCGTTGTTGCACACTCGATAACGCTCGTTCCATCATTGAAAGGTGCTTATCCAATGCCGAATATTTGAGTTCGAGTTGTTGAATTTCACCTAATAATGTTTTCTCTCGCGGAGAAGGGAAAATTTTATAAGCGATAGACAAAACAATAAGTGTTGTCACCGTCGCACCCGATAACCAACCAAACACTTTTACCATTCGTTCTTTGACCGTGACAACCACGCGTTCATATCGAAGGGTTTGATTGTTATAAACAAATTTTTCTTTTGCCATAGAGTTTTAATTAATCACAAAAAGATGTGGCAACACTAATGTTTTTGCATTACTTTTGCACCACTTTTTGAGCGTGGTTGATAGTGTCCTTCGACGGTTTAGGCAGAAGTCACATCAAAGTTAGAAAATATTTTTTAATTCCAAATATTTTGGCACGTAAGAACATTGTTTTTTTTAATATTTTAGTAAAAAATAACAGTTAATGGCAGTTGATTTTGCAAAAAATCAAAAACCGATTTAATTTGTTTCCCTTTTCGGGTATAAATTATATATTGATTCGTTATAATGTTACTTAACCCAAGTTGCGTGGTACACCCAAATTTCGTAAATTTGAAAAATTTACGAAATTTATGCGCAAAAAATCTAAATTTTTGATAAATTATAGCGGAATTTACGCCCAAATTTCGTAAATTTGAAAAATTTACGAAATTTTTGGCGTACCGCGCAACTTGGGTTACTTATATTAAAAATTTAAACGTTTTCTAAGAATTTGCATGTGTTAATACTTGTATTTAGTTTCTGTATCAAAAGATTCATAAAAAAACTATGTTTCCTATGTCTCTATGTGTTTGCAATTTAGAAAATTAAAATCACCTTATTCATCATGAAATCAGCAGAAGTTAGACAAAATTTTTTGGATTTTTTCAAATCCAAGCAACATAAAATCGTTCCAAGTGCGCCACTCATCAATCGGGACGACCCGACTTTGATGTTTAGCAATTCTGGTATGGTGCAATTTAAAGATTTTTTTCTGGGTAACAAAGTTCCTACGGCGCGACGGGTTGCGGATACGCAAAAATGTTTACGAGTCAGTGGCAAACATAATGATTTAGAAGATGTCGGTTTTGACGGAACGCACCACACTTTGTTTGAAATGTTGGGCAATTGGTCATTTGGCGATTATTTCAAAACGGAGGCAATTGCATGGTCATGGGAATTATTAACAGAAGTGTATAAATTGCCGAAAGATAGACTTTACGCAACCGTTTTTGGGGGCGATACCGCAGAAAATTTGGATGCTGACCATGAAGCAAAAAATATTTGGTTGAAATACTTGCCAGCAAACCATATTTTGTACGGCAATAAAAAAGATAATTTTTGGGAAATGGGCAGTCAAGGACCTTGCGGACCTTGTTCTGAAATTCATATTGACTTGCGCACCGATGCAGAACGCGCAAAAGTGAAAGGCGAAGATTTGGTCAATCAAGATCATCCGCGTGTGGTGGAGATTTGGAATAACGTTTTTATGCAATTTGAACGCCGTGCTGACAAATCTTTAATTCCACTTCCATCGAAACATGTGGATACAGGAATGGGGTTTGAACGGTTGTGCATGGCGATGCAAGGAAAATTATATACGTATGATACCGATGTGTTCACACCGTTTATATCATTGGTTGAAAAAATCACAAATCATTCATACACAGGGAGTTATGACAGGGCTGCGAAAAAGGATGTAGCATTTCGAGTGATTGTGGATCATATTCGGGCAGTTGCGTTTGCGATTGCGGACGGGCAAATGCCGATGAATACGGGTGCGGGTTATGTGATTCGGCGGATTTTGCGGCGGGCGGTTCGGTATTATTATTCATTTTTGGATTCAAAAGAGCCCCTTTTATATCAATTAATTCCACTTTTGGCGAAAGAATTTGCAACCGTTTTTCCAGAATTGAAACAACAAGAAGATTTTGTTGCAAAAGTGATTTTGGAAGAGGAGCGTTCTTTTTTGCGGACTTTGGAAGGTGGATTGCGCCGTTTGGAACAAATTACGGTTGAAAATAGTGTTTTGGACACGGCAACAGCGTTTGAATTGTTTGATACCTATGGATTTCCATTCGATTTGACGGCTTTGATTGCTTCTGAAAAAGGTTGGACTGTAGATAAAATTGCTTTTAAAGCGGCTTTGGAGGAACAAAAAAAGCGTTCGAGAGAAAATGCCATCCGAAAAGTAGGCGATTGGACGGTTTTGGATGAAGTGCCTTCGGTACAATTTGTTGGTTATGATCAATTGCGTGTGGATACGGCGCATGTGTTAAAATACCGATTGGTGGAGGATAAAAAAGGTTTTCAATACCAAATTGTGTTAAATCGAACGCCTTTTTATGCGGAAGGCGGTGGTCAAGTGGGCGATACGGGTTGGATGTATTTCGACGGCGAGAAAATTGCGGTGACGGATACCAAAAAAGAGAATGAATTAATCATCCATTTTGTTGAAAAATTGCCTGTAAATATTCACGATGCGACGGTTCGTTGTCAAGTGGCTGTCGAAAGGCGGCGACATATTGAAAATAATCACTCTGCAACGCATTTGTTACATGCGGCGTTGCGTCAAGTGTTGGGAACGCACGTTGCGCAACGTGGTTCATTAGTAAATGATGATTATTTGCGATTTGATTTTGCCCATTATTCAAAGGTCGAAGATGCGCAACTGCTTGAAATTGAACAGATTGTGAATCATAAAATTCGGGAGAATGTCGCTTTGGGCGAACAACGCAATTTGCCGATTGCGCAAGCAAAAGAGGCGGGTGCAATGATGCTTTTTGGTGAAAAATATGGTGAAACGGTTCGAATGATTACATTTGACCCTAAATTTTCAAAAGAATTATGTGGTGGTTGCCATGTTTCCGCGACGGGTAAAATTGGAATGTTCAAAATTACGAGCGAAACGGGTACATCCGCAGGGGTGCGACGGATTGAGGCATTGACGGGCGCGGGTGCAGAATCTTTTATGAATTCGGAATCTGAAACCTTGAAATCGGTCAAACAATTGTTGAAAAATCCAAAAGATGTTTTAAAAGCAATTGGCAGTTTGCAGGATGAAATCAAGAAATTGCAGAAAGAAAATGAGCTTATGATGTCGGAAAAAGCAACTTTATTGCAATCAAGCCTCAAAAGTCAGGTGGAAATGGTGAAAAATGTGCATTTTATTTCAACACAAATTAGTTTAACAGATGCGAATGTGGTTAAAAATTTAGCATATAATTTAGAGCGCGAACTTGGAAATGCAGTTATTGTGTTGGGAACAATCAACGCTGGCAAACCTCAAATTACCATTCGCATTAGCGATAACTTGGTGAAAACCAATCAGTTACATGCGGGTAATATGGTGCGTACCTTAGCAAAAAATATCAAAGGTGGCGGCGGCGGACAGCCTTTTTTTGCAACCGCAGGCGGAACGGATGTTACAGGATTGGAAGGTGCGTTATTACAAGCGAAGGCATTATTGAATTAAGAAAAAGGGAATATTAGGAACGTCTTTGGTAGATTTTTTACATAAATCTACCAAAGACGTTCCTAATGTCTAAAATTATCGCAAAAAAATCAAAATTAAACTGAGCGATTTGTTTTTAAAATTTGATAAATATAGACTTTTGCTTGTTTGAAAAGATAGCTATTGTTCATCCTTATTTAGGATTCCAAAAATGGCACCACAGACTATAGCTAAAATCAAGAGTAGAGAGGATGCCTTTGTTTTATCTTCTTCTATCATTTTTGCTTTTTTCTCTTCGGCATCATTCCAATCGGCTTTTGCTTTTGCTTTTGCGGCACGTAAATCGGCTTGTGCTTTTGGCTCTCCGAAAAGCGCGTGAGCAGGGTCTATTTTGATTTTCAAGGTTTCATCGGTTGACTCTACCAAATATTGCCCAATCCTTTTTTCTAATACATGGGTAGAGCGGGTTGTAAAATGATACTCCCCATTTTCAGTCAATTCATAAGCATTTAGGTTAAAAAAATGGATATTAATTTGGGTTTTGCCGCCGATTTCTTGGACTAAAACCATTAATTCCCCATTCATGACCTGTGGATAATGAAAATAAGGCGTATTTATTTCTGGAATCCGATTGCATAATGCCCATGCAGTAGAATCTTCATTGCCTTCAAGGTTGCAATACGAACCAAAACCGATTTTATCAGATTGAATCAAACCACTATTTTTATCCACCGTCTTGATGGAAATGCCATTGTAGGCGAAAAATTGAGTCAATTTCATCCAAACTTGGTCTTTGGATAAAGTCGTGCTGACTTGATACGGGTCTGAAACAGGTGAAAATACGGTCGAAATAGTTAAAAAAAAAATAAAATAGGCTTTCATATGCTATTTTGTCATTTTGAAAGTGAACGAATATTCAAAATTACAAAACATTAAATTACGAATATTTTTTATCTTGTTATGAAAACGTTAAAAGGCGCGTCCAACTACTATGTTGTTTTTTAAATCAAAAGAGATATTAAAAAAAGACGCTTCCTTTTTGAACACTACTTGTCGTGGATAGTGGAGGGCGGTAAATCGCTTGTTTTCACGAAGGAGCGATTATTGGCTGGATGAACTATTGGATTTGCAGGAGGAAGCATTAGGCAGTGATTACCATATAACATGTAGAACTCGACATGATTTAGCAGAATATTATTCTGATACAAATCTCAATGACAAAGCAATGTTTTTATTTCAATATAACCTTCCTATTTGGAAATCACGTCGAAATAAGAATAATGAGGCGGTCACATTGCTTTCTATTGGAAAACTTTATGCTCAAAAAGGAGAAATAGAAGATGCGCTGTTCGAGAGTTTAGCGATAAAAAGGGGAATCAAAAACCGCATTATTGACTTAAAGTGAGATTTCACTGGACACTATCGGATAAAGTATCGGATAAATTATCGGATAAAATGATAGATTTAATCGCTTAAAAGCCAACGATTCCTTCGGAAGTACCAAAACGCGCCATGAGGACTCCGACCCAAAGCAAAAGGTCATCGTTTGGATAAACAATGACCTTTTGTCGGTCTTTCGGACTTGAAAAAAAGAAAATATTTAATACATTAATATCCATTTTTATATTATTTTCAATGCTTGAATTTGCGCAATGGTCAGCCCTGTTGTTCGTGCGATAAACAAATCGTCCATCCCTTCTTGAATCAATTTGGTAGCGATGAGTTTGAATGCTTCGATTTGCGCGGCTTCGGTGTAAGCGGCTTTCGCACTTTCGGCAGCATGACGATTTTTACTTTCAGTGCGTTCTTCTGGTGTAAGGTGTTCATAATCAATGAGTTCCGAAACCTTTTTAACACCATGATTCTTCAAATTGATCGCTGGATTTTCAGGATTTTTGATGGATTCCTTCACCAAATTGAGCCAATCTTTATAGGCTTCGGGCGTAGCGGCTTTGATGTAATGATGATTTAAAAAAATCAATTTGTGTCCAAATACATCGATTTCCTGTCCATCCATATCAAACAAATTGCTATGATGAAATAACACATCTTTCTCAATGGCGGTGCCATCGCGCTCTTTCGCTACATACTTGCCTGTACACACAACTATCGTATAAACGACTTTGCTCGCTTTGTACTCTTTGGAACTCCGTTGCAATTCCGCAATCGCCATGTTATGATATAATAAAAAGCGGTCAAAATTGTAATCGTAATCCACTTTTTGGATTTCTACGATGACGCGTTTATCTTTGCTTTGCGCAAAAACATCGTATTTGAAATCAATATATGAGATTTTCATGGGAAAACGTTTTTCCGTTTCGACTTTATCGGGAATAAACGTTACGCCAAATAAATCTTTGACCAAGCATTGTAACACGAATTTATCGGTAAATGCTTTCTTAAAAATAACGTCATTATCTAAGTTTCCCAGCATGATTGAAATGATTTTAATGGAAAGTTTCTGCAAAGATACCTTTTTTTTGTTAAAAAAAGAAATGATTTGAGTGGTTCGTTTCAAAACGAAAGCCTCAATTTTGGCAGTAATTTCTCATTTGGAAAATGGCGGTACTATGGGAGAACGGATTGGGCGGATTTGGCGGATTGACACGGATTTTTGTTGTCATTCCATAGGAAACGCCCAGATTCCTACGGAATGACAACAAAAATCCGTT